>MFEK01000001.1:0-22444 GCA_001779925.1 Candidatus Doudnabacteria bacterium RIFCSPHIGHO2_01_FULL_46_14
CTGCGTTGGCAAACGTCTGTCCAGGAGTGGCAAAGGCAAAAAAAGCAGAACTTAGGTTAGCCTGAAAAAGAATGACGCGGTTTTGGCCGGGCGTAACAGTGCCGACATTAAATGAGCCGCCAAAAAACTGCGCGGACGGAATACTAGTGCCGTCGAGAGTCACCGCGCCTTGTGCAGTCAAACGGCTATCAAGCGCATCACTGGCACCCACATTGGCCACGGGATTGTTCTGTGCAGAGATGGTGATGCGATACTCAACAGTATCCCCTGTCCTCGCATTGACCTCGGTATCGCTAAAGGCAATATTTTGCGTAACATTCCGGACCTCTTTTTGGATCTGCAAAGTTCCGAGCTGCGGCTGGCCAGGCGGCTGCTGAGTGGTGGTAACCCTGACCTGGGCCTGGTCATCCTTGGTCACGGTGCCATTCGCGGCAAATGACGTATTTGCCAAAACCACGCCCTGTCCTGTAAAAAATGAGCTGACTTGAGCTTGATAAGTAATAACCTCAGAGGCGCCCGGGCTAAGCTGGCCGAGAGGAACTCCTGCGGAAGTAAAAAATTCCGGGGAATTCAAAGTGCCGCCGGTCGAGCGATTAACAGTTCCTGTAAAAGAAAGCCTGCTGTCCATGATGTCCGAGGCCCGCATATCCTGGGCTGCACCCGTTGGGGAAATTGTAATTTTGAACTCCACAGTTTGGCCGGGCGATGCAGCGATTTCATTTTGATCAAATCCCGAACCAGTGCTAATATTTCTCACCTCTTTGGTGACAGTGAAATCGCTGACAGGCTGGCCAGGCTGAGCTTGCTGGCTGGAAACCTGGACCTGGAAATTCACAAATCCATGATATTGAAAACAGCCGCGCACATCGCCGATCTCAATACCATCCGCAAAAATCGAATCATCCATAGTCTGCCCGGATTGATTTGGATTTTGACCAAAATTGAAACGCAATTTAGTACTTCCCGGCACAAGACTTAGGGACTGCGGGGTTGCGCCACTGACAGCAATGGGAATGCTCCCGCCGCGCGAAACATCATCACTGCCCACCAAAGCGGCGTTGTTTGCTTCCACTGTCGCGGCTACGCGGTGGTTCTGCTGGACTGTGCCAAGACCTGGACTGGAGAATGCTTTGATGATTGTACCAATGGCGACGTTTTCGTCAGAATCCGCTGTGCCGTTGTGATAATAAACGGAAAATTCAATGATATCGCCCGGGTCAGCCTGGATGCCGGTATCATGATCCGCCTGATCCGCGCTCCAGCCTTCGCCTTTCGTGACGTTCTTGGCGTCAATCATAGGCAAATCAACATTTTGCCCGCCCGTGTAGGAAATCGGAAAAATATTGAAAGCCGGACCCGCAGCTTTTACGAATGGCATGGACAAAATCCCGGCCGTAACACCAGCTAATAAAATAACTACCAAAGCCTTATTTGTGCGCAAATATTTCATGTTAATAGTTGAGTTTAGTGCTCTTTACCTTAATTGTCAATATTTTAGTATGTCGGAACACGCCATCCCCTGCTTTGTACAAATTGCACAAAAAGAAAGGGAATCAGGCGGATTTCTTGCGAATCCTTACCTAATTCCCTTTTCTACTTAGTTTGGCCTTAATTGGCCGAGAGGTGTTCTATGGCCGCCCAGTATTCGGCTGCTGGGTAAACGGAGGTTTTTCCGGCTCTAGCACTTTAGGGATTTCTTTTTGCCCTGGCTTGAATTTGAACCCCAGAAGTATTGCCGCGCCGATTGCCACTGGAATCGCGATCTTCTTTTTCGTGATCTTTGGCGGGTTCCTTTCTGGAGTTGGTATTGGCAGCGGCTCTGGCTTTTTGTTTATCCTCAATAGCACCAAAGCGTTGTCCCTGCGCTCCAAACGATCAGTAGCTACAATTATTTCGTTTTCCAGTCGGTACTCTCTATCAACCTGGAACGAGCTCGTCCTGGCTACCTCTGCCTCATAAACTATGGTCAGCGTAGCATTTGGTTGCATTTCTGGCAGTTCAATTCCATCCTGGAAAAATCGCATCTCCTCCTCCCGAGATGCTTGTCGTCCGTTGATCATCAACGTGCGCTCTTTGTAAATAACCAGGTTGTTCAAGCTGTCCCGGATTTTCGGCCGTTGAGCAATAGTGCTGTCCCTTGTGGTCAAAGTTGCACGGTAGCGAATATCTTCTTCTGCTGTCGCGCTTATTGACTCAAAAAACTCTGTGCCTCGTCCGGCTTTTATACTCTGCACCTCCTTTGCCAGAGTAAGCTGCGGTACCTGCGGTTGAATGACGACAATAATTCTTGCATCCGCTTCCTTTTCCCTCATCTCGTCGCTCTTCACAAATGCTCTGTTCGTCAAAGTCACCCTCACAATTTCCGTTGCCGACGCTTCGGCTCGGAACTCTTCCGCGCGAACGACTACAACATCAAACTTGACCGCCTTTTTTGTATCGGGCGGAAAATCGCCAAGGTTGATGCCTGTCCGAAAAAATTCCTTCTCCTGCGACTGCGTGACTGGCACATCGTCAAGAGTCATGCTTCCGGACACAAAAGTTGTTCTCGTAGGAAGCACATCTCGTGTGATGACGCTGTGATGGATCCTCTGATTACCAGCGCTATCGATTTCAACTACAAACTGAACGCGGTTTCCCGGATTGGCTGGTGTTTCTTCCTTGAAGGTTGTGTCATTCGCGGTGACGTTCCGACCTGATTTTTTAATTCTCAGATCTGTGACTGGAATGCTTGGTAAATCCACCTCAGCCGGATTCGAACAGAAACAGACAAAAACTGCCCAGGTAAAATCTGATGCTTTGAACATGTAGGCCGATGCCGGCTTCATGTCCGTAGGGTCGTAAAGTGCTGTCCCAGCGCTCTCAGGCGGAGAACCTGGATTCTCTGCCGAAGGCCCCATCATCATGTTGCGAAGGATTATACAGGTCGGGATTTTTGTTTGGATAATGTAGTTTTCTAACGAGAGATCATCCCGCAGTCTTTGCCGGATTTCATCCCAGGATATTGAAACGATCCGCCCAGCCTGTACGGCCTCTAACACTTTGCCCAAAAGCACGGGTTCCCACTTCCATTCGTCAATTACGATGCGCCGCCAATTGGCCGGGTTTTCGGCAATGAATTTGCGCAAATCTTCCGGATTCTTGATCTCGGTGGCAACGCGCCTCCCGCCGATAACTCTCCAATGAAAATGCTCAGTCGTAGGTTCAATGCAATCGTTGTGCGGACTCTCGTGCCTGCCAATTTCTTGGGCCTGCACAGCTCCCGTCGTCGCCCAGAACACCAAAAGCAACCAAAAATACTTTCTCATCTTTCACCTCTTTTCGAATCATGATTCCCTCTTTGAAACTGTAAAAACACCGGCTTTCGATTACAAGCTAGCTGCTTATTTTAAATTATTCTGAGCCGCAGAGTCAAGCGTTGTGCAGCAGTAACAAAAATTCTGACGAAAATAGAAAGGGATCAGTGCAGAATGCACTGATCCCAATTTTTCTTGCTTGCAAATCCTATTTGCCGCTAAGCTGATATAAAATACCCGCAGCCACAAAAGCCTTGTTGTTGACTGAAATCCGATCCTCGGCTGCGGATTTTTCGCCCCACGATGGCCCGCCAAATACCGGAAAAGACCATTTGCCCGCGATATATTTGAATCCCGCATGAGGCTGGTGAACAGTGAGCGGGATCGGACGCCCGAGCGAGTTGATGATCGTGTAGCGGGACTGTGTGTACCCGCCGAAGATAGACCAGTTGTTCCATGTCCGGTGCTCTACCTGCACCAAAGGCCCGACCCGGATCGATCTTTTCATGCGAAAGCTGTTGGTGGTAGAAAAGTCGCGCGTCATCGGAACCGTCAGATTGACCCCGCCGCCAAACCGCCAGCGATCGACCCGGATATAACCGGATGCCAACAGATTGGCAGTGAGTACGGTTCCGGACTTCACGGTTATAGGTCTGAATTCCCCGACTCGGTTTCCGCTGAACCCCGTGGTCAGATCGAACTGATCCGGTTGGATCTGAATGAGCGGCAGAAGCTCCGTACCGTAACCGATCTCTTTTTTGCTTGTACGGCCGGCCGGAGTTTGGGCATTGACGGCAGATGCAACGAACAAAAACAGAATCAAAGCAAGCGATCTCATGGACTGTTCCTCCTAATTGATTGGAATTGGTTGGACGATTTTATTTTGACTGACCCTAAACTATATTGCGTCTTTGAACTATTGTCAATCCGAACTTGGCCAAAAAGAAAACGGAACCAGCGCATACTGCACTAGTTCCGTTTCTCTAAAACAATCACGGCCAATCATTGGTCTATTTTTTCGAACGCTTGGCGATCCGCTCCTGGATCTTTTCCCGGCGCTCGGCTTCCCTGCCTTTGTTGTCCTCGGCGTTAACCTCAGCGAGCTGGGTGGCCTCGCTTGGGCCTTCGCCAAAAATGTCCGCGACCGCGTCCTTGGCGATCGTCTGTGCATTGTTGTGCTCGATCCGAAATTTCGCGATCCCGAGTCCTTGCTTGGACTCGAGCTCTTTGACGAAATCCGAACCGGTGCCGCGGACCATCAAGACTTGGCGCCCCCATGGGTCGACCACCTCTTGATAGAGCTCGATCGCTATGTAGCGCTCTTGCGACGCACTTCCTGTGGTCGCAATAACCGCTCCAGCACCACGACCCCCGCCGCGAACAATTCTGCATGTATCGCGCGGAATGAAATCGCAAGCAGCGTCGGCTCCCGACCTCACGACTGATCCGAGGATCCGGCCATCGTACTGCCCACCCTCGACCTCTTCTGCAGCGACTGCATACCAGCCGCGCAAAGTAAAGTCGCAGGGTTGGTTCGTGGCCATAAACGCGCCGGCCTTGTCGAGAGTAAAACGCATTTCAACATCTGCGACCGCGCCGAACTCGTAGCGCGGGTCTTCGCTCGCATATACTGCACCGGTGTGCAGATAGGCGCCGCGGCGAAAATTCCCATAGCGGCGTTCGTACTCGTCGAGGCTGGTAGTGCCAGCCTGGCAGACTGTCTTGCCGGCGAGCGCTTCTAACGCCGCAAGCTTTACCGGCGGGGTTGCGGGCGGTGGCATGGGAACCCCAGCCGCGGGATTCGCATTTCGGTTTCCGTATATCGAAACCCGCTTGAGCTGCGCGAAGGCCGAGCCGGAAACCAAAAACAAAACAAACAAAACAAACGTGATTTGTTTCTTCATTGTCATCTCCTTGAAATTTGGGCCCATAATCGGGCGGGAACTTTGGTAATCTATCAGTGCGGTTTTTCTATCAAAAGACCCTCAATGATAGCACAAAAACCGCCCCAAGTCAAGAGTTTTAGGCGGTTTTTTGGCTAATTGTAGAGGAAATAACCCCCTCTAACTCCCCCTTAATCTAAGGGGGAGGATCAAAGACCAGCAAGTTCCGTGGTTACCACGTATCTCTCGCGGGCTGTGCCAACCGGCCAGCTGGTAGAAAGGTTCAAAAAATATCCATCGCGCGCAGCGAACTGCTCCGGATCGGTTTTAGCGTAGACTTTTTCCGATCGCACGATAAAGCGGTATTTTCGCATTTCGCCATTTATGGAATACACACTAACGAATACTTCATCGCCAGGTTCCAAAAAATTAATCTTTGTAAACACTGTTTTGAAATTGCCGTCATTCCAGTTGCCGGAAGAATGGCCGTGAATGGATGCAGTACCGCGCTCGCCCGGAAAAGGAGTTTCCGGATGATGGGCAACGCCGTATTTCAGGTCGTCTTCCATATTCTTGAACTCTTTAGACCAGGTGATTTGGGCGACTGTTCCCAGACGAGGAATAAAAATCTCTCCGGGTTTGGCAGTGTCAACGATAAATCGCTGTTCCTCAATGATCGGGAACTCCTTGTTCTCTCCGGCGATCTGACCGTTATTGTTAACGGCAAAATCGCGGCGGGATTCTATCGAGTCTGTATCAATATTTTCAGCAATGACCTGCTGCTGGTAGCCGAGGAGAACGCCTTCATACAGCGGATTGGTGCCCGCCAAAGTTTCCGAACCATCATCTCTGCCGTCCCTGTCAGTGTCATAGCGAAACGGGTTGGTGCCAAGGTGGTACTCATCCATATTAGTCAGGCCGTCTTTATCAGTATCAGCATTGGCGGCAATGACCTCTTTGTCATTTATGAATACGTAATATTTTTTGATCCAATTTTCATAGTTGTTTTTTTCATCGCCAAGAACCGCTTCCTGGTTACTGGTCGGAGGAATGATAAAACCAAATATCTGTTTAGTCAGGCCGCGGAAATTCAGCACCAGGTAGAAAAATCCCAGCGTCACCAAAAAAATCACCGGATAGCGCACCCAATCACGTCCCAAATAACGCGCCACCTTGCTTTTCGCTTGAATGATTGGCTCAAACACTATGGCTTCTGGTTCGTGCGGTGCCGCGGCTTTTGTTTCGGCTTGCTCCGCCATCTTCAACTCTTCTTCAATTTCCGGAACAGGCAAATTGTAAATCGGCGCCGGAGCCGTGGGCGCAGGCGGAACGTCGGCAGTGGGCAAGGCAAATTCATCCTCTGGCATGCCCAGAAGCTCACGGATGGTTTTTACATTTTCAGCCTTGTCGTTGGTGTCCATATTTAAGTTCCTAATATATCATAAAAAACGCTCTTTGTCCAGAGCTGAACGGCTCAAACGCGTTTGAGCCGTTAAAAATCGCAGGAATAAGCGCAACTCAGCTTATTGGATTTTTTTGGCTTTTTCAGCCATTAGATTTGATGCCCGGAGCAGCGTGTCGAAAGTCCCGGCGTCAATCCATTCGCCTTTTACAATATCAACCTTTAGTTCCCCTTTTTTCAAATACCAATTATGAAGCTCTGTAATTTCCAGCTCGCCGCGCTCAGAAGGCTGCGCTTGCCTAGCGGCCTCAACTACTCGATTGTCATAAATGTAAAGTCCGGTGACTGCATAATTGGAAAGGTGGGTCTTTGGTTTTTCCTCAATCTGCACCGCATTCATATCCGCGTCAAATTTGACGACGCCGAACCGTTCCGGATCTGGAACCTCTTTGGCAAAAACATGACCGCCGGATTTAAAATTCATGATAGTTTTGCTAAAATCATCTTCAAAAATATTATCGCCGAGGATCATCGTAACATTATCATCGGCAATAAACTCCGCACCTATGATGAAAGCCTGGGCTAATCCCTCGGGCTTGTCCTGGATTTCATATGTAAATTTGGCGCCAAACTGTTTTCCCGATCCAAGAAGTTTTAGAAAATCACCGGCATGGCTAGGCGCGACAATAAACAAGATATCTTTAATGCCGGCATTCAGCAAAGTCTCCAATGGATAAAACACCATTGGCTTGTCATAAACCGGCAAGAGTTGTTTGCTTGTTATTTTAGTAAGCGGAAGGAGTCTGGTTCCATTGCCGCCAGCAAGGATAATACCCTTCATAGTTTTACGAATTACGAATTTTACCAATATACGAATCGATCTCGGTTCGTATATTCGTACTGATTAGCTATTCGTAAAGCTCAAAAATTCTTTTAATGCTTCCTGCCATGAACGGATCGGCGGCAGTTTAGTGTTTAGAAGTATCGCAAATTTCGGGCGTTTTGCCGGCCTGGGGAAACGGCTTGCTGGCACCGGGATCAGTTTAACATCTATCGCTTTTATTTTAAAGACCTCCTCGGCCATCTGGTACCAGGTTGCGAAGCCTTCATTGGAACAGTGGTATATCCCGAAAGGCAGACTGTGTTCCAAGATATATCTGGTCTGCCCGGCCAGATCCGGCGCATAATTCGAAGAGGAAAGCTCCTCGTCCACCACCTCAAGCTCGGTTTTGGTTTTAGCCAAATCTAACATCAGTTTTACAAAGCTTTTTTTGCCTGACACGGAGAGGCCCTGTTTGCCGAATAAACGGGAAAGCCTAAGGAGGTAAAATTTGTCAGTATTTTTGTGCAATTCCTGTTCGCCGAGATATTTTGAAGCCGCATAGACTGACTGCGGATCCGGTTGGTCATCTTCTTTGTACCCTTCTGATTTTTCGCCGTCAAAAACATAAGCCGTGCTGTAATGCACAAGCGATATGCCCAACACCTCGCATGCTTGTGCAAGATAACCTACAGCATATCCGTTGATTTTGTTTGCTAGCTCAGAATTCTTCTCTGCCCCGTCTACATCAGTATATGCAGCGGCATTGATTACTAGGTCAGGATGGGTCGCTTGTAGCTTGTAGCTTGTTTATCAGTAATATCTAAATCCTCGTGATCCCAGGCGATAACCTCATTGTTGGATTGAAATTCGGCAACCAGCGCCTGCCCTAGCATTCCTCTAGAACCAATAATCAGGATTTTCATAAAGATATCATTACCTTTTTATATGCAATTGCGAATAAAAAGGTAATAGTTTAATTACCGTACTGCTGCTGATAATATTCTTTGTTTTTTTCTTTGAGTGGTTTCCACCACCATTCGTTTTGTTGATACCATGCGGCAGTTTCCGCAAGACCATGCTCAAAATCTTTTTGCGGCTCCCAACCGAGAGTTTTGATTTTGCTCCAATCAATCGCGTATTTCACATCATGTCCGGGCCGATCAACAACGTAGGTAATATCATCTTCTGATTTGCCTAGAATTTTCACAATCATTTTCGCCACGTCCAGATTCGAGATTTCTCCGGGCATTCCGCCTACACAGTAGGTATCGCCAATCTTGCCTCTGAGCAAAACCATCTCCACTGCACGGTAATGATCCTCTACATGAAGCCAATCGCGGATCTGGTTTCCGGGTTTATAAACCGGGATCTTTTTGCCTTCCAAAAGATTGGTAATTGCCAATGGAATAAATTTTTCTGGAAAATGATAGGGGCCGTAATTGTTGGAGCAATTGGTGACCGTTACCGGCAGGCCGTAGGTATTATGATAAGCCATGACTAAATGATCAGCCGCGGCTTTGGAAGCGGCATAGGGACTTCGCGGACTATACATGGAACTCTCGTTGAATTTGCTTTTTGACTCAAGAGGGATATGCCCAAACACTTCATCAGTGGAAATGTGGTGAAACCGTTTGACCCCGGCCTTCAGCGCAGCCTCCAGCAATACCTGCGTACCCCAGACATTGTTCAGCACAAAATCGGACGACAGAGATTCTGTAAACAGATCTACTACATCTTTGGCATGCTTTTGTTTTTTTGCTTCTAAAATCGAACGATCAACGTGAGTACTGGCAGCAAAATGCACAATTGTATCTATCGCATTTTCACGCAAAGTTTTTTGCAGCAAAAACAGATCGCAAATATCACCCCAGACAAATTTATAATTTTTATTCTCCGCAACGTCTTTGAGGTTATCCCGATTTCCAGCGTAGGTCAGTTTGTCATAGCTAATAATCTCATCCTGGGGATGGTTTTTTAACCAATGGCGTATAAAATTTGAACCAATGAATCCTGCGCCGCCAGTAACAAGGAGCTTCATACTAGGTTCCCATCTCCCAGCTCGATAAATATTTTTTCTGCTCTGCGGTAAGCGTATCTATCTCGATGCCCATGGATTCCAGCTTTAATGTGGCAATTCCGATATCAATATCTTCAGGAAGGCCGTAAACTTGTTTTTTTAGCTTTCTGTGATTTTTCGCGATGTAATCGGCTGCGGCAGTCTGCCCGGCAAAGCTCATATCCATCACCGCCGCCGGATGGCCCTCGGCCGCGGCCAAATTAACGAGCCGGCCCTCGGCAATGAGCAGAATGGATTTCAACCCCCTCTCTTTCTCCCCCTTAGCAAGGGGGAGATGAAGTGGGGGTATTTTATATTCCACGAGGTTTGGCCGGACCGCAATTTTTTCTTTCGCTATCTTTTCCAAAGCCTTTACGTTTATTTCCACGTCAAAATGTCCGGTGTTGGCCACAATCGCTCCGTTTTTCATGCGTTCAAAAATATGCAAATCAATAACATTGATATCCCCGGTGGCTGTCACAAAAATATCGCCAATCGCGGCAGCCTCTTGCATTGTCATGACTTCAAAACCGTCCATGCGCGCCTCAAGCGCTTTAACGTAATCGATTTCCGTAACAATCACATGCGCCCCCCAACCGCGCGCGCGGTTAGCAAGTCCTCGGCCGCACCAGCCGTAACCCGCGACTATGAATTTTTTCCCGGCGAGTAAGATATTGGTGGCGCGAATAATGCCGTCGACTGTCGACTGGCCAGTGCCGTAACGATTATCAAACATAAATTTCGTTTTGCTGTCATTGACTGCTATTACCGGGAATCTGAGCTTGCCGGATTTGGCCAAACTTTTCAATCTGATTACTCCGGTAGTCGTTTCCTCTGAAGATCCCCAAATATCACGAGCCTGTTTTTCCCGTTCAGTATGCAACAGGCTAACCAGATCCGCCCCGTCATCCATGGTCATATTAGGTCTGAAATCAAGAACAGAATTGAGATGCTGGTAATAGACTTTGCGATTTTCTCCTCTTCGGGCGAAAACCGGAATTTTATAATGCTGAACCAGCGCGGCAGCTACATCGTCCTGAGTGGATAGTGGGTTCGAGGCGCAGAGGGCGAGCTTTGCACCGCCTGCCTTGAGAGTCAGCATGAGATTCGCTGTTTCAGCGGTAACATGCAGACACGCGGCTATCTTCAAATTCTTCAAAGGCTTTTTTTTGGCAAAATCCTCGCGCATTTTCGTCAGAACCGGCATCTCCTTTGCCGCCCATTCAATGCGTTTCTTTCCGCTGTCTGCAAGTTTTACATTTTTTACATCGTATTTCATTCTATTATACTAAATTCTAGATTCGAAATTCTTATTATGCCGTTTTACAAGTATACCATAATTAAAGTGGTGATTTTGCGTGCCATAATGCTCGACAGCAAAAGCTGCAGATGTAGCACCTAGCTGGGCGGCTATTTTCAAGTCAAAACCGCGCATAATGCCACAAATGAGCCCTGCCCGGTACGCATCCCCTGCTCCCGTCGGATCAACGGATTTTTTCACCTGGGCGACTCCAATTTTGATTTTTTTCCCGTTAGGGCAAACAATCTCCGAGCCTTTGGGGCCGAGGGTGCGGATGATTACCACCCCCACCTTACCTCCCCCCTCAAGGGGGAGGAATTCGTTTTTATTTCCCTCCCCTCGCGTGCCCGTCGTAGCCTTGGCGAAGTCGGGAGGGGGAGGGCTGGGGAGGGGTGATTTTATTTTCCCAAAAATATTATCAATTTCATAATCATTCCCGATCACTATTGCCGCTCCGCTTACACACTGCCGCATTTGAGATTTGGACAGCGAAGTGATGGCCTGCCCTGGGTCAAAAATGTAGCGAATCTGATTTTTTTGGTAATGCCTGGCAAGCGCCGCCATGTTGCGCGGATTTTCTGCAGCAATAATTGCCCAATCATTCTTTTTAAGTTTAGGCAGTTTAATTTTCTCGTTCATGGCACCCGGATGGAATCCGGTGATCTGGTTATCCATGCTGTCAGTCATAATGTATGCTGCTGCCGTCGGCAATCGAGAAATCCTTATATTCTTTACCGATATTCCCAATTTCCCATATCTCCCCAACATCTCTTTGCCGTCTTCTCCGACTGCTGCAAGCAAGCATGGCTTCATCCCCAGCATTGCCAGGCTGTATGCAATATTTCCTGCTGTTCCTCCGATTGTTTTGTTCACGCTGCGCACCAAAAAACTCAGAGAAATCACGTGCAGTTTCTCGGGTCTGATATGGTCGGCAAATTTTCCCTGATAATCAAGAATAATATCATAGGCCAGACTGCCGGAAACCCAAATTCGCATAGTCTTAAGTAGTAAGTAAATAAGTAGTAAGTTGAATTATAAATCGGTTTCTCCAGACTTACAACTTACAACCCTACTACTTATTACGTATTTTCTCTTTAATCTTCTTCGCTGTCGAGCCCATTTCGCCTTCTGCATAACCGCTTCTACCGTGCCATAGCTTGTGCCCATCGTCTGCATAGCGAGGAATAATATGCATATGAACGTGGTGCACGGCCTGACCTGCTTCTGTGCCAACATTAAAGGTCACATTATAGGCCGGCGCACTCATCGCCTCTAAAACAGCGGGCGCGATTTTTTTGGCAAGCACTGTCATGTCACATAAAACCTCGTTGGGGGTTTCAGTAAAATTGGCATAGTGTTCGCGCGGGATAATGAGAGTGTGTCCGAAATTTACTGGATTGATGTCCAGAAACGCTATAAAACTGTCGTCCTCATAAACACGCTGAGAAGGAGTCTTCCAAGAAACTATATTGCAGAATACGCAATCCATAAAAAATTTCTAATTGACCTAATTATTCTAATTTCTAAACAATGACTAATGTCTAATTGGGAAATTGGGATTTGTTTAGGTCAATTAGAGCAATTAGGACTTAGGTTAATTATAAGCTTCCCATTTGAATCCTATTGAGGGGTCGTTCCATGCTATCCGCTTCTCATCCGGATTGCTAGGATCGTACGGCTCAGTGGTATGGTAGAACATGATAACCGGCTCTTCGGATAATACTTTATAACCATGAGCAACACCGACCGGAATCACCACCAATTTATAATCATCCTTTCCGGAATAAAGCGTCTGCGTTTCGCCTTTTGTTGGGGAATCTGGCCGCAGATCATGGAGCACGATCAGGCAGCGTCCGTTGGCCATGAACCACATATCATCCTGTTTTTCATGAAAATGAAATCCTTTTATTGTCCCCTGATAAGCAACGGTCATAGTCGATTGCCCGAATTTCTTAAAAATTTCTTCGTCGGAGCGCAGGATCTCCATGAGAAAACCAAGCTTTGTTGCTTGCTCTTCAGTATCAGGAATATCCTGATGGATTTTTAAATTTTTTATTTTAACACCTGCGATCATAAATTTATTTCAATCTCCTGCTGCTTGCCTTGCCTCAATAGTTTGAATTTTACTTTTTCCCCGGGTTTCTTGGCAAATAGCATCTGTTCGAAACCCTCTTCCAAACTGATATCGCGCCCGTCAACCTGGTAGATAAAATCACCTGCCTGCAGTATTTGCGTGCCCTGCCGTAATACAACTCCGTGTTTAGCAGGTAACTCTAATATCCTCGCCTGGCTCGGTGCAATAATCAAATAGTTAACCGCAAGCCTGGGCCATATAATCTGTTTATCACCGCTTTCTAAAAATTTGCTGAGAGCGATTTTCAAATCCTCTGTGCGAATTACTTGCGGATCTTTTCCGTTGACCACAAACCCCACTAATGATCCGTCCTTGTCAACAATAACTGAGCCGGCGGCGGTTGACGGCAGTGTTGGATCAAGCACAAGTCCCGCGTTAAATCTGAAAAGGTCGTGAACGCGGCTGATGCTTGGTTCGGCTGCTGACCGCGTATGCAACAGTACTGACCGTACTGAGACGTTAAGCGACTCTTCGAGTGATAAAGCGAACAACGCTTCACCGGGATTTTTGTTTACGCTCCGGGCCTCGTTTAAAACCGGTAAATCTTTTGCCTGAATCTTCAGAAAGGCCAAGCCTGAGAGTTCGTCAGTAAATGCGACTATGCCGTCGAGAGGCGTGCCGTTTGATGAAACAACTGTCAGTTTTGCTCCGCTTTTTAGGCCGGCACTCGGCGCGACAATCAGTCCGTCATTGGTCACAATTACGCCGGACAGAACATTTGTCCGCTCATATATCTTCACAAGCGCGCCTTTTGCGCGGCTCAACACTTCCTGAATATTAACCCCGGCATCGATTCGTATTTCTTCCCTTCTGGTAATGATAATCGGCGTCTCGCTGTCCAAAATTTTTACATTGCGAAGCAGGGGCAAGGCGGAAAGCGGCGGCAAGACAAATCTCTGAAAAATTATTGATCCAACACCGCTGCCTATTATGAATAAAGCCACCAGCAGCATTAACTTTTTAATCCTAATTTGTTTGTCCATATTCTATTTGATTGGCTGCCATGAGCTACTCATTAAGGTTATCAAAACAACGATTGAAATCAGGGAGACTTGGAAATAAATTTTTCGGCGATTCAAACGATTTTTAAAATACTGCATCGAAATCAAGTATAAAAGATAAAAGGCTCCGAAACTAACCACGGCCGCAGTAAAAAAATGCACCGGCCAAAACAAAACTGCCCAAGAAATTTCCACCATCAAAAGAGCGGCCACCAAAGCGTCAAAACCCGCCTCTCCTGCTGACCGCGCCATTTTATAAAATGCCTGCAAAAACAAAGGAAAAAATCCGGCAAACATGAGAAGGCTTACAACCCACCAGGGCGGAGTGAAAACAAAATTGAGGCTCCAAAGGAAAACCGAAAGGAGAAATGCTCCATACAAAGTAAAGGTCTGCTCAATATAAAGAGGAATCGGCGACGGAAAATGATTGTGGTAGAAATAAAAGAGATAACTGGCAAAAATCGCAAAAAATAAGCCGATGCCGGTCGAAGTCGCGGCCACTGTGCCAAAAATCCCCACCAAATACAAAAACGGCAGCAGGAGCCACAAAAGATCGGCCAAGTTTCTGGTTGTCCGGCGCAAAAGGCGCAATTCTAAACCCAGAATCACGACTAAACTTATTACCACAGCAAAATAATAACTGCCGAACCGCTGAGCACCACTGCGGTTGCCCAAAAGAGCTGTGAGCAGAATCAGGGCAGAGGGTAAAAAAATCAGGTATTTAACTATCCTGTTTTTGGCGATCATATGCATAGTAGATAATAATACCCAATCCAAGAGCGCACATCAATAGGGCCGTGGCCTGATCCGCGCGAATCGAGCCAACCATAAAACTATCAAGTCTAATACCCTCGATGAAAAATCTGCCAATAGAATACAAAATGAGGTAAGCCCCTAACATCTGCCCGCTCTGCGAGCCGCCGGATGCGTCCTGAGATCTTTTTCGAAACAACCACAACAATATTGCAAACACCAAGATATTCCATATGGCTTCGTAAAGAAACGTAGGGTGAAAATATCTTTCCGTGAGATATTCTTTCGGCCGGTTTGCCGGGGAGATGTAAAGCTTCCACGGCATGCCAGTGGGATAACCAAAGGCTTCCTGGTTGAAAAAATTTCCAAAGCGGCCGATAGCCTGAGCCAGAGGCGCGGCCAGAGCTGCCAGGTCAAACAATTTTCCTGCGGGTAGAGAATTTTTGCGGGCATAAAGGACGAGGCCGATAGCCGCGCCAATGATGGCCCCGTAAATAGAAAAGCCGCCTTTCCAGATTTGCGGAATGTCCCCAAGATGCGAACCAAAATATTGCCAAGCGAAAACCACGAAATAGATTCTCGCTCCTAAAAACCCAAAAATAATCATCCGGGGGAGTCCGCCTTCAACATGCAAGGCGCTCAGCCCGTAGCGCGGTGCCAGTTTGGCGGCAACGATAAAAGCAGCCAATATAGCCACTGCCATGAGGATGCCGTAATAGTGAATTGTGATTCCGGCGGTTTCAAAACCCGGGGAAACTGTGATTTTCCCGCTGAATGCGGGAATAAAGAAAAAGATCGTAGCCCAGATAACCACAACGAACCCCAGAAACGTGAGAAGAAGTTTTTTCATTAAAATAAGCTTGACTGCACCACGGTGTTAATTCTCGGCGCCGGTTCTTGAATATTCATTGCTATCTCCCGGGTTTCAAAAAAATCCTGGAACAGCAGTTTGCCGTTGGCTTTGGCGTATTCATAGACATCGCGGGTCAGCTTGACGTCATTGAGGCAATAGGATTTTAGCTCTTCTAATTTCCCCGATCGCCACAGTCCGATCGCCGCCAGCCCGCTACCGGTCTTCCCTGTTCCGAGCGTGGCCTGCGCGATCGCCTCGAGGCGAATGCGATGCCCCAAAACTTTTTCCACCTCTTGGAGAATATCGAGCGCGGGCACTGTGTCCATGGAAAAATTGAAATAAGGCTGAAGCACCTGAAAATCAAAATCTTTGATATTGTAGCCGATCACCAGATCGGTTTCCTGGAGAATCTCCCCGAGTTTGGTGAGGTTTGATTCGTCAAAGCAAAGATATTGGTCCTGCTCGTAGCTGTATATCCCGCAAACCGAAACCCGCAGCTTGCCGTGGCTGCTTCTGCCGCCGACCTCGGCGAACTCTTTTTGAGTCTCCAAGTCTAATACAATTTTGTTCATACGAAATCCGCCGTAGCTTTAGCGAAGGCTGGATGGGTTTCCAGATCAAGAACTATTTTGCCAGCCATAGTTCTTATTATATGGTATAATTTTTACATGTCTAGAACCTACATTCTCGAAAGTTTAAAACATGTTGATAAAGAAATCACCATAAACGGCTGGGTGGATGTGAGGCGCGACCACGGCAAGCTCATTTTTCTTGATGTCCGGGATGTGACCGGCAAAATTCAGGTCGTGGTCAACCCGAAGGTTTCAGCTGAGGCTCATGAAACGGCTGGGAAATTAAGAAGTGAGTTCGTTGTCACAATTACAGGTAAGGTAAACAAACGGCCGGAAAAACTTGTCAATACAGATTTGGCGACCGGAACAGTGGAACTGGAAGCCACTGAGGTGAAAATCTTGAGCGAGGCTAAAACCTTGCCCTTTGAGCTTGATGATACAAAAAAGGTCAACGAGGAAACAAGGCTCAAATACCGTTATCTCGATTTGCGCTCAGAGCGAATGGCGGGAAACTTGAAACTGCGCGCACGGGTAGCGAGCATGGTACGGGCGTATCTCAACGAAATCAATTTTATAGAAATCGAAACTCCCCTTTTAACAAAAACTTCACCGGAAGGAGCGCGCGATTTCCTTGTCCCCTCTCGCCTCCAGCCTGGCAAATTCTATGCGCTCCCGCAAGCTCCCCAGCAGTACAAGCAGCTCCTCATGATTGCCGGGTTTGAGCGCTACTACCAGATGGCCCGCGCTATGCGCGATGAGGATTTGCGAGGCGACAGGCAACTCGAGCATACCCAGATTGACCTGGAGATGTCGTTCGTGAACCAGCGCGAGGTTTTGGATGTGGTCGAGGGCATGTACACGAAGATCGCGGAAGCCCTCGGTAAAAAAGTCTGGAAAAAACCATTTCCAGTATTTACGCACGAGGAAGCTGCCAAACAGTTCGGCGCGGATAAATTTGACCCCAGGCCGGAAAACGAACGTGACCCCAACACTCTGGCGTTTGCCTGGGTCGTAGATTTCCCGCTTTTCGAATGGGACGAGGACAGTAAAAAATTCACCTTTGCGCACAACCCTTTTTCAGCCCCTCATCCTGATCATGTTGAAAAGCTTATGCGCGGCGAAGATTTAGGAAATCTTCGCGCCCAGCAGTATGACCTGGTCTGCAATGGCCTGGAGATCGCCTCGGGCGGCGTACGCATTTCTGACCCCAAGGTTCAGAGAAAAGTCTTTGAAATAATGGGATTAACAAAAGAGCAAACCGAGGAGCGTTTCGGCCATATTCTCGAAGCCTACGAATATGGCGCGCCCCCTCATGCTGGCATGGCGCCTGGTTTTGACCGCTTCATAATGCTTCTAGCAAACGAAGAAAACATCCGCGAAGTCATTGCATTCCCAGTTTCTTCATCGGGCCAGACCTCAGTCATGGACGCGCCAAGCGAAGCTGACCCCAAACTCTTAAAGGAACTGCACATCAAAGTCGAAATTCCAAAAGAAAAGAAATAAAAACTATGTATCTCAAAACACAGTGGCAAAGTATAAAATATTGGAAAAAAGGTTTCTTAATTGGATTGCTTGGAATTAGTTTGATCTTGGGTTGGTTTAGCGGTTGGTCTTTTAAAAGTTTCTCTGAGGGTTTTCCTTATATAATTGTCTTTATCATTGCTTTTTGGCCATTTTTTTATTAATAATTCTTATCCCAGCACTGATTGGCTACGCTATGGATAGAAAGAAAAAAAGAACTTCTAATGGATAAAAAACTCGAAAAGTTTCTCAAAGAAAACAAAATCAAATTTGCGCTTCATGAACATAAAAAAGTCTTTACTGCACACGATGAAGCGCAAACCCAGCACATCAAGACCAAAGAGATAGCCAAGGTTGTGCTTGTGAAGTCTGACAAGTCGTTTGCGCTGGTAATTGTTCCGGCGCAGAAATATGTTGACTTCAAAAAGGTTAAGAACGCTCTGAAAGCCAAAAAGGTCAGTATGGCCAAAGAATCTGATATCACGAAAATTTTAAAAACAAAAGTTGGACTCATTCATCCGTTTGGCAACCTATACGAGCTTCCTGTGCTCCTCGATAATTCGCTCGCCAAACAAAAAAAACTCCACGCCAGTGCTGGAAGTTATACTGAGTCTATTGAGCTAAAAACATCTGACTTTGCAAAATTAGTTCAGCCAATAAAAGGAAGTTTCGCGAAATGAGCTTTACGAATAATGAATCATACGAATTTACGAATTCGTACATTCGTATTTTATTCGTGATTCGTAAAACATTATGAGAGTCAAAGTCCAGCAATTTGAAGGCCCTCTGGATATGTTGCTCCAGCTTATCGAGCAGGAGAAGCTCAATATTACCGAGATTTCTCTGGCGCATGTTACGGAACAGTTCCTGGCCTATATTCGCGCTCCAAACACTCTAAAACCCTCGGACCTGGCAGATTGGCTGGTGGTGGCAGCCAAGCTGCTGGTTATCAAATCGCGGGTGCTGGTGCCCAACCTGGAGCTCACTGAAGAGGAAGAGCAGGATGCCACCAATCTTGCCTGGCAGTTATATCAATATAAATGCTACAAAGAAGTGGCTAAATATTTACGTGAATTAGACAATAAGCAACTACAAGGCTGGGGACGCGATGCTGTGTTTGCCGAAAAGATCAGCTTTTATCCTGACTCGGCCGCGAACATCCCCGCGCTTCGCGATACTATGAAATATTTAGCCAAAACTCTGGAAGACATTGTATCTTTGCCAAAAAAAATTCTGGAAGAGGTAGTAACGATCAGCGAAAAAATCGAACATCTGCAAAAAATTCTTTCAGAAAGAGTAGAGCTGAAACTCCGCGACCTTGTAGCAAACGCGAAAAATAAAACCGAGATAATCGTGACCTTCCTTGCGCTCCTCGAGCTAGTCAAACAGCGAATCCTCACTGTTGAGCAAGAATCGATTTTCGCTGACATCACTATCAAAAAAACAGGGTTTACGAATAACTAATCTTTACGAATATACGAATGCCGCTCATTCTCATCGGTGTATTAATAATAATCTTTTCTTATCCGCGCATCCGTCAGCCAATCATGGTAAGATTATTTAATGAAGGAGTGATTACTCCAAAAATTGTAAAGCCGGAACAAGCTGAAATTATTAAACATACCGGACCCAACCTAACTCTGTTTTTAATTGGTATAATATTTATTGCCATAGGAATCATAACTGGTTGATTCGTACATTCGTATCCATTCGTAATTCGTAAAACTAATGAATCTTAAATCTCTAATTGAATCCCTGCTGTTCGTTGCCGGGCGGCCGGTAACGCTTAAGGAATTGCAAAAGACTTCTGGTAAAACATCTGAGGAAATACGCCTTGCCCTTGAAGAGCTGAAAGCAGAACGAAGCAACTCGGGGATCGTAATCCTCGAACAGAGTGGCAGTTTTCTCATGTCCTCCAATCCGGAAAATTCCCAAGCAGTCAAAGATTTTCTTAATACGGACCTCAGAGAAAAACTCACGGATGCGGCCATAGAAACATTGGCGATCATCACCTACAAACAGCCGGTAAGCCGAGCAGAAATCGAAGCGATTCGCGGGGTCAATTCACAATACACCATTCGCCTTTTAATGATGCGCGGGCTTATCGAAAAAACATTGCACCGCGACAACCGCTCCAATTACTACCAAACCACCCATGAATTCCTCCAACACTTGGGGATAACCGCGCTCCGCGACCTGCCGGATTTTTCCGAACTGACAGCCAAAGTCAAGCCTCCGGAACTATTCTCGGAACCCACTTCTCCCCCTCGTGAGGGGGAGATTGAGAGGGGGTCATAGCCCTGTAACAGTACCGCTGCTCCTTCGTCCATATAAATGCAGCAAAGTATCTTTTAGAGATCAAAAATGCAAAAAGCGCTTTCAATTGAGCGCTTTTTTGCTGTTTTTCGCGCTTTTCTAACCCGCCAACCGTCGGTTGGCGGGTTAGAATCTAAGGTAAAAACATGCTTACAGAACCTAGAAGCGCGGCATTCTTGAGCTTGGAAATCTTAATCTCAGGGGTTTTCGTTTTTTTGAAGCGTTTCTTCATTTCTTTTTTGGCAGGGACGAGGAGGAGCCTGCCTGCTCTGGCGATTCCCCCGCCGATCACGATCAGTTCCGGATCGAATACGCGGGCAATAATACCGCATCCGATTCCCAGATATTTACCGACCGTGTCATAAATTTTTTTGGCTTTTTTGTCGCCGGCAAAAGCACGGTTCTGGTATACCAGAGGATCGCGCACGCCAAGACGGTCAAACCCGTGTTTGGAAACTAAATCCTGAAAACTCAGAGACTTTCCTTTTTTTTCGGATAAAATCAAGCTCGTTAACTGGGCGGCGTCATGCGCTCCGCGAATCATCCTTCCTTGATCCAGAACTGCGCCTCCGAGGCCCGTGCCCAAGGTCAGCGCCACGACATTTTTCTTGCCGCGCGCTGAGCCGAACATCAATTCGCCAAGCAAGAAACATCGCGTATCATTGTCAATCTTGACCGGCTTGCGAAATTTTCGTTCGAGAAACTTGACAAGATTAAAATTATTCAGAAAAGGAAGATGAATACTGTCGACAATAATCCCCTTTTCCGAATCGAGAATGCCGGCCACTCCGATTCCAATGCCGGAAAATTTATCTCCGACAGAGAGCTCGGAAATCAAATCTGAAAGTGCGCCCAAAAATTTGTTCCGTGAATGGGGGGTTTTGATTTTTTTATGATATACAATCTTTCCTGCCCGCCACAAAATCCCCTCTATCTTTGTCCCACCAATATCAATTCCGATGAGATTCATAAATTCTAAATATTAATATCTAAATCCTAAATGAAAAGCGCTGTCGTTCTGAGGCATAGTCGCCGAAGAATCTCGCATAATTCCAGAGATCCTTTGGGGTACCTCAGGCTGACGAAAAAAGAGGAACGGTTTTGGATTTAGGATTTCTTTAGCAGTTTCCCACATTTCCGGGTCGTTGAATTTCTCTTTACCATAATACCACCATTCTACTCCCCAAAAATAATTCTCAGCAAGGCCTGCCCTGCTTGCGTAATCCACATATTCGTTGAGTATCGCTCCGTTCATTAGAGCTTTCTGCTTTTCCCAAGGCGTCGAAAATACATCTGATTCATACCAAGGTTCTGCCTGGAGCTCGACCCCGATCACTCGATCTATATCAAAAAAGTATCTCAACATGCCGCCTTTGATCCGATACCATATCGGGGGGACAAAATACTGCACATATTTTTGCCTTTTAGCATGATAAATTTTGCGGTACATTGTGGAACCGAAAACATCCGCGCCAAACCGAGCCGTGGGCAACCACCAGCCTTTTTCGCCGCTGTCAGTAAGTATGATCGGCCGCGGATCAAGGCTCCGAACGAGCGCTATCTCGCGAGCCAATAAATCTTTAGAAATCGCCGGGCAATCTGGACCAAATACGAAAAATGGTTCGTTTTCCACCTGCCAAGCGCTTACTGAATTGAATTTCTTCAAATGCAAAACAGTCTGACGTACCATGGCAAGCTGGGCTTCGTCCTGCTGATAGGTTGTGAGTTTATTATACCAATCCGGGTGATGGCATTCCGGCCAGCCTGGCTGTTTATGGCCAATGCTGACAATGATTTTGATATCGCGCTCTACCCCCTGCCGTAAAATATAGTCAAGATCATCAAAGATAAATTTTCCCTGTTCCTGTTCAATCGTTTCCCACAGCGCCATTATTCTAAGGCGCTTTGGTTTCAGGTCATCAAGCATTTCCTGAAACATTTTTTTCCAATCGAATCCCAGGTACTGCGCATGAGTGATGGAAAAATTTAACCCCCAATTGGGGTCTGGTGACTGCTTGAACTGCCAATCGAAAAATCCAACGGCCAGGACAAGAAATAAGGTCAGACTGAAAAAAAATTTTCTTATCATGGCAAGAGTAAAAATAATCCAAAACTAATCAGAATAATTGCCGTAATTTTTTGGACCAGCACTGTGGCATTGATGTTCTCTTTGAGGATTTTGGGAAAGTATTTGGACAAAAAGATAGTCATGGCAAGCAAAAACGCGTACTGCGTACCCTGCATGGCGTTGACCAAAGTAACACTGCCGATGGAAATCGCGTAGTTTTGCAGGAGGCCGGCCAGTCCGCCGGAAACGCGCGCCCCATAGTACAAATAAATATTTCCTTTTCCTGCTTCCTTCGGGGCTTGAAAAATATGTTTTCTGGTTTTTTTTGGAATGAGCATGCTCAGAGATACTGCCAGAAATCCGAGGCGTGTCCAGACAAGCCCAGAAATAAAATTGGTCCGGTCAAAAATATATTTCGTCAGGGTAAACGAAAGAGCAAAAAACAAAGCGGCAATAACGGCATTCCCCA
>MFEK01000001.1:22469-44978 GCA_001779925.1 Candidatus Doudnabacteria bacterium RIFCSPHIGHO2_01_FULL_46_14
GTCATGCTTAAACGAGATAAGGATGGCACCCGCCACCAGCAGGATAAAAGCGAATAACTGGCCGGCCGACAGCCTTTCACCCAAAAACAAATAAGCAAACGCAAGCGTGAATATTGGCACAAGACCTCCCTCTATGGGCAGAAGCCGGGAAATAGAGGTCTGCCTGGTCGCCATATAAAGAAACACCATGGCCACAATAAAACTCGCGCCGCCGATGATCGCAATCAGCAAATCCACCGGCCCTATAAATTTCAACCCGAAAGGGATGAGCGCCCAGGTCAAAAAACCGGTAATCCCGGTAAAAAAAGCGTAGGCAGCCGGATGCTTGATAGCGCGCGTCAATAAAAATTTATCAATAATGCCATTGATGGCAAAAAGCATGTATGAGACAACAGCGATCCAAATATACATATTTAATGGTTGTGAGTTATCAATTGCTAGTTATTTCAATGGCATTATCCTGGCAAATATGGGAATAGGCAAACGCGCTTTCACGGATAGTGCGTTTCTGGGTTTTAAAATCCACCTCAACAAGGCCGAATTTCCATTTGTACCCATCTTCCCATTCAAAATTGTCCAAAAGCGACCAGTGCAGATAGCCGCGCACGTCTGCGCCGTCCTGGATTGCGCGGTGCACGGCTCGCAAATAGTCATGAATGTAGCTGGTGCGATACCGGTCTGTGCGGTCAGCGATTCCATTCTCTGTTATATAAATTGGCTTGCGGTATTTTTTTAATTTCATCAGCACGTAATATAATGCGTCCGGATGAATCGCCCACCCTCGTTCAGTCAGTTTCTCTCCCCGGCTTATATTGAGGTAGTGTCGCCAGCTGAAAGCCAGATGCACCCGGTAATACATATAATGATTCAGTCCGATGAAATCATGCCGGGTTTTATCCAGCGCCGAATAACTTAGCCAGTCTGCAAACTGAATAGCAAGCCGATCAAGGCCTTTGTGCTTAGCTTCGCTCCAAGCTATATTTTGCGAAAAGCCGACCTGCGCCTCTGGATCGTATGCGTGAATGATGTCATAAGCTTGATTGTGGGCCGTTAGCAGAGAATCGTAAACTTTTTTCGGTTTTAAAAACCCTTTTTGAAAAGGCGGCCAGATTCCCTGCGCGTAGGCCATGCCGGCATACATTTTTGGCTCATTCACGGTTATCCAAAAATCCACGAGCTGTCCCAAGCTCTGAACAGCTTTGGAAACGTATTCGCAAAAATCTTTTGTGGTCTTTGAATTGGCCCAGCCGCCCTGATTTGCTACCCAAACCGGGTTGGTGAAATGATGCAGGGTAACAAAAGTTTTAAAGCCGTTGTCTTTGAGGAAGCTCAGCATGCTGTGGTAATGGTAAAGCGCGTCTTCGTCAAAATGGCCTTTCTCTGGTTCAATACGCGCCCATTCAAGCGACAGCCGGTGGGCGTTGTGGTGCAAATATTTGGCGATAGCGAAATCCTCAGGATAACGGTTATAAGTATCACAGGCCAGTCCCGCCTTCGGCACCCGTTCTGAAACCGCCCAATCATTGTTGCTGATTCCACCCTCAACCTGATAGGAAGAGGTCGAGGCGCCCCACAAGAAACCTTCTGGAAATTTTAATATTTTGTTTCTCAAAGCTAGTGCTTTTAACTAGCTTTATTATATCAAACTACACGCTTTTTCTGTAGCGGTAGACTGCGAGCGGCACGAACACTGCCATAATACCGAGTATCCACAGCAGTGAGAGCCATAAATTATTACCCACAGGCAAATCAAGGGCTAGAGCACGGACAGTATTTACTGTAACTGTAATGGGACTGTGTTTTGCAAAAGCCTCGAGCCAATCAGGCATGGATTCGACAGGCACGAAAATGGAACTGGCAAATACCAAAGGAAAAACCCAGATAAATCCGGCGACCTGAGCGGCTTCTATTTCTTTGACCAGAAGCCCTATAGTCGCAGAGATCCAGGAAAAAGCAAAGCCAAACAAAACCGCCATGCCCATCGAGGCGAGGCTCTGCAATATATTTCCTTGGAATCGAAAACCAATCGCATACCCAACACCGGTCATGAGCAGCACCACAAATACATTTCGAACCATATCTGAAATCGTCCGTCCAGCCAGAACCGCGCTTCTGGCCATGGGCAAGCTACGAAATCGATCGATCATGCCGCGCGTCAGATCTTCAGCAAGCCCCACTCCGGTCTGCACAGATCCAAAAATCACGGCCTGCACAATGATGCCGGGAATCAAATAATTAATATAGCTTACACCTGGAGTAGTAATTGCACCGCCGAAAACAAAAGCAAACAACAGCACAAACATTACCGGCTGAATCGTGGAAAAAACAAGCAACTGGGGAAGACGGGTATATTTCAAAAGATTGCGCTTCGTCATCACCCAAATATCGCTCGCGGTCCAAAAGATGCTAGTCATTTTTCCCCTCCTCAACGGCGTGTCCGGTCAGAGTTAAAAATACTTCATCCAGAGTTGGGCGATGTATCCCGATGTCCTCTATTTGTGCGCCCATCCTATCGAGGATGCGCACTGCTTCGGCAATGACTTGCGGCCCCGGCACTGGCAATTTGATGAGCCGCGTGGTTTTATCAATATGGGGTTTATCAGTCCCAAGCGGCATCAAAGCTTTCGCGACTGGGAAAAGCTTGGTTTCGGAAATTAGCTGGATTTGCAAAACATCGCCGCCGATTTTCGATTTGAGGTCAATGCTACTGCCTTGTTCAATAATCTTGCCGTGGTCAATGACCGCGATCCAATCAGCGAGTTTGTCTGCTTCTTCCAGATACTGCGTAGTAAGCAGGAGGCTCGTGCCGTCTTTGACCAAATCTCTGATCACGCCCCATAGCCCCAAACGCGAACGCGGATCGAGTCCAGTAGTAGGTTCATCCAAAAATAGCACCGGCGGATGAGCAACAAGGCTTGCGGCGAGATCGAGCCGACGGCGTTGTCCGCCGGAATAGGTTTTGACCTGGCGGTCCGCAAATTCTGCCAAATCCAAAGTGACCAGAAGTTCTTTAGCGCGCTCTACTGCGGCCCTCTTGCCCATATGGTAAAGCTCTCCCACCATCACTAGATTTTCCCGACCCGTTAGATTTTCATCCACGGACGCATATTGCCCCGACAGGCCGATGATGGAACGTACGGCCTGCGGCTCGCGCACCACGTCGTAGCCCATGATTGTGGCTGTTCCAGAATCTGGCGAAAGCAGAGTCGTGAACATTCTCACCAAAGTGGTCTTGCCTGCGCCGTTTGGACCCAGGAGGCCCAAAATCGTCCCTTTTCTCAAAATCAAATCCACTCCTTTGACTGCCTCCACCTTGCCGAAAGATTTTTTCAAATCCTCGGCGTAAATCGCAAACTCTGTTGATTCCATGATTAAATCTTATCAAATCCACCCCCTCATGACGAGGGGGTGGATCAAAAATTCACACTGTGACTAAACTCTTCTTCCGCCGCCGTGACTCGCCCTTCCTCCCATAGCGGCAATTCTCCGCTGTTTCTCCGGGTCCATGGCTGCAAAGCCTCTGCGGGATTTGCCGCGGCTACGGCTGTTTGGACTTCGTCTATTATTTTGTGCCATTAAGCTTCACCCCCTAACGCGCGATTATTTTATCGTCCTTTTCACTATAAGCGAGCGTTAGCGATGAGCAATGTGAAATGTACTGGTTATTGGGAAAATTAGACTCTTAAATTTGTACTTGCCTGTAAACAAATATTGCCGATTCTTTTTGTGCATATTCCCACGACGGGAAGGCAAAAACATAAGATATAACCCGCGCGTTTGATTTCAGTTCTTTTTTTAGCTTTTTTTCAAGCCCCTTCATTATGTGCGTAGTGCCAAACACTGTGACCACGTCAAACTTTGATAAATCCTTGCTCCAAAAACTGCCTAGGTGAATAAATGCCTGGTCTTGCAATCCTGCCCGGCGGATTTTGTAACGCGACCACCAAACCAAAAACGGATTGATCTCATACCCGTGAGCGATCGCGCCGATCCTCGCCATGGCAATCACAATACGGCCGTCTCCTGATCCCAAATCTGCCGCTTTCTCTCCAGGCTTTAATTCCGAGAGTTCAATCATCCTCGCCACCCTCGAACCGTGCGTCGGCACAAACGGCGCCCCGCGCACCACGCTCGAAAGCAGGAGAATCACAAAAAGAAGTAAAACTAAATTTAAAATCATCAAAAAAAATCTAGCGGCTCATGCGATTGTACAACGAAGCTCCAACAAAAGCTAAAATCCAAAATACTGTCGCCTCAACGATTGTCCCTAAAATTATATGTTCCAAACTAGAATCAAATTCGCTTACCTGTAAATGAAGCCCGGCGACAAATAAATTCATTATCTTCTCATATGACTCTGGGTTCACAGAAACCCACAAGTGAAAAAGCGGATGCAAAACTATATCAATAATTGCAAAAGTATTTGCAAGTGCGACCGCATTGAGCTTGTTCATAAGTAACTATATAATTTTAAAATATTCTGCTGAAACAGCCCCACGGGGTGTCCTACGCTATGGCTTCGGAACACCTGATCCGTGAATACGATCCTTCTTCAGGGCTACGGAATCGACCAGCCGTTTATAAGCAAAAGCTTTTCCGGATCCCGTTTTCAGGAACTTCTCAAAATCCTTCGCGAGCTTCATATCTTCAAAAGCAGTGTAGCAAACTAGTCTCCATGGTCTGTATGGCTTAGTTGCCGTAACTAAACCTTGATTATGAAGCTCGAGCCTGCTTTTCAAATTTTCAGTATAGCCATTATAGAAAAGCTTTTCCCTTGGGCTATACAATATATACACGTAAAACATTTGGTTTTGGCTAAGCCATTCCGTGGTCTTGCGCCGGATGGCTTCAGGGCCACTCCGTAGCCTTGGCGAAGGATGGCAGCCCCACGGGGAATCGAACCCCGATTTAATGGCTGAGAACCATTCGTCCTAACCATTAGACGATGGGGCCTCTCAGTTTCGACATTATATCAATAATACGCCCTATTATCTACTGTTCCCTATATTTTGACAAAACTTTATGGTAATCTTGGGATATACAAAGGAGGGAATATGCCCAAACTGCTTTATACGCCGCCGGTTGGCTACCCGGACCGCATTGAGTCGCTGGCCGTGCAGTGCTCGACTGACGATGTCAGAGCCATGATTTGGTCTTTTTTTGAAATCGTTCTTGATATGTACGTTATGATTGATCAGGGACTGGATATCCAATCCAAGCTCAGGCGAACAGGTGAGCGAACTGATTTCGATTTGAAATATGTGGAAACTGGCACTGATCGTTTACGGACAGGGTATGAACTCGAACTCACTGATCAAAAAGAATCGGCCGTCTTGCGTCTCGCCACCCTGGTCACGAAACACCAAGGACGACAAATATTGTTCGTGCTTGACTATGTAATCCAAATCGCGGAGCGGATCGTAACCGAAGCGGAACGAGGATGTGATCTCATCGTCTCCGATGGCGGACGGCAAATCGGCAAAATCGAGTCGCCAGTGTTAGAAGCGATCACCAACATGGCAGCACAGTTGGACGCGCTCGATAAGCAAGGAAAAAAATGAAGCAACGGATTGCTTCTTTTTTTGCTATTTTTTATCTGCTCGGTGGAATCTGATAGTAGTTTACCAAAAACTGCGCCATTTCCCCAAAGGTTGGGGCGGCTGTGCTTTCGGCAAAACGCGCGGCGCGGGGATTGGTGATCTTTACGACGATGACGAATTTTGGGTCATCGATCGGCCCAAATCCGGCAAACGTGCCAATGCTCCGGTCCGGATCGTAGCCAGGGCCGTCTGAGCGGGCAATCTGCGCGGTCCCGGTTTTGCCGCCAATGTAATATCCTGGTACTCCCGCCCGTTTGCCATGACCGTTTTCTACGACATTCACAAGCATTGCCCCCACAGTGTGCGCGGCTTTTGAGGAAATAACCTGAGCTTTTTCCTGCGGCGTAAAAACCTCTACCTGTCCGTTTTTGTGATTGATTTTTTCCACAATATACGGCTTCATCATTTTGCCGCTGTTGGCGATTGCGGCATAAGCCTGGGCCATTTGCAGCACGGTGGCAGTAATCCCCTGGCCGAATGAAGCGGTCGCGTAATGAATCTCCCCGCCCCTGTCGAGGTTGCGGACATCACCTGCTGATTCTGAAGGCAGGCTGATGCCGATCTTTGCCCCAAACCCGAAACGCTTCACAGCCTCATAAAATTTATCTTGCCCGGTTTTTTGCTGGACAAAAATCGCGCCGGTATTTATGGACTGCTCCAGCACTGCGGTCATGGTTTGCACCCCAAAAACTTTGTCGAGCGCATTTTTGATCGTGTATTTATCAATTGTCACCGCGCCGGTATCCTCAAAAGTCATATCTGGCGTGACTGCCTCGGTATCAATCCCGGCAGCCATAGTAATCGGCTTGAAAACCGAGCCTGGCTCATAGCTGTCTGTAATCGCGCGATTGCGGTATACGGCCGGGTCAGTAACTTTATTGAACAAATTCGGATCAAAAGTCGGAAAACTCGCCATGGCCAGAATCTTTCCGGTTTTGGGGTCCAGGACAATCATGCTCCCATCCTCCGCCTCATATTTTTGTACTGCGCTTTTCAAAATCGATTCTGCCTGGTACTGAATCGCCCGATCAACCGTCAATACAATGTCCGCGCCATCAACCGCAGCCTGCACATTTCTTGCTCCGCCGGTGATCCACGCTCCTTTCAGATCTTTTTCCAAAGCCAGCGATCCAGGCGTTCCTGATAAAATTTGTTCATATTGTTCTTCTATGCCGTACTGCCCGATACGCTCATTTTCACTGAACGCATAAAATCCCAAAATCTGCGAGGCAAACTCTTTTTCCGGATAAAAACGAAAACTCTCCGGTTCAAGGCCAATGCCGGGGAGCTTCAGGCCGGCAACTGCGAGCGCTTCGGATTCCGGCAGTTCTTTTTTCAGAACCAGCCATTTGCGTGAATCAGAAATTTTTTGCAGAATCTCTGTCTTGGGGAGTGCAAGCACCTTAGCTAGAGCGGCAGCGGTTTTTTCTTTGTCTGTGATTTTTTGCGGCTCGGCATACACCAGATTCTTTTCGATGTTGGTCACGGCCGGCACGATCCGCCCGTTTTTATTTTCCAAAACTAAAATCTGCCCGCGCTTTGGCGTGAGTGTTCGATAAAGCTCGTGCTGATTTTCCGCGAGAGTCTGGTAATCTTTATGGCTCAGTACCTGCAGAAAAAAAAGCCGGGCAATCAACACGGCGATAAACAAAAAAATAAAAATTGTCAGTACAAAAATCCGATTCCTCACACTATCTTTGAAAAGCGTAGTCATTCCCGGGGAAATAATTCACCCCTTTGCTTGGTACGAGGTTGAGCATCTTGGCTTCGTCCTGGATAGTTTCTACCGCCTTCAGAGACCTGGTCTCCAGCTCCAGTCGCTCGCTGGTCTCTTTGAGTTCCACTAGCCGCTGTTCCAATTTCTTTATTTCATAACCCTTGGTAGATAGGCTGTTGGCTTGCATAAGATAGGAAATACCCACTGCAAAAAGGAGAACCATGATGATAATTCCCGAATTTTTGAAACGAAAATTAAATTTAAGGCCAGAGGCTGCGGCCCTTGTTTTAGGAGCAGCGGTCGGCGCGTTCAAAGTCAGAGCAAAGTATCTTGTCATATTTTATTTTAATTGCAGCTTATATCTTTTCCGCAGCCCTGAGCTTTGCCGAACGGGCGCGGGAATTTGTTCTTGCCTCGTCCCCTGAGGCCATTACCGGTTTTTTCGTGAGGATACGGAGCCTGGCGCGCGCGTCACAGCGGCATACGGGAAAGCTCGGCGGGCAAACGCAGTCGCGAGCCTCGCGCACAAAAAACTGTTTTACGATCCGGTCCTCAAGAGAATGAAAAGAAATTACTACCAGCCGTCCACCGCTTTTTAACAATGAAACAGCTTGCTGTAATCCCCTTTCCAGGTTGCCGAGTTCGTCATTGACCTCGATGCGAAGAGCTTGAAAAATTTTTCTCGCGGTGTCGCCTGCACGAAAACGGAACTGGCCTGGCAAAGCTTGTTTAATGAGTTCAAACAATTCTCCGGTGGTATTGATGCTTCCCAATTTACGTCGTGCCATAATCGCCCCAACGATTCTCTTGCCAAACCTCTTTTCCTCGCCATACTGAAAAAAAATTCTCAGCAAATCCTTTTCCGCATAGAAATTGACTATGCTTCCTGCGGTTTTTATATTTGAGTTTTGCGATTTGGCATCGAATCGCATATCGAGCGGCCCGTCTTTCTGGAAAGAAAATCCCCTCTCAGAATCATCCAGCTGGTGGCTACCCAGACCAAGGTCCATCAATATGCCGTCTACATCTGTGAAGTCGTTCTCTTCTGCTATACTTTTCAAGTTTCCAAAATTTCCAACAACGGCCTTGATTTTTGTCCGTCGGCTGGCGGATTGACTCTTGAGCTCGGCGACAACTTCAGAATCCGTGTCTACACCAAGCACTTCGGCTCCGCCATTCACTAATTGATTGGCGTGACCCGCTCGGCCGACTGTAGCATCGATGAATTTTTTGCCAGGCTTGGGATCAAAAAATCCTATAACTTCGTTTAAAAGAACAGGCGTATGCGCGAGCATACTAGATGAGCTGGTCTAATTCTTCCGCAATATTGGCTGATCCTTTCTCTGTTTGTTTCTTATAATTCATCCATTTTGTTTCATCCCAGATTTCCAAACGATTATAGAGTCCTGCAATCACCACATGTTTTCTGATTCCGGAAAAGGCCCTCAGATAGTCCGGCAGAATGATTCTGCCTTGTTTATCCATTTCTACATCCATGGCTCCGGCCAGCATCAGGCGGGAGAATGCGCGAGTATTCGCCTTGCTTATCGGCATACCAGCCAGCTTTTCGGCGAGAACCTTCCACTCCTTCTCAGTGTATAGGAAAAGGGAGCTGTCCAAGCCCCTCGTTACCACGGCTCCGCGGCTAAGCGAGCTGCGGTATTTGACGGGAATCGACAGCCTTCCTTTCTCATCCACTGTTAAAGAATATTCACCTATAAATCGCGTAGTTTCTACCACGTTATCCACTTCTCCCCACTTTTTTCCACATATACTCCATTTCTCTCCCATTGTATCCCCCGCTTCCCATTTCGTCAACCCCAGTTTAATTTAGTTTTACACAATATTTCTTCACAATAGGCAAACTTTCTTGATTATCCGTCCAGATATAGCAAAAAAGCTGCGTAAATTAAACGGGGTAAATCTGGATTTTCAGATAAAAAAATTTAACCCCGTAGCGAAACCGAAGGTTTCTGCTACTGGGGCGCCATTTCTGGTACCAAATGTCAAATAAAAAGAAAAAGGCGGGAGATCTGCTGAAAATCAGCAAATCTCCCGCCTAAATGACACGAGTTATCCTTCTACCAACCGTACTGCTTTGCGAGATCGCCCAAAACCTTCATCAGCTTTGGAAACAGCCCCTTTAGCCCGGGGTTGGAAAGGATTAGCCTCTGCAACTCTTCCGAACCCGCAGTGAAATCCAAAAGACCGAGCAAATGGTGTGCTGAGGCAGTTAAATACCGCGCATCTGCCCCTTCAGCACCAATTTCCACAAGCTTACCAATCAGAAAAGCGAAAGCGTGCGGAAGCATCTTTTCATCATGTTCGTCTGGGGACATACTGTCCACAACTACACCTCTACGAACAAATGTGAGGAGTATATCTATATCCTTATAGACAGCCTCGGGTGAATTTGTGACAACTATTTGCTTACCTCCCCATCCAGATGCTGTTACCGCAACCGGTCCAAACATCAGATGCATACTGAGTATCATTCTGTTCTCTACTCCTGCCTCCCATAAAGCTTTCAAGCCTGGCCTTTGTAAACTGCTCAAGTTAACAAGTAATGTTTTTGCGGGAAAGGTTCGGAGCAGTGGTATGGTCATTTGTTCTGGAAATAGTGCAAGAAACACAGCATCCGCATCCTCCGAATTTTCACGCCAGCTTCCGCCACTATCTTCCAACTCAAATTTTTTATGCAGATTGAGGTCAATTCCCGATACCTCAAATCCAGAATACTTAAAGTGTTTTGCTAGGAACATCCCGAGTCTGCCGAGTCCCACAATATGGACTTTCATGTTTCCTCCTTAAGAAATTATTTGCCGTGCGGTGTCTGCCGCCAACTCATGCATGCTATCAACAACATTTGCAGATGCCGAAAACAGGAGCTGTAAATCGGTACAGCCAAGCACAATGTGTTTAGATTTGCTCCGGGCCACCATTCCCTCCAAAAACCCTTGGTGGGTTTTTGATTCTTTCTCTCCCAGCAATCCCTGTATCAGGCTGTCGAGTTTTCTTTGGTCTGCCAGATTTGGAATCATTGCGCTTATCCCAAATCCGGAAAGAACCTTTTGGTAAAGCTGCGTCTTGAGGGTACGGCTCGTCGCCAACAGGAATACTGTTTTCCAACCGCGGCGCTGAACTTCAGTTCCGACGACTTCTATCAAGTTCGTAATAGGAACTCCGCTCGCTGTTGCTAATCGCGGATGAAATTCATGCACAGTATTGCAAGGTATGACTATTCTTTCACAGCCCGCCTTTTGAAGTGCTGTCGCCCCTTGCTTCAGGAGAGAAAAATAATAACTGATGTGCTTCCCTATGCTTATATATTCGCTCTCCTTTTTTAGATTAAGCGGTAAGCTCCATATGCAGACCGGCGGCCTGGTCCGCACTGTTGCTATTCTGACTAGGTCAAGGTAAAACTCGGCAGTTGTTTCTGGTCCGAGTCCTCCCAATATTCCGATCGTTTTTGGTTGCATTTATCCTCCTTTAAACAAAAAATCTGACCTCACCATGAGGCCAGGTGGAGGAGACGAATTTGAAGTTAAAAGTTTAATTCGGCGCCTGGAAACTGACCTCTTGGGAAAGGCCAGGATAATAGGAGATATTTAGTTGGATTGATAATGTGAACATAAATTTTCACCCTCCCCTAACCCCTCCCTGCCTCGCCGGCAGGCGGGCCCTCAAGGGAGGGGAATTAATACCAAAAACAAAATCCGCCGGCAGAAGCGGCGGATTGGAAAATCTAAGAAATTAAAGATTACCGCAGCTTCTGCAAGATTGAAGTTCGGTAAGTATAGCTATTTGCTTGGTGGACGAGCTTAAAATTCATAATTAATAGGATTTTAAACGAATCCTGAGATTTTGTCAAACAAAAGGTCACTTTTTTAACGCTTCCAAATCCTGCACTTCTTTTTCCAAGTCTAATAACAATCTATCTTGATTTTCTTCTTTCATGATTTGAAAATACTCCTGCCAAAACCAAAGCTCATCCTTATCCTCTCCGAGCGCTATGAGTTTTTCAATTAGCTCATGTAATTTTTGTTTTTTGTTCATCTAAAGTATCTTCTTTAAAAAATAATTTTCTGACTTGGGTTTTATCCAAAATCTTTTCCAGCTTTCCCAAGCCAGCCGCAACAGTGGGCATTTTCCCACGTTTTGCTAAAGCACTCAAGGCTGAAATAATTTCCGGGTAATATTGCACAGAGTCCACTGCCCAAGAAGCCGCGTAAGCTTTAAATGCCGGGCCAAAGCCCTCATCAAAAGGTAAATAATGAGCATAGGCATTTAACCCTTGGATAATAACATGGTTAATTCTGCCCAAAGGAGTAAGTTTTTGTCCCACAAAGGTGGTGCCTGTAGCTGCTTCTATATTCATTTTAACGAACCCCAAAGGACCAATGTAATTGGCAGCACTGGAACCTAAAATTTGCGCGGATTTGGGGATGATACTATCAATATACTTCTCTTTATAGTATTCCCAATCCGTTTTTAGCAATTCAAAACGTAAATCCCGAGCCGCTTCTCGCGTTCGCTCTGCTTCTGAAATTTCGAGATTAGGCTCAGCTTCGGGTAAGCCCAAACCTGCTTCACTCAAACCTCGTTCTGCTGAAATCATCATTCTGAACTAATAAATATAAAGATATTAAAATTATATATCCTTTTTGCTTTCCTACCAACACTATGCCTTTTGATGCCTCGTGCGGCCGAAGCCGACTGTGTCTTTAGCCCAGCCGTCCGGCGCCTCGTGCATTTCTGCTCTGGTAATCGTATAGTCTCCGTATTTGTCATTGATCTTATCCATTGCAGAAAGGAGCCGCCGAGGACGCTCGTATTGTTCAAAGAGAAAATCCTGAACTCCGCCCGAGGCGGATCGGCCTTGGGCCGAAAATTTCAATCCTGAGACTGATACGCCCATGATCTTGATTCGTAACTCACCCCTACCCTCTCTTACCCTAAGAGAGGGAGAAAAGATCGACCACGCCACACGGAAAATATCCTTGCCGTCATTAATAAAGTCTTTAATTTTGTGCTGTTTAGAAAAGCTAGAGTATTGTTTATCGGAATGGAAATAATGTACCACGCTTCCTGCGACCCCGTATTTTCTCATCCGGCGCCCGACTTTTTCAGAAAGTTTGAACATCAGTCTACGAATCTCATCTATACTCGTCAATGCTTTCCCGACTGTATAAGCATGGCCAAATGATTTAGCGTCTTCCTCTTCAGACATCACTGCGGAGGTGTCTTGAAAATTAGCCAGATCATGCAATACCTGGCCCCAGAGGCCGAACTGGTTAAGTAAATTCGATAGCGGATACGTGGCAAGTTCCTTGAGAGTAAAAATTCCCAATTTGCCCAGGGCGCGTTTCAAGCGTGGACCAATCCCCGGCACGTCAGTCATGTTTAAGTAATCGTAAAGTTGGGAAACATACTCGGGTCTAATTACACAGATTCGGTCTATTTGATTCCACCCCCACCCAACCTCCCCCCTCAAGCCTACCCCAAAAGCAGTTACGCTTTTTGGGGGCCCCGGCAAGGGGGAGGGGCAAGGGGAGGGTGAAAATATTCCGCCGTCGAGATCAGCCGCGATCTTGGAGATCAGCTTGTTAGGCCCAATGCCGACCGAACAGGACACCCACTCGCCGACCTCCAAACGAATACGCTGTTTGATCTCAAGTCCTAAAAGCATGGCCTCTCCGTAATCTCCCGCGCAATACTCGGTCGCATCAATAAACGCTTCATCAATGCTGTATTGCTCCACATTGTCCGAGTAATCCCGAAAAATCTGCAAAAATTTTTGGGTAATGTCCCGGTATTTATCCGGATCAGTGTGCAGGAGAACTATCTGCGGGAAAATTTTAACCGCCTCCCAAACGGGCGTACCAAGCTTGATGCCCATCCGTTTAGCTTCGACAGACGGCGCGATGATGATGCCGCCTAAATGCTCGCAGACTCCCACGGGCCGCCCGCGCAGCAGTGGATTGGCCTGTTGTTCCACACTGGCGAAATACGAATTCATATCGATGTGTAAAACTATTCTGTTCATAAACAATAAGTTTCAATAAATTTCCATGTATTTCAATTTATTTCCTGAAACAAGTAGAAATATGCTTCGCGAAATTAATAGAAATTAATTGTGTTATAATTGCGATTATGAATCACCCAGAACTCGTGCTTTCCAATACTACTTCATTTTTTTCCGGCAATATTGAAAACCTATTCAAAAATGCCCGCAAATACGGTTTTCACTATATAGAGATTGTTCCTTACCGTTGGATAAAGCCAGAGCAAATCCTAAGCCTGCAAAACCGCTACGGCGTAAAGGTTGCTGGCATTCACCTGCCGACTGTTTGGAGTGAAACTCTCATGAAAACCATAAAGGAAAAGCCCGGGCTTTTCGAGCAGTTCTTTGCGGTAGTATTTAATTTCTATCTGGGTAAAGCCAAATATAGTCCGGGCATGGACATCGCCAGGACTCTTGCTGACCAGAGGCCTTATCTGCTCATCCATTCCAACGTAGTCAAAGAGTTAAGCGCAGAGTTTGAACCGATTGCCAAAGAGTTTCACACTGTAGCGGAAAACATTCCCCGCGTGTATGGCCATGACCCTCTTCTCTGGGACCCTGTTACTATTCAAAATCAGCTTGTACCGCGGGGACTAAAAGGCCTGGTATTTGACGTAGGGCATTACAATCAAACTATGCAGGATTTGCCTGAACTCAATCTATTTGAAATGTACCAGCAAATCGCCCCAGAAGTCATCCACATTTCTTACAATAGCCTCCTCATCCACCTTTTGCCGAACAAAAAGGAGCAGGAAGATCTCAAAAAGCTTCTCCAGATTCACCAGCCAAAATATATCACTATTGAAACCAACCCGCTGATCAGCATCAAAAAAGGCAAACTACTCCTGGAAAAAATCATTGAAGAAAGTAATAGTGCCTGAGTTCATCGAAAGCCCCTTCGACTCCGCTACGCTCCGCTCAGGGAATAAGAGTCTTCCACCCACCACTTGAGGCTTTCCGTATTGAAACCAAGTTTCCAAGCATTAACTCCATCGGAAACTGAAAAGAAATAGATTCGAATAGCTCCGTCTTTAATAGCATGGATTAAATTCACGCTATTAATTTTATAAGAATTTTGCCCCCACTTTATAATCCTGGGGAAAATCCCGTCTTTTCCAAATGTGGCAATTACTTCGATTTGATCCATAAATATAATGTAGTCCTTCGACAAACTCAGGAGCTACCATATTTTTTAGTTGGTGGGCAGTTTACCCTGAGTTTATCAAAGGGAACCACAACCTTAAAGGCCTACCATTTAAACCATTCGCCACTTATCAATTTTTCCTTCTTTCCTCTTGTCCAGCCCTCAATTTGTTTTTCTCGAAGTCTGGCCTGCTCTAAAATCTCATACTCTTCCAAATAAACAACCTTTTCTGGTTTATGTTTAGCTGTATATTTGCTACCTAGCCCAGATAAATGCTGCGCCCATCTATTATCCGGACTCCAAGTCATGCCTGTATAATAGCTTTTATCAATGCATTGGATAATATAAACGTACCATTTCCAAGAATCCATATTGTTACCCTTCGACAAGCTCAGGGAATATTTGATGATATTGGCTGAGGGGGGCGAAGCCTACCTTTTTCAATTAAAGACCAAATGTCTTAATTTGTCATTGACAATAACCGGGATGCCGGACAGAGAATTTATCTCGCAAATGAGATTCTGAATGCGGCAGTTGTGCTCCAAACCCGAGTCGCAGCGCGCGCAAAGCTTTTTCAGATTGTCGATCGCGTTGTATTTAGTTTTTTCTAACTCCGACATGTTACTTGTTATCAGTTATTAGTTATAAATTTCACTCCAGCTGTCTTATTACTCCAACGACCTTGCCTTGAACAGTCCATTCGTCTTCCGGATAAATATTTTGATATTTGCTGTTTTCCGGCTTGAGATAACGCCGACCATTTATCTGCATAAATCTCTTTACCGTAGCCTCGTCATGAAGGAGCGCCACCACAATATCTCCGGATCTGACCTCATGTGCCGGCCGGACAATGACCAAATCTCCCTCTAAAATCCCGGCATTAACCATACTGTCGCCTTTGACCTGCAAAAGAAACACATCTTTGCGGCTTCGAAGCAAAGAGTTGGGAAGATTAATCCATTCCTCTATATTCTGCTCTGCCAGAATCGGACTGCCGGCCGTGATAGTTCCGAGAAGTGGCACAGGTATGGCTCCAGCGTTAATCTCATTGCCGTGCTCATCGCGGACCCTGATCCCCCGGGCGCTTCCGTCCCGTTTAATCAAATCTTGTTCCTCCAGGCTATGAAGCAGCTTGGCTACTGCGTTTTTGGATTTAACCTTTAGCGCACGAGCCATTTCCGAGATTGTAGGCGGAAAGCCGATGTATTGAACATTCTCCTTAATAAAATCGAGCAATTGTTTTTGACGTTTGGTTAACATACTTATAAAGTATACAATCGTTCACCTATTGTCAAGCCCCATTAGAAATAGCTTATTTATGATAATTTTTGAGTAATCCACATTTATTTCTAATAGGGCGCGCCCTAGTTTTCCACACCTCTTACGCCAACCCCTTAGCCAAGGCTACGGAGGGTCAATAAATTTCGAAGTGCATAGCACGATAATAAAAAACAACTCCCCGATCTGGATCGGGGAGTTGTCCTATTTCAGTTGTCAGCTAAACTTCTTCTGCTGCTTCTCCGGTATCCGCGCCTTCACCACCCTCTTCTCCATCGGCATCAGCCGCTGGCATGGTTGCATCATCATTCACGTCATCGATGATCATTTGTTTTTCTCCTTCCCCGATTTTCGGGGAAATTAATGAAACTGCCGTAAATATAAATCCGCGCCTTAGAATTGTCAAATTATCTTTTGCTCAGCAAAAATTGCAGGAGGTCGAGAATCTGCTCCCAAACCTTTTTGAGAATCGGACCCGAGGCTGGCAGGAGGATGATAAGCAAAATCAGATAAACCAGCTGTTTTCTCAGGACCTTGTAAATTCCAAAAACGATGAGCACAGCCAGGACCACGGAAATAATCCCATGAAGCTTTTCCGGAAAATATCCCAAAAACTGATAATAAATAGAGTACACATTATGCAAGGAAAAATTATTCACGTTCATTGAAATTTTTTACCCGTTACAAATCGGCCCGATAAAACACGGCGGCAGACGCCTGGGACGGCTTATTTGGAACGGGATTTAGTTTTTAAATGATTGATGATTGCCAAATGCGGATAATCGAGAATATCGCGCACGAACCGGTCGCTCATGAGGCGCCGGTATTCATACTCTTCCACGCTCATCACTGCGTAAACAATCTCCATTCCTGTAATTTTTTCTACCTCTTTGAGAAGGGAGGTCAACCGAATACGGCTAATATTATCGCCGACCACCAGCAGATCCAATGGCAGGTTGGGCTGCATGGTAAATACCCCGCTAACAATCACCAGCTTGGCATTCGGCAGCTTTTTTAAAATCTTGCTGACCTGGTCGTAATCGCGTTTGGCGTCGCTGGACAGCAGATCCTCAAGCTCCTGATAAAGCGAAAAGCGCGTGTTCACCCGAAACAATCTCTGCCGGCTTTTCGTGCCAGTACTTAGGACCTCAGAGCGCACCAGTTCGCGAACTGCTTCACCAGCCACACGCGTGGAAACCTCGGCTATGGTATGGAGCTCTTGCAAGCTAAAACTGCGCTTCGGATGGGCAAAAAACACGCTTAAAATTTTTTTCTTGGGCTTGGTATTCAGCAAATTTTCCAGCATAGAAACAGTTTAACATATAGGTGTTTGATAGCAAGAGCGCCACAAGCTATACTTAATCTATGAACCCCGTTAAAAATCTAAAAGCTCTCAATGGGGAAACAGATATGACACCAATAATTAAACATAAGGATTCCTAACTGGGTGAAACTCAAGACCAATGTAGGACAAATTTTTCTCACTCATCCCAAAGATGAAAATTTCACTTCGGTTTATGAAGAAAGTTTTTCTCGGGACGGAGCAAGTGTGGATTTGTTCGCAGTCATCGAGATCGCAGGTATCGGCCCGCAAATGCTTAAAGCCAGCAAAGCTGATTATGAAAAACTGACACAAACTATTGTCGGCGCCCTGAAGCGTACCTACATTGCCGCGCCGAGCGTTTCCGAGGAAACCTTTGAAAAAGCGCTCGCTAACATTAACTCTTCCCTGTCTCGGCTCGGTTCAAAAGAAAAAATCACCTGGTTTGGCCGACTCAATGCGACATTGGGCGCGGTGGCAGGAAATCAGCTCTCGCTTTCCGTAGTCGGGAACGGCGTAGTCTATCTCTACCGTGAGGATGAACCTTCGCTCCTCAGCGATGGCCTTGCTGAAGAGAAGCCTAAACCCACAAAGCTGTTTGCCAATTACGCTAGCGGCGGCCTGGCAAACGGCGACCGCGTGGTTCTATCCAACCGGGAACTGTTGAATTTCCTGTCCCAGGAACGGCTTAACAGTTTCCTAAGCTCGGAAACTCTGGAAGATGCATGTGAAGAAATTATCACTGCTCTATCCGACGTAAAAGACACCGGATTTGCCACCTATGTATTTGAAGCCGCAAGCAGCGAAAAAAGCCCATCTCCGGTAGAACGCAAAATCCGGACCGCCAGCCGTGGCTCCCGGGATTTCGCAAATTATCTGGAAATAGCAAAATACGCCGCTATTTCGGCCGCGGGTTTTCTATGGCAGAGCATTTCAGGCGCGGTAAAATTCATCATTCATTTCTTTCGAGTCCGCCCCAAAAAATATCTATTCATGGCAATCGCGGTTGTGCTCATTTTATTTTTGGGCAATATCGCCCTGGCCACATGGCGCAAAAACCACCAAGCTGTTCAAGAATCTCAAACCACTACTGCCGCCGCAATAGAGCAAAAACTCAGCGAGGCAGAATCCGCGCTCATCTATAACAATGAAAACGGCGCAGTGGTGCTTATCACTGAGATCGAAACCCTTCTGGCAAGCCTAGATAAAAATTCGCCCGATCGCGCTTCCTTAGAAAACCGTTTGCTCAGCCTGAAAAATAAAGTGAGTAAAGACGTGCGCGTGGACAATCCCACAGTGCTCACGGAATTTGGCAGCGTGCCTACAAACCTCATCCGCTCTCCCAACGGCTTTTTGGGATACAATAAAAATTCCGGCAGGCTGGCGTTTTACGATTTTCGCGCTGGATCAACCAAGCCTGTACTACAAAACCAAAACACAGGCAATCTCAGCTTTGGGGTCTTTCTCGGGAGCAATGCCGGCTACACATTCTTGCATAAGGACGGCAAATTTGTGAAACTCGATATTGATGGAGAATCCCTAGCCGATCTCAACGCAGGCACGAACGCGGATGTATCGCTTGCAGACCTGGCACGCGGCCGTGCTCTGGCTGTCCTGGGAGAAAATTCCAATGCCCGCCTCTACGCGCTTGATCATAAAACACAGCAAATCTGGCGGATGAATGTCAATGATTCGGGAATTGCTACGCCTGACCGCTGGCTAAAAACTACTGCGGATTTTACTGAAGCGCGCGACCTTGCTATCGACGGCAGTGTTTACGTGCTCTACGCAGATCATCTGGAAAAATATTTCAACGGCACCAGGCAGAATTTCCAGATCTCCGCCATCAGCCCGCCGGCAAAAAATTTAGTAAGTATTTTTACCGCCCCTGACCTGCAGTCTCTCTATCTCGCTGACCCGGACAACAAACGGATAATAATCTTGAACAAACAAGGCCAGCTGGAAAAACAACTCATCTCTGAGAAGCTTCACGAACTTTCCGACCTCTTTGTCGACGAAAAAGCCGGCCTCCTCTACGCCCTTTCCGGATCTGAACTGTTGCAGATAAATATTAAATAACAATTTCCACGCGCTTGGTACGCGAGGCCTGGCCGGAGATTATCCCTACAGCGGTTTTGGATATGCCAAAATACTCTGCCAAAACCTCAATCACAGCCCTATTGGCCTGGCCGTCATGAGCGCGGGCTTTTACGGAAACAGCGAAATGTGTTTCATCGGTTTTTTTGACTCTGTTCTCTTTTGCCCCGGCTTTGACTTTTACAAAAATCTTCATGACTGATTAACTAATAATATTCTGCACCCTGCCCACCTCGCCTGTTTCCAGCCGAACTTTGATGCCGTGGGGATGAGATGACGAGTTCGTCAAAATATCCTGAACTACCCCGCGAGTAAGGAAGCCTGAGCGCTGGTCTGTTTTCAGCACGATTTCAACAGTCAAACCTGGTTTGATGTCTGTTCTGTTCTGTCCATTCATATTATTTTCAGTTTTTCCGCCCGGGAGAGTTTTTTGATTCGCGCTTCCTGCCTAGAAGCCTTGGACCGGCTGCGGAATTTTTTAGAAAAAACGAGTTTTACCGGCCGGCGCGAGCGCGTATATTTTGCGCCAAATCTGGAAGAATTATGCTCCAGAACCCGCCGCTTCACATCAACCGTAATCCCCGTGTAAAGGGTCTTGTCCGCGCATTTGAGAATGTAAAGATGATATGCTCGTGTCATACATTCATTATATCAAACCTCCGCGCTCAACAGCTCAAGCGCGTCCGAGGCGTTGATTTCAGGTAAGTTAACCCGCCCTGATTAAGGCTGGACAAAATCCGGCCTGCATGCTAGAGTCTGCTCAACGAATCACGAGGAGGTATTTAATGAAAACTTTGAAGGCTTTTTTGAAAGCCGTATTCGAGCTTATTTTCCCAGGCCCGCCAAAGGTGCAAGTCAGCGTTTGCGTCGAGCGCGCTGTCATCAACCTCGAAGACGGGGGAACTGATCTCAATTCCCTGAAATTCTGGGAAGATAGCGCGAATGGATTCTCCGCCAACCAATGGAGGCGAATCCTCGCCGCCTGCAACAGAGGGGAAAGCGAACACCCGCAATTTGCGGACAGATACTACCGTATCCGCATCTATGCGCAACAAAAACTGGGCCAGCTCGCACCACCCGAAAACGTGGTGAGAACGTGATACAAACCGGGCGACCGCGCACTACGTGCCGCGGTCGCTTTTCAATTTATGCTGTTTCCCCGCATTTGGGGCATTTTTGCTCTGAATTTTCTTTTCCAGGTTCAGTCTCCAGATGGATTTGCACTAGGAAATTATAGCCGCATTTTTTGCAGCGATGTGGTCTTCTCATGAAATGTTACGGCGCAGCAAGGAGCCAGTTTACGTCGCGGCCGCCCAGGCTGCCTTCCCAAACATAGCCTCTAAGCATCAACATCTGCCGTTCATAATCGTCAACAGTATACACGTGGTCGCCGCTGCGTGCGTTGAACAGGCGATAGATTTGTTTGTCAGAAACCTCAGAAGAAAATGTCGGAACATAGCCGATAATGCCCTCGAGCACAAAACCGGCGCGCTGAGAGGCAATAACCTCGTCAGCTTTGGTGGTGTAAAAATGATTTCGAGCTCTGGCGCTGTACATCCGATAAAGCGGTTCTGTACCGGAAACAGACTGCGTGTATACATAACCCATATCCCCTTCCAGCCGGTAACCAGCGTACGCAGCAGACAAAGCCTCGCCGCGATCCGTGGTGTAGAAATGATTATCAATCTGCGCATTGTAAAGCCGGATGAGCGCTGTTTTGTTTGCCGGCGCAGTAGGCAGGGGGGGCGTAGGCGGCGGTACTGGAGGCATTGGCGGGGTGATGGTCCCCAGGACCCCCGAAACATTCAGGCGAATCGGAATAACCAAGGGCGAGTTGGAAAAATTGCCAGTCATATAGATGTTGGCGCGGTAAGTGCCGGGCGAGAGCCCTGCCGGTTTTACGGCTGCGCCCAAACCTGTGGGGCTGCCCGGATAAGAAATAAGGGTGCTGTATTCATTGTAGGCGCTATTCAGCCAGGACGGGTGACTATCAAGCGAGAGCACGTAGCTGATCGGCGAGCCAGTGATATTATTGAAAGTCAGAGATTGAAAAGCCGGTTCGCTTGAACCGATCGTGTAATAAAAATCAAAAGACCGCTGGGAAAAAGAGAAAGGCTCGAAAGGCGCGGGTGGAGGAAGCGGCGGCGCAGGCACAGTCGGAAAAACAGTAAGCGTAAAATTTCTGCTTACAGATGTGGCGGTGCCGTCCAAAAACAAGCTGACATTATAAATCCCGCCAACAGTCGGCGTGCCGAAAAGCGGCAAATCAAAATATCCGCCGATGGGAATGATGCCGATTGCCCCGGCAGAGATTCCCGGGGGCAGACCGCTGAAATACGCGTTTGGCGCATAGGTGCCGCTGTAAAGCACATGAATATTTGCGGAGTAATACGAACCTGCCGAACCGGAAGGAAGCGAAGTGGTGACCACGTCAAATCTAGCGTCCTGCACCACAGTCAAAGCAAAACTCTGCGACGCGCTTTCACCGTAAAAATTTGAAAGATAAACATTCACTGTGTAAAAACCGACAGATGACGGTACGCCGGTAATATAGACGTATCCTGCGCCGCCAAAATTATTTTGTTCAACTACGGTAAGGCCATTTGGGAGGCCGCTGACAGCCGCATTTACTTGGTAGCCTGTGGTATTGGCAAAACTCAAGGTCGCGGAATAATACTGCCCAACTACCGCGTTCGGCAAAGGCGCTGGCACGTTAATGGCAATATATCCGGCAGCCTGGGAAATAGCCGGTAAAGCGGTAGCTGCAAGGCTTGCTGCAAAAACTATGGATAGGAGTTTTTTTACCCAGTTAGAAATGCTCATGGTTCGGAAAATTAATTGCTAATTTCGCGTCCTAGCCCGCTAAAATACTATGTAACTTCTAACGGGGCGGATAAGCTTATAAAAATTAAGTAGCCTAAGTATACAGGATTCTTTAAAAAAAGCAACCCCGACTCAGGTCGGGGTTTTTGGGATGGTATCAAAATAAAATTTACTTCAAAACCACTTTGCCGCCGGCTTCTTCGAGTTTCTTTTTTAGCTCCTCAGCTTCGGCTTTCGGCACGTTTTCTTTGATAGCTTTTGGCGCACCGTCCACCAGATCCTTGGCTTCTTTCAAGCCTTTGCCGGTCACCTCGCGCACTACCTTGATGACCGCGATCTTGTTAGATCCTGCTTCGGTAAGCTCGACTGTAAAATCAGTCTTTTCTTCCGCGGCTGCAGCGCCTGCTCCTCCCGCCGCCGGTACGCCGGCCATCATCATCGGAGCGGCTGCTGAAACGCCAAAAC
>MFEK01000002.1 GCA_001779925.1 Candidatus Doudnabacteria bacterium RIFCSPHIGHO2_01_FULL_46_14
TCCCCTATTTTTGCAACAATAGTGGGTTCGGACCTCCCCCAAGTTTTACCTTGAGTTCATCCTGGCCATGAGTAGCTCACCGGGTTTCGGGTCTAACGCATACTACCGTTTGGAAGTTAGACGTTGGAAGTTGGAAGTTAGACTTTCGTCCAACATCTCACCTCCAATTTCTAATCTCCAATGTCGGGCTATTAACCCTCGCTTTCACTTCGTCTCCGCCGTTTATGGCTTAGACAAGCAATATACGTTAACTCGTCGGGTCATTCTTCAATAGGCACGCGGTTCACCCGGCCTACCGGTAGGCAGGCTTGCGGTGTTCCGCTCCTTGTAGATATACGGTTTCAGGTACTATTTCACCGCCCTCACCGGGCTGCTTTTCACCTTTCCCTCACGGTACTTGTTCACTATCGGTCACAAGAAGTATTTAGCCTTAGATCGTAGTCGACCTGGATTCCCACGAGCTTTCACGTGTCTCGTGGTACTTAAGAACCAATCCGGAAACTATTGTGGTCTTTCACGTACGGGACTATCACCCTCTATGGTCCGCCTTTCCAGGCGTGTTCTATTAGACAACACAATACGTTTTTCCCTCGCTTTTACAGAAGCGATCGATTAGTCTTGCAACGCCTTATTCACAACGGCTGTAACCTTTAAAGAAACGCAACCACTAATAAATTAGAGACTACATTTCAAACATGAATCAGGTTTAGACTGTTCCCCTTTCGCTCGCCACTACTAAGGGAATGCAACTAGCTCCTTAATCTCAAAACTTCATGGAAGAAGTTCTAAGATAAAAAGCTAGTCATTAGTTTTCTTTTCCACATGCTACTGAGATGTTTCACTTCGCATGGTTCCCGCTACTCGTACACCACGTACGAATGCGAGCAAGGTTTACTTGCTCAGGTTTCCCCATTCGGACATCCCCGGATCAAAGCTTGTTTGCCAGCTCCCCGAGGCTTATCGCAGGCTCCTGCGTCCTTCATCGGCTTTTTGTGCCAAGGCATCCACCGTATACCCTTATCGGTGTTTTAGAAACTTCGACAAATCAAGGAACGAATGATGAATCCCGGATTTGGCCGAAGCTTTTGACTAGCAGTTCATAACTGCTAAACCATTCCAACAAACACACGGAGTTGGAACGATACCTACAATTTGCGCGTAGGATTTATACTTGATAATTGATGCTGTTCACTCTTGCCCGAAAAAATTTAGAAGAATTTCTCCGGGCGTCCGTCAAATTCGTTCGAAAAATTTGACAGATTTACCCACCTAAATTTCGGTTAGAAATTTCGGCGGGCTTTGTTTACCAAATTGACTGATCGTTAATCTGGTAAACAACTATTCAATTGTGAAGCTGCATTCCGTTTGTTTGCACATTCCACCGCTTCAGACTCCGACAATCTAAATTTCGGACGGCAGCGGTGAAATCTGGAAACAAGGGCGAAGCCCGCAGTCCTCCGAAGCTTTAGCGTAGGAGGGCAAGCTCGCCGATCCTCCTTCGCCCCTGCTGGGGCTTCGGAAGGATGATTGACTATTTGATACTTAAGGAACAATCAAAAACCGCCTTTCAGGCGGTGCTTACTTCATGACACGAAAAGAGCGCGTCAGTTACATAAACCGCCTGTTTTATATAGTGTTAAGCTCTCGTTTCGCATAGTTTGCAGATGTTTAGAATCTTTATACCCCAATTATACTTGTTTTTATTTAGAAAGTCAAGTTTTTGGGTGCATTCGAGCGTAAAAACATCTTATAAGTTTAAAAGACCCCTGTCAATAGAGCGAGATCTCAACAAATTCTAAACAAATTTTCCCCACCTTTTCCACATTCGAGCGAAGCAACCTATTCCTCTCCCCTTGCGAGGGGAGAGTCCCGAGTACTCTCGGGAGAGAGGTAGCTCCGGCCTTATTCCCTCCCCTTGAGGGGGAGGGTTAGGGAGGGGTGAAACTACTTGAATTCCGCCTCGGTTCATGCTAATCTAAAGGGCTTTCAAACAACAAACCAAAAAGGGAGGAAGGGATGTTTATGAACGAAATTGCAACCGCCCGCGATTCACTCCACGAGCTCTGCGTAAATGCAATTCAAAATAGGTGGGGTATCATTAAAGACCCCCTTAGAGAACAGCGGAGCTTACGTGCTTCAATCCAATTTCAAAACGAACGATTGGTCACCGAAATAGCGTTCGCTTTGTGGCTCCTCAATAAAGGAAAAATGAAACCAGAGGATATGAGAAAGGTTGCCACAAAGCTTGAGGAAATGAAATTGCCAGACGAATTCAACGCTCAACCAATCATCAACAAGCTTAAAACTGATGCCGACGCCCTCGAAGCCAAAACGAGTAAGCCAACAACGGACAGTGAAGGCTTTGGTATTGGTGAAGGCATCACCGGCTAACGACAGCGTAGTCGAAACTCCCGAGAGCGCGACAAACCCACAAAGTCTGTCGCGCTTTCTTCATTTTTAGTTTCTTTCAAATGCTCGCGGCCCCGCCTGCCAGACGCTTGAGCCGTCAGGCGATTGCGGGCAGGCGCGAGCATTTGAAAATTTCCTTGTACCACAAAATGCACGATCGTTAAAAGCGTGGTACATGACTTAATAAACAAAAAAAGGCGGGCGCAGGAAGTGCAAAAATCAAATTGCAAATCCCGCGCGCCGCGCCCGTTAACCTTGTTTTTCTGGAGGAGCAGTTTCGGTTCTGGCCAACATCTGCCCATGCAGTCCGAGACGGATCATCGCCGCCCCTCTTAACTCAAACGAAACACGTTCAGCCAGATCATGAGATTCGAGCCTGGAAATCAGGTGATCGGTTTCATCGACTGTGATAGAAAGCCGGGCCGCTAAATTATAGATGCTGATACCAAGTGCTTCGGCTTTTTCCAGCTCTCGCAGACATTCCTGAACATGAGCGGCCTTCAGGGTTTCCTCTATTGCGATCGCCCGCTCAACCTTGTCCCGAATGCCGGCCGCCTTATCCACCAGCTGTTCCCAGTGACAAATCAGCGTGCCAACTTCACCATTCCAGCCAGCCTGCCTAGCCTGTTTCGATTCTGTGATGCATAACAGCATCCTAATGAATCCATCCAGTCTATCAACCGAGCTGGCTTCAGAGAGTTGGGAAAAAACCGCGGTGACCTTCTGATCTAACGAGCTCAAAGCTGGCACATCTCTGCGCCTGATAGCACTACATGCGGAATCGATAAATGCCTGGTCTATCATAACGTCCTCCTTAACTCTGAATTTTACACCATTGTTGTCAAATAAAAAAGAGTGGGCGGCAGGATTTAAATTGTGATAAAATAAGTTATTATGAAGCCAGCGAAAAAATCCATCGGCGTATTTGATTCCGGCTTTGGGGGGCTAAACACTTTAAGAAGTATAGTCAAGGCACTTCCCCAGTACAATTATATTTATCTAGGCGATTCGGCGCAGGCGCCTTATGGCAACCGCTCGCCAGGAGAAGTCTACAAATTTACCAGGCAGGCCGTGGATTTTCTATTTCGCAATAACTGCGAGCTGGTGGTGCTCGCCTGCAATACGGCCTCGAGTGAGGCTCTTCGAAAAATCCAGCAGGAGTATTTACCGAAGCATTACCCGGGCCGAAGAGTGCTCGGAGTGCTAATCCCGGCAGCAGAATTGGCTGCTGTAAAAAAACATAAGCGCGTCGGTATCATGGCCACGACAGGAACTGTAAAATCGGGTGCGTTCAAAAGAGAGCTAACTAAACTGAAAAGGGATATTGAAGTTTACCAGCAAGGCTGTCCCCTTCTCGTGCCTATTGTGGAAGCCGGAAAAGAAAATACCAAACAAACGAAAATTGTTTTACAAAATTATCTGCACCCACTTCTTAAGCAAAACATTGATGTGCTTATCCTCGGCTGTACGCATTACGGGATTTTGAAAAAACAAATTAACAGATTAGTTGGAAACAAGGTGAAAATAATCTCGGAAGCCGACATTGTCCCAAAAAAATTGGCAGAGTACCTCCGCCGCCACAAAAAAATAGCAAATAAAATCAGTCTAAATCGAGCAGTCCAGTTTTATTCCACCGGGCAAATAAATAAATTTGAAAAGCTAGGCAGTAAATTTTTCGGTAAAAAAATAAGAGCCCAAAAGGCAATATTACAATAGGCCAAAGGCCAGGATTGGATTTTTCAAGATCCAGAAAACTGCTATACTGCAGAAAAGCCTTAAAAACAACAATGGACGAAACAAACACCCAATTAGTCTATAACGTCCCCCCAGTGCAAAACAGCCCGCCACCTCCAGTCGTGCCGCCCTCACCCGGGAACGCGCCTGTCATGCCCCCACCTGCTGGCCGGAATAAATTCAAGATCCTCGGCCTCGTCACAGCCGTGATTGTTGTCCTAGGCGGGGGTGGATATTTTGCTTACGCACAATTTTTCAACTCGCCGGAACGCGCCTGGAAGCAATCGGTTGTCAACCAAGAGCAGCTTAAAAGCGGGCACTACCAGATGGAGCTAAGCTACACGGATTCCCTTGGCGAGCTGGCGGAAGACGGCGAAAATGTGCCGGCACTATTTGCGGATGCTAAATTCACGGTTGGCCTCGCTGGGCAAGGTGATTTTGTGATTCCGGAAGGCAAAAAGGAAGCAGATATCACGCTACTCGGATCTCTGGCTCTGAAAGCCGGCCCAATGGACATTAGCTATAAAGGCGAACTCAAAAAAATCGGCGACAATGTTTTTTTCAAAATCTCGGATATTCCCGTTCTCACTCAAACGCTCCCCCCGCCCTACCAAAGCACGGAATGGATAAAAATAAGCACTTCCGAAGCCCAGCAAACTCCAAAGGACGAAGCAAAAATCAAGAAGCTTGAAGAACTCGCAGACAGATTTGACACCAGCATGCCGGAAACAGCGGTCGGAGCCGAAGAGATTGACGGTGTCTCCACCTGGCATTACCAGGCCACCCTCGACAAGTCAAAGCTTAAAGAAATCTTTCGTGAAGCTTTGACTATCCTGCAACAGGATGAACCGGGTTTAAACGCAGCCTTAGGAACCCTGACCGCGGACATTGAACCGCTCATCGATAAAATCGACACAAAACAATTCGGCTTTTGGGTCGGCAAGAAAGACAAACAGCTTCATCAAACCGTAATCGAGTTGGAATTCCCGTCTTTTCTCGGCCCAGCGCTGATGTCAGCCAGGGCAAAATCCCGCAACGCAAAGAGGATTGCTGATATCCGGCAGATGCAGACCGCGCTAGAGCTGTTTTACGATGGCAACGGCCGTTACCCGGTTGCGGAAAACGGTTTTCCCAAAGCCGCGGATGGCGGACAATTTAAATTTTCTTCTATTATGCCGGCTCTCCCAAACGCGCCGAAACCCCCGGATGGCGGCTGCTCCGAACAGGATAACTACTATTGGTATGAACAGACAGACCGAGGCGCGTCTTATAAACTGCGCTTTTGTTTGGGAGGTGAAACAGGCGAGCTACCCGGCGGCAAACAGGAAGCGGGTCCGGGAGGAATCATTACTCTTGAGCCTTTGACTGCCCCCAATGTTCCCTTGCAGAAAACCCAGAATGCCTCCATTTATTTCAAATACAAAATCTCCGGACATAACAACCCAATCACCATTGAGGAGCCGGCGGGAGCCGTGGATATAAAGACAATCATGGGAGCATCGTTCGGCCAATCCGTGCTCGGGACATTTCTGGGAATGTAGCCAGCGCGTCAGCGTCCGAGAAGTTTCAAAAATTCTTTCTCGCCAATTATCTTCACTCCAAGCTTTTCGGCTTTGTCGAGTTTGGAACCCGGATTTTCACCGAGAACCAGATAATCAGTATTTTTCGAGATGGAAGAAACCCAGTCCCCGCCGTTTTCCATGACAAGCTTTTTGGCTTCGTCCCGAGATAGTGTCTCCAAAGTCCCGGTCACTAGAATCTTCAAGCCCTTTAGCTTGTAGCTTGTAGCTTGTAGCTTTTTAGGTTCAATGTGTACCCCTCTTTCCAATAGGCGATCAATAAATTTCTGGTTCTGCGGATCGCGGAAATAATCAAAGACGCTTTGCGCCACTACGTCGCCGATATTCTCAATGGCGTTTAACTTCTCAAGGCTGGCGTGTCGAATCTTGTTCAGAGTGCCGAACTCCTTCGCCAGATCAAAAGCAGTCTGCTCGCCGACATGCAGGATGCCGAAGGCCATGAGGAAACGGGATAAGGAGACTCGTTTATGTTCTTGAATCGAAGCGATGATATTTTCCGCACTCTTCTCGCCAAACCTTTCCAGTCCTGCCACGTCTTCTTTTTTGAGGGCAAACAAATCAGCCGCATCGGAAATCAATCCTTCTTCTTTGAGCCGGTCTAGAATCTTTGGTCCCACAGTATAAATCTCCAGGGCATTTACAAAATGCTGCATGCCGCGGCGATTCTTGGCCGGACATTTTGGATTGGAGCAAAAAAAAGCAACAGAAGACTCACCCCCACCTTTATCCTCCCCCCTCAAGGGGGAGGAATTCCCCTCCCTTGAGGGGAGGGGGTTGGGGGAGGGTGATCCTAAATTCCTGCGCTCCACTTTTGCACCGCACACCGGACAGGTCAGCGGCATATGAAATTTCCGTTCACGACCGCTTCTGAGTTTGGGCAAAGACTCCACCACCTCGGGAATGACATCCCCGGCTTTCTGGATCACCACCGTGTCACCAATACGGATGTCGCGGCCTTCGATAAAATCGGCATTGTGAAGAGTGGCCTTGGAAATGGTCGACCCAGCAACTACGGTCGGCTCAAAATGCGCCAAGGGCGTGAGCGCGCCGGTCCGGCCCACATTCACGGTTATATCTTTGACAATTGTTGTGGCTTTTTCCGGCGGGTATTTATAGGCAATCATATAACGCGGCGCTTTGCCAACCACGCCGAGCCGGGGATGCAAATCAAGGTTGTTTACGGAAACTACGACCCCGTCCGAGCCAAAAGGTAGATTCTCCCTCAGTTTTTCGATTTTCTTTATAAATTTCTTTACTTCATCCAAATCTCCGCAAATCGCATCATGCTTTTCCAATTTGAACCCCAGTTTATGAAGCAGATCATGTTCCTCGGAATGCTTAGCTGGTAGCTTGTAGCTGGTAGCTTGTAGCTGCACTATGTCCCAAGCATAAAAATCGAGCTTGCGTTCGGCCGCAAGCCGCGGATCAAGCTGGCGCAGACTCCCTGCAGCGGCATTGCGAGTGTTGGCAAAAAGAATCTTTCCTTCTTTGGTATTTTCTTCGTTTAGAGTCTTCCAGACCTTTTTGCTCATTATCGCCTCGCCCCTCACCTCCAGCTTTTTCGGGAATGGAGAGCGGAGCCGCAGCGGAATCGAATGAATAGTTTTGAGATTTTCTGTAATATCCTCGCCCACGCGACCGTCGCCGCGCGTGGCTCCACGCGCAAACAGCCCGTCTTCGTAAATAAGAGAGATAGCGAGGCCGTCAAGTTTCAGCTCACAAAAATATTCATATTTCTCGCCTTGGGGAAGCAATTTTTTGATCCTTTTCCCCCAAGCGTCTAGCTCTTCAAAATCAAACGCGTCATTGAGAGACATCATAAGCACCTCGTGCTCAATTTTCTGGAATTTCTCGAGCGGTTTGCCGCCGATTCGCTGGGTCGGGGAATCAGGTGAGGCCAATTTTGGAAATTGAGCCTCAATTTCACGTAATTCCCTGGTCAAAGAATCATAAACATCGTCCGACACCCCTGGATCATCCAAAACATGATAACGGTAGCGTAAATTGTCTATCTCTTTGCGTAGTTTTTCGGCTCTGATTTTGGCGTCTGAAAAATTCATGTTATCCACATTATAGCTAATTTGCTCAACTATTGATATAATTAAATCAACGATCGCTAGTTTACAGAAATAAATATAATGATCATCTCCTCAAGAACAAAAATCCGACTCTCCCGAAACCTCACCGCTCAGACAACGCCATATCCTCACGTCAAATCCTGGATCAAACGCGGATTTTTAGTTTTAACGATTGTAATGATTGCCGGCGTCTATCTTGCAGCCAGGCCAAACAAAAACACAGGACCGTTTCAGACTGACGACAAAGAAATTCTGGGCGAGCAAAATCTATCCATCGCGGGAGAGGCCGCTGAAATACAAACCTACACAATAAAAACCGGAGATACTCTGTTCAATGTCAGCCAAAAATACGAAATTTCCTGGCAAACCTTGGCCCAAATCAACAACCTTCGTGAACCGTATATTCTCAAAGTCGGGCAAAAACTAAAAATCCCCCGACTATAAATCAATATGAATGCGCCGTTGGACCTGATTCTTTTTACCGATTATCTCAAGAACCGGGGATTCGGACGGAATGCCAATGATTGCGCCGCCTCCATTGATATCGCTTGAGCCGCGGACGTTTCCTGTGGCAGATCCTGAGCCGCTGATTTGCACACCCACCTGATACCTGCCGGCATTGACATTGCAAGTTTGCGACTGCCCTGCGATGAGGATATAAGTGCAACCGGGAACAGGGCTTTGCACGTCTGCCCAATTATAAACATCAGCCTGGATGTTGTTGCCGGAGCTGTTGGTGACTGTTATTGAACGGAAACCCGGATCTTGCGAGTTGATATCATCGGCATTATATAAATTTATATAGACCGTGTTTGGAGAACTAATCGAAAAATTGTACTGAGGATCAGTCAAATCAGGTACGACAGAAAAAGTCGTGCCATTATTGCTCGGCAGCGTAACGTCGGACAGGTTCAATCCGCCGGCGTTTCTTTGGAAGCGAAATGTACCGACCTCTCCCCCAGCGTTCGCGCCGGCCAGTGCCAGCTCCGTATCCTGCAGAACCTGTGATGTCCTAATCCCCCGTAAAACTATTGTTGACAAGCTAAAACTAATAAAAGCGATTGTGGCCAGTAATATAATGGCAACAACGATGGTGACACCGTCTTGGTGCCCGAATGTCGAATGTTTAATATTGAATGTCGATTTTTTATCTGTATTCATGCAATATTCCAAATTCTAAAAAAGCTCCGGATACTGCTTGGTTGCCACTGTTGTCTGATAAGTTTGCCGCACTGCGTCTCTGCCTCCAAGGTTGGCCTGAAACTCAATAAAAATAGTCACGGTTGGCTGTTCGTTTGGCGCACCCGGCCCGCTCACCAATGGATTGGTGGCTGGAGCTATGTAAACCTTGAAATTCAAAACTTTTACGTCCTGGCTGTTATAAACTGAGGTATTGGGAATAGCGCCTTTTTCGATCATCAACGAGTCAAATGGCGCAAGACTCGACAGGTGAATGTAAACCTGCTGACCGGATTCATCTGATAAATAAAGATCCGGCGTTGACGGCTGAGGCACCGAACCGCCCGTATAACGCGCATAATCAATACTGCCGTTGGAAATAAGCTTGGTCAGATCGCTATTGATAAATCGGATATTCTGTTCGATTGCCTCGAGCGCGCGGGCCCGGCTGTTGATGCGTTGAATGGAGGTGTAGACTCCGACTATGCTGGTCGCGGCCAGGGCAAAAACCCCAGCCGAAACTACAGCCTCAATCAAGGTAAATCCAGCTTGTAGCTTGTAGCTTTTTAGCTTTTTAGGATTTGATTTATTTACTTTTTCTTTTGTATTCATACTACAAGCTAATAAGCTACTACTTACGAGCTAAATTAATAATTTTTCCAATTCGTTAAATATTCCTCGGCGACGACTTTGCACACTGTCAGGGCCGGGTTGCTTAATTCCATGGGGCAATTTTCATCCCACCACCACACGATTGATTTTACACTCATTAATGGAGAGGTCGCGTCATAGGGGCTGGCGGTGCTTTGGTTCGTGATAATGATCTGGCGGAAAAAAGGACTGGAATGCCACCCATTGTAAACATGAGTGTAACCGCTCCCCCCATAAAGATATAACCGGTAATCAGTGCCGACTCCGGCGGGAGCGAGGGTCCATTTGCCTGCGTCAAAAGAGGACGGATTAAACATCAGCCGGTATGTTGTACCGCTTCCTGATCCGGTTATGTTGTATACCTGGGACAGCCAATTAGCGTAGCAAATCTGCCCGTTGCAATCGTTAAGGTTTCCGGCAAGCCAGTTGGAATCTCTCATCCTCCGCACTCCTTCGAGTCCTTCGCGAGCCAGGGCCGATGCAAGAACCTTGTTGCTGGAAACCGAACTGGAACTTAGCGCATAAACAGCCAGTGTCAACCCGGCCGCCAGGCCGGTGGTGAGAATAAATAAAGCGACAACAGTCTCGATCAGAGTCTGGCCCCGCTGCGAAGCAGCGGATGAGCGATGAGCGATGAGCGATGAGCGATTGAAAAACACTCTGGTATAATTAAAAAATTAAATATCAAAAATCAAAATAACAATGCAAAATGTCAAAATCATTTTTTGCCTTTCAAGGTAAGAATGCTTGAAGCAAAAATATTAGACAATTCTAGCAATTCTTTTAGCAACCAGTCCAACTCTTTCCTATCCCCTTTATTAGTATCTCGTAATAATGTCAACCAAACTTTAGATTCGTTACTTGATTTTAAAGCGTGGGTGAAAAAATTTATGAAATCCTTCCTGGAGGATGCTGAGTTTGCCTCAATGTAATTCGCAAGTATGCTGGTACCGCTTCTTAAAAGTTGTTTTCCCATAACCTGACATACGGAATCATTAGGTAGTTTATCGATAAACTTAATCAGTCGTAAAACCCAATTATAAAGGCGTTTCTTGAATTCATTTTTAAACTTTGCATTGTCATTTTCCATTTTGATTTTTGCATTTTACATTCCTGTGGCTAATTGCTAACTTGCTGTCCATGACTTTGTCATGGAGCCACTTCCTCAAAATCCGGCGGCTGAGACGTACCGGTGCGCATCTCCCATGGTCCGCCAAGCACAGTGCGAGAATCGCCCGCCCACTGGATTACTGTTTTATCCTGGAAGAAATCAACGGGCTGGAGGGAGGTACTGGTAACAACCGCGTCAAAATCAATATTCCAGTTGTTGGCATCGTTCGCTTTGTTGCCGAGAAAACCGGGACCGCTGCTGTTCCAAGTCACAGGGTTGGCGCCGCTTTCGGGCGTGGGCGGGTTGGTGCATGCACTGCAGACTGCGGTACCGTCAGAATAATTGAAATTTTTTATATCAGTATGAGTTACACTCATATTATTGGCTGGCGCATTCCCGCTATTGCCGATCGTCAGCCTGATGGTGACTGTTTTTCCGGAACGAACAGAAGGACAGTCCGTGTCTGGAGTAATGCAAGCCACGCCATCAACCTTGATCAGAGAAAGAGAAGCGGTAATCTGCGGAGTACAGTCGACATTTGAGATTACTCCCGAAAACGCGGCCGATGATTCGCCTCCTAATATTTTAAATGCAGTAACTGCGTAAGAATAGGTTGTCCCGCCCGCTGCCGGGTTGTCAGTATAAGTGTTGTCATTGGCCGGGTTAGAATCTATCAAAGTATAGTCGCCTAGGCTACCGCTACCTCCCGGGCTCGAACGATAAATACGGAACGAGTCTTCATCACTCGAGTTGTCAGACCAGGTTAAACTGACCTGAGTCCCGCAAGGATTTGGGTCTGCAACAAGGGTAGGCGGGGGATCGGGCGGCACATATACTATGACACTATCTACGGCTGTACCCCCGGGACCGGTACAGGATAGAGTAAAAGTGCTGTTGGAGGTGATGGCCCCTGAGGTTTCCGAACCGCCGGAAGTGGCTTT
>MFEK01000003.1:0-41750 GCA_001779925.1 Candidatus Doudnabacteria bacterium RIFCSPHIGHO2_01_FULL_46_14
GCCGCCGCCCACCCCTCCCACTCCTCCTCCAACCCCGCCTACGCCGCCGCCTACGCCGCCGCCTCCTGGTCCTCCTCCGCCCAGCCCGACTTTTGATTTCACTATCACCAAACAGGTTAGGAACGTCTCCGACGGCACAGGATTTTCAAGCTCAACCACTGCCGACCCTAATGAACAGGTAGAATTTCGTATTAGCATCACCACCTCAGGCAATTCCCCGCAGACGAATTTCCTTGTTCGGGATGTTATCTCTGATTCCCGCCTCACTGTCAATTCCGGCTCGGTGCGCCTCAATGGCAGCACTGTGACCGGTTCTCAGGAAAGTTCGCTTTTCGGTTTCGGCGGCGGCATGATTTTGGGGACACTACCCTCCGGCTCCAACCAAACTATACTTTTCACGACTACTACCTCTGGCTCTTTCCCCACCGGCACTACCAACATTACCAACACAGCCTTTGCGCAAAGTTCTGAGGTTGCCTCGAAAAATGCTACTGCCACGGTCATAGTGACTGGTACGTCGCAGCCCAATGCGATTCGTGATTTCACTATTGAAAAACGCGTTCTCAACGCCAGCCGCGGGGAATCAAGCTTTGCGGAGTCCACGACTGCCTCAGTAGGCGAGACAGTGCGCTTTGAAATCACTGTGCAAACCTCAGGCAATGCCAGCCAAAGCGGGTTTACGGTCTGGGACAGCCTGCCCTCCCGCTTAACATTTCTTTCCGGGGACCAGCTTTCCGGCAGCGGCGTGAACATTGGTACCATATCCGCCGGTACTACGCGAACCTTTATGTTTACAGCGCGAGTCATTGGAAATGCTTCTGCAACTGTGACCAATACAGCATTTGCCAGAAGCAATGAGGTTGCGCAAAGATCAAATGACGCAGTAGTGTTTATTACCGGCAGCGGGGGCGGTCCGGTCAGTTTCCGCGAACTGAATATTACCAAACGCATACAAAATCTGACCGGTGGAAGTGCCTACGCCTCTTCGGTGAGCGCCAATCCGGGAGACCGAGTGCGTTACGAAATCCGCATAGAAACCTTAGGCAATGCTGCGCAAAATAACGTTTTGGTCAGAGACATACTGCCGGCTCGCCTGAGTTTCTCGAGCGGCGATTCAGGACTCTTCGGCAGCGGTCGCAATCTCGGAAGCCTGCCTGCCGGAACCGCGCGAACCTTTACTTATGAAGCGACCGTGGCCGGCGCGGATCAATTTGCGGCCGGCGTAACAACGCTTTCTAACAGCGCCTCAGCGCGCAGTGATGAAATCTCAGAGCGGACCGCAGTGGCGCAGGTCTTTGTCACCCGTTCTGCGGTAGGCGGTGTTTCCATACAGCAGCGCAAGACCGCCTTTAACATCACCCAAAACGCTAACGCTACTCAGGTTATTGCAAATAGCGGAGACATCATCACTTATACTTTATATTTCCGCAACAGCGGCACAGCTAATATGAGCGGTGTCGTAATCGAAGATAATATCGCTGATATTTTGGAACTGGCGGAAATTGTTGACCAGGGCGGCGCTATTTCTGTAAATTCTACGATTCGCTGGGCGCCGGTTGATGTGCCAGCCGGCACTGAGATCACCCGATCGTTCCGCGTGCGGGTAAAAAACGCGAGCCTTTTCCCTGCAAATTCCGATCTCATCATGTCCAATGTGTACGGTAACGAAATCCGCGTGCCTGTGGTCGGCAGAAGGCCGTTGGTTGCGGGTGCTACAGTGTCGCCGCTTGCCCCGGCAGCCCCGCCGCGCACCGGCCCTACGGAATGGATGATTTTCGGGCTGGCCTCCCTGTCTACTGCCGGATATTGGGTTTACCGCCGCCGTTTTCCGGCACTCTTGCCAAATCCGGTAAAACGTGCTAAACTATTTAGTTAACTGAATTATTAAGGCTTATTTAAGCGGAAAAATTAATCATAATACATGCATCCTAACCACATGTTTTTCAAACTTGCCACAGCGATCCTGGTGATTTCTGCGGTGATAATTTTGCCCAATTTTGACGGGGCCGGCGCGCAAGACGCGACCCAGCCTTTGACTGTCGAGACAAAGGTTCGAAATCTCAGTAGAGGGGAAAATATTTTTCAGGATCAAATCAATGCCCAGCCGGGAGACCGTGTCCAGATTCGGGTCAGGGTAAACGCGGGTACTGCGCAAACCGGCATTATAGTTCGTAATGGTTTGCCAGCCAGACTGGCATTTTCCAGCGGAGACTCCGGCCTTAACAATGCCGGCGGTTTTGCTGCGGGTAATATGAACGGCGGCAGTAATCAAACCTTCACCTATGAAGCGATTGTTACCGGAAACGAACAAGCAACAATTGTGAATACAGTATATGTTCGCAGTAACGAATCAAGCGAACGCTCTGATAGTGCGGAAATTATCGTTACAGACGTTGCTGCCCCAGCCCAGATTCAGAACCTCGTTGTCCGCAACCGGGTCATGAACCTTACCCGCGGGGAAACCGAGTTCCAAAATGCGACCTCTGCTTCAGTCGGGGATCGCTTGCGCTATGAAGTTTATATCGAAACTCTCGGTAATGCTTCGCAAAGCGGCGTGACGCTTCGCTACCTTATCCCTTACGGTCGCTTTGTGATCGTCAGCGGCGACCCCAATTTTATTCTCTACGGCTTGGATATTGCCTCCATGAGGCCAAACACTTCTCAAACTGTGGTTTTTGAAGTTACCCTCAATAGCGGTGATTCAGATACTCTCAATAGCATTGCACGAGTGTTCAGCGGCACAGTGCCGGTGAAAGACGCGACGGCCACTGTTTTTGTCCGGGGCGGTTCAACCTTTGCCGTTAAAAATCTTGTCATTGATGCCAAGGTCATGAACCTTTCCCGCGGCGAAGCGAGTTTCAAGGACACCACTGCTGCCTCTGCCGGTGAAAAAGTTCGCTTCCAAATCAAGATTGACGCTCTCGGCAATGCCCCGATTACTAATGTTGTGCTTAGAAATCCTTTGTCTTCTCGCCTTAGCTTTATGGGCGGAGATTTAAACGTTACCAATTCCAGCGGCCTCGGTTTGGGTACCATGACCGGCACATCCAAAACAGTTATGTTTGATGCCCAGGTTGGCAGTGGCGTGGAAACGATTACCAACACGGCGATTGTTTCCGGAGACGGGGTTTCAAACGCTTCCGACAGCGCCATGGTGACTATTTCTGAAGTTGCGGGCACGACTACTGCTGCCGGACAAAAATCTGTCATTGCCGTGAACCGCAGCGCTGGCCAGGATGCATCCAAGGTCATTGCCCGCCCGGGCGACGTGGTTGCTTATCAGTTTACTTATCGCAACACTTCGAATGCAGCGGAAACTGTAAGAATTGAAACCGATATTAGGGATATCATGGAACTGGCACGCGTCAGTAATACGGGTGGCGCTGTGGTGGACAATGGAGTGATCCGTTTTCCGGCCGTCAGCCTTGCGCCAAAAGGCGAGATCATTCAAAGCTTTGAAGTCACCGTGCTTAGCGCTTCTGCTATGGGAGCAGCTCAAGACCGGATTATGACCGTGAGTTACGGAAACACCTCACTGGTTCAGGTTGGAGCCTCTCAGGTTGCAGGAACGTCCACTATTCAGCCGCCGCGCACTGGCGCTTCAGAAAATCTGGTGGTGCTGCTGGCAGTTCTGGCTACAGCCGGATACTGGTTCTATCGCAGGAAATCCAGACTACAATTAGCTTAAAAAACAAACCCCTCGCAAGCACGAGGGGTTTTTGCTTGCCCGCCTTGGGTGGGCTATACTGAAACATGCTGGACGATAAGACAATTAGCGATTTGCACAAGGCCTTTGCAGGCTCGCCGAATGGGTTTTTGGTTGTGGATCAGGGCCAGCCCAGTTTTGCGGTTTTACCTTATCAAACATATCAAACCCTTCGACAAGCTCAGGGCATGCCTAAGAAAAAAATAAAGAAAGTTTTGGTGACTGGTGGCGCCGGCTACATTGGTTCGCATACGGTGAAGCTCCTTTTGGACGAAGGGTTCGAGGTTGTTGTTTTTGATAATCTCTCTACCGGTAGAAGAGAAGCGGTTGGCGATACGGAACTCGTAATGGGCGATTTGGCGGATAGGACAGCGCTGGATAAAGTTTTCAAAAAAAATAAATTCGACGCAGTCATTCATTTTGCGGCATCAATCGAGGTGGAGGAGTCAGTGGCTGATCCGGCGAAATATTATCAGAACAATGTGGTCAATGGATTGAATCTGCTGGACGCGATGGCTCAGAACGGTGTTTCCAAAATTGTTTTTTCTTCCTCGGCCGCGGTTTACGGAGAACCTGATAAAACTCCGATTCATGAGGATAGCAGCTGCAACCCGACGAATCCTTACGGCGAGACCAAGCTCGCATTTGAGAAAATCTTGAAATGGTATGCGGGCGCTTATGGCATAAGCTCGGTGAGTTTACGCTATTTCAATGCAGCCGGGGCGTTAGGCGAGGAAGGTTTGGGCTATGATAAATCGCTGCGGCATACTCATCTCATTCCGCGCGTTTTGGATGCCGCGCTTGGCAAAACTGCGGAGATCGAGGTTTTTGGCAAAGATTATAAAACCCCGGACGGCACCTGCGTGCGCGATTATATTCATGTTTTGGATCTCGCTAGCGCGCATATTGCCTCGCTTCATAAGCTGGAAAAAGATTCCGGCGCGCATGTCTATAATGTTGGCACAGGCAAAGGCTATTCGGTTTTGGAAATAATTGACGCAGCGGTCGAGGTCACCGGCCGCATGATTCCCATGAAATTCGCTGACCGCCGGCCCGGCGACCCGGCCAAGATTTTTGCTGATTCGAGTAAGCTACAAAAAGAACTCGGCTGGAAACCAGAGCATGACCTGAAATCCATAATCCAAAGCTCCTGGGAGTGGCAGAAAAGCTCGTAAGAGCTTTTCTGCCCTCAGCGTAGTCGAATGGCTTATGGTATAATTTATCTATGCGAGATTTAGAAAAGCTAGCAAAACTAGTTAGGTATTTTAGTTTGACCATGTCGAGCAAGGCCGGGTCCGGGCATCCAACCTCGTCTCTGTCGGCTACGGATCTTATGGTCAGCCTCATGTTCGGCGGCCATTTTAAATTCGACTTGAAGAATCCCGGCTACCATAACAATGATCGGCTGATTTTCTCCAAGGGCCATGCCTCGCCTTTGTTTTTTGCGCTATGGGCTGCGGCCGGAGTTATAGAGGAAAAAGAGCTGGATACCTACCGCACTTTTAACTCGCGTCTTGAGGGTCACCCGACATTAGCGTTTCCCTACACCGAGGTACCCACAGGTTCTTTGGGGCAGGGGCTATCAGTGGGCGCGGGTATGGCTATGAATGCAGAATTGGATAATTTGAATTATCGGACTTTTGTTTTGCTCGGGGACAGCGAAATGGCTGAGGGTTCAGTGTGGGAAGCTATGGCTTGGAGCGCGCACAACAAACTTGATAATCTCGTTGCGATTCTTGATGTGAATCGGCTTGGACAGAGAGGCGAGACTATGTACGGTCATCACACGGAAATTTATGAAAAGAAGGCCGGGGCATTTGGCTGGGAAACGATTGTCATCGATGGCCATGATTTTAAAGAGATAGATAGTGCTTACGAGAGAGCTTTTAAAGCTAAAGGCAAGCCAGTGATGATTATTGCCAAGACGCTTAAAGGCAAAGGGATTTCGTTTATAGAAGACAAGGACGGCAAGCATGGAGTGGCTTTAAAGCAGGATGAATTGGAAAAAGCGTTAGGAGAATTGGGGGAAGTGGATTTGCAGATTCGTGGCGGGATTGTTTTACCCGAGAATGTTGAATATGGAATATCGAATATTGAACAAAAACCGACAACCTACCAGCTACAACCTACCAGCTATCCCTTTGACAAACCCGTGGCCACCCGCAAAGCTTACGGCAACGCCTTAAATCGAATTTATCCGAAGCATCCGAACATGATTGTCCTCGATGCTGAGGTTTCGAACTCTACGTTTGCGGAAATTTTTGGCAAAGCTCATCCGGAAAGATTCCTCGAGATGTTTATTGCCGAACAAAATATGGTGGGGGTTGCTCTGGGTCTTGCAAGGCGCGGCAAATTGCCGTTTGTGTCCACGTTTGCCGCATTTTTTTCACGGGCGTTCGATCAAATCCGCATGAGCGGGTACGCGAGCGCCAATATCAAATTCTGCGGTTCGCATGCTGGCGTTTCCATAGGCGAGGACGGTGCTTCGCAAATGGGTCTTGAAGATATTGCCATGTTTCGCACTATTCAAAATTCTGTAGTGCTATATCCTTCGGACGCAGTCTCTGCTGAAAAATTAGTAGAGGCAGCAGCCGAACATGAGGGATTGGTCTACATCCGCACCACGCGCAAAGATACTCCGATAATTTATTCACCCCTCCCTAACCCTCCCCCTCAAGGGGAGGGAAATACAAAAGACAGTTCCTCCCCCTTGCCGGGGTCCCCCAAAAACGTACTCGGTTTTGGGGTAGGCTTGAGGGGGGAGGATGAGGTGGGGGTGAGGCATGAATTTCGAATTGGAGGTTCCTGTACACTGAAGTCGTCAGACAAAGATGTCGCAACAGTTATTGGTGTAGGCGTAACCCTGCACGAAGCCCTAAAAGCCTATGAGGAATTGAAAAAAGAAGGTATAATGATTCGGGTGATTGATCTTTATAGTGTGAAGCCTTTGGATATTGAAACCCTGAAAAAAGCAGTAGCCGAAACGAAAGCTATCATTACTGTCGAGGACCACTACCCCGAAGGCGGCATTGGCGAAGCAGTGGCGAGCGCGCTGACTTCGTTCCCTCCCCTTGAGGGGGAGGGCAAGGGAGGGGTGAGATTCGTATCTCTCGCCGTCTGCAAACTCCCGCGTTCTGGCAAGCCAGACGAACTCCTCAATTATGAAGAAATAAATTCAAGCGCGATTGTAAAAAAAGTTAGAGAAATGGCCGATAATGGTTGATTATAAAATCATCCTTGGAGTTGTTTCCGTTGCTCTCGCTTTCGTCGGCTATGGGATTTATTTTTGGCAAATATTTTCTGGCAAAATCAAACCCCACGCTTTTACCTGGTTTGTTTGGAGTTTAACAGCGGCGATTATTTTTTTCGGCTCTCTGGTTAAAGGAGCTGGGGCTGGAGCTTGGGCGACTGGAGCGATTTCTCTGACTTGTTTCGTAGTTTTCGTCCTAGCTTTGTTTAAAGGTGATAGAAATTTTCTTTTTTCAGATTGGTTTTTTTTGGCGCGGCCTTAATTTCACTTCTGTCGTGGTATCTAGCCCGCGACCCAACGTTAGCTTTGGTTTTATTAAGTGTGACTGATGCAGTAGCGATTTTGCCTACGCTGCGCAAAGTGTATCGGAAACCTTTTGAAGATAGTGTTACGTTATTTTCAATTAATATTGCACGCAACGCTATCGGGCTGTTTGCTTTTCAAATTTATACGTTTTCTGCAGTTTTATATCCAGCCAAGAATGTTTTCTTTAATGCATTGTTGGTAGTAGTTATGCTGATCCGCAGGCGATTGCATGGAAGTTATTTAAAGGTATAATATAATCATATTTATGGACAGAAATCTTGCATTAGAATTTGTTCGGGTTACCGAAGCGGCGGCGATAGCGGCCGCTGGGTGGATTGGCCGCGGCGATAAACATGCGGCAGACCAGGCGGCGGTTGATGAAATGCGCGCGCGATTTAACCAGATTGATTTTGCAGGCACGGTGGTGATTGGCGAGGGTTCAAAAGATGAAGCGCCAGAGCTGTATACTGGAGAAAAAGTAGGATTAGGTTGGAATGCCCCCTTCCCTAACCCCTCCCGCGGGGGGAAGGGAAATACTATTTTTATGGATCTGGCGGTTGATCCCCTGGAAGCCACGGATAGTGTGGCGCATGGCCGCTACAATGCGATTTCAGTGATTGTCGCTGGCGCCAAGGATTCGCTTCTAGGCGCGCCTGATGTATATATGGATAAGATCGCTGCTGGCCCCAGGGCCGCTAAAGTCATTGATATGGAGGCGAGCGTGGCTGACAATATAAAGAACGTGGCGAAAGCGCTCGGCAAAGATGTCAAAGACATTACAGTGATTGTTTTGGAACGTGAACGCCATGAGAAATTAATGAGTGAAATTAGAAAGGCTGGCGCAAGGGTACGGACTATCACTGACGGCGATGTGGCAGGAGCCATAGCGCCAAGCATGCCGGACAGTGGTATAGACTTATTAATGGGAATTGGCGCTTCAACAGAAGCAGTTCTAGCCGCGGCCGCGATTAAGATCCTCGGCGGCGAGATTCTGTGCCGGTTTGCGCCAAAGGATGAGAAGCAGAAAAAAGCGATTGAAGATGCGGGTATTAAAGACTTAAAAAAAGTTTATTCAAGGGAAGATTTAGCCACAGGCGACAACTTAACTTTCACTGCCACCGGCGTTATCGACGGCCCGCTACTGCGCGGAGTGCAATTCACAGACCACAGAATCACCACCCACTCCGTAGTCATGCGCGCCTTATCTGGGACCGTGCGCTATATTACTACTAATCATAAAGTTCACCCCGTTAGAAATAGCCTGCCCCAAGGCCCTTCGGGCGCGCTAAGCGCGGGTGAGATTTCTAACGGGGTAAAATAATTAAGGGGAATTTATGGCATTAGTTACTTTGAGACAGGTTTTAGACGAAGCAGGCAAAGGCGGTTATGGCGTCGGCGGATTTAATGTGAATAATATGGAGCAGATCCAGGCGATTATGGAAGCCGCTAGGGCAACCAAATCTCCTGTGATAATCCAGGCAAGCCGCGGCGCTCGTAAATATACGAACGACAAATTTTTATATCATTTGATGCTCGCTGCTGAAGAGTTATATCCGGAAATTCCAATAGTTTTGCACCAAGACCACGGCAATAGTGCGGAAACCTGCATTTCGGCGATTGATCTGGGTTTCACCAGCGCGATGATGGACGGCTCATTGTTGGAGGACGGCAAGACTCCTTCAGATTTTGAATTTAATTTGAAGGTTACAAAAGAGGTGGTTGATTACGCTCACGCAAGAGGTGCAAGCGTAGAAGGAGAGCTTGGATGCATTGGCGGCATCGAGGATGGTCATGGCAGCGGCCAATCTAGATTAACCGATCCTGATCAGGCTGTAGAATTCGTCAAGCGCACTGGCGTAGATGCTTTGGCAGTGGCGATAGGCACCAGCCACGGTGCCTACAAATTTACTCGTAAGCCAGACGAGGCAATATTGGCCATGAATCTGATCATAGAAATTCACAAGCGCTTGCCTGAGACACATTTGGTAATGCATGGTTCATCCAGTGTCCCCCAAGAACTGCAGGATATTATTAATGCTAACGGGGGCAAAATAAAGCAGACTTGGGGAGTACCGATTGAGGAAATCCAGCTCGGCATAAAAAATGGAGTTCGAAAAATAAATGTTGACACTGACAGTCGATTGGCCGTAACGGGCGCCATTCGAAAACATTTTGCTGAACACCCCGAACATTTTGATCCGCGAGAATATCTGGGACCAGCACGGGAAGCAATGCAAAAAGTGATGGAGCAGCGCATGAATGATTTTGGCCAAGCAGGGCACGCCGGTGATTATCAACCAATTTCGCTTTCAGAAATGGTTAAGAGATATTTATAAACGATGTACCATACTTTAAGCGATCGCTTAAAGTATGGTACAAGAGAATATGAGACCAGCAAATTTAAAAACGAAAATCTTCCTTGATAGCGGCGATCCGGAGGAAACGCGGGAAGCAATAAAGCTTCTCGGTTTTCTCGACGGGCAGACCACGAACCCGAGTCTTGTAGCTAAAAATCCCGCAACAGCCGGGAAAAAATTCAGTAAAACGGAAATTTTGGATTTTTACAAAGGCGTAGTACAGGAGGTCTCCGGACTAATCCCCGAAGGTTCCGTATCGATCGAGGTTTATGCGGATAGCGGTACGAGTTTTTCGGAAATGCTCACACAAGGCAGTGAATTTTACTCTTGGATCCCCAATGCCCACATTAAATACCCGACAACCACCGAGGGCTTGGCTGCCGCCGAACTTTCCGTAAAGAAGGGCATGAGAGTAAATATGACCTTGGTTTTTTCGCAGGAGCAGGCGACCGCGGTTTACGCGGCCACCAGAGGGGCGCAAAAAGGCCAAGTGTTTTTGTCGCCGTTTGTGGGGCGCCTCGATGACCTTGGGCAGAACGGCATGGATTTGATTAAGAATATTATTGAGATGTATCAGGATTCAGATCACCATGTCGAGGTTTTGACGGCCAGCGTGAGGAGCGTAGAGCATATGCGCCAAGCTTTGGAATTGGGAAGCGATATTGTTACAGCGCCGCTGAAGATTTTGAAAGAATTCGCCCCCCACCTAACCTCCCCCACTCAGCCTACCCCAAAAGCGATTACGCTTTCGGGGGACCCCGGCAAGGGGGGAGGAAAGAATACGGGGGATTACCTTCCTCCTGGTGGGAAGGGATTGAGGGAGGAGGGTAATTTAAAACCTATTCATTATGAAGAATTGGATATTAACCGGGACTGGCGCGAGTTTAACATCAAACATGACCTGACTGACAAAGGCATCGAAAAGTTCGCAGCCGATTGGAATTCTCTAATTAAATCATAATCAAAATGCCCAACCCTAAACTTTCGGTAGTAATTCCAGCATATAATGAAGGCCAACGTATTCAGCTCACCCTGGAGGATATTGATAAATACCTAAAAGCGCAGGAATATTCGTACGAAATCATAGTTGTTGACAATGGCAGTAACGATAACACCTGTGACGTCGTCAAAGAATATGAGGCGAAGGGTGTTCAGAACGTAGTCCGGCTTTGTTTGTCGGAAAGCATTGGTGCCAAAGGCAGTGCGGTAAAGCTCGGCATGGTCGAGCACGCCCGCGGCGATTACGCGGTGTTTATGGATGCGGACAATGCCACTCCTATTTCCGAAATTGAAAAATTTTGGCCGTACTTTGAAAAAGGTTTTTCGGTCGTTATTGGTTCGCGCTATGTTGATGCCGCCAAAGTTACGGAAAAGCAGCCGTTTTACCGGATATTTCTCTCACGTATCGGCAATATCCTGACGCGTATCCTGGTAGATCCCACGATCAAAGACACCCAGCTCGGTTTCAAAGCGTTCCGCGGCGATGTGGCCAAGCAAATTTTTTCCCGAGTTACCATCCCTGGCTGGGGGTTTGACATGGAGGTTCTGACTATTGCCAAGAAACACGGCTATAAGATCAAAGAGGTGGGCGTGTTGTGGCGGGAGCGCGGCGGCAGCCATGTGCCTTTGTCGGGATATTTGCAGACTCTACGTGATCTTTTGAAAATAAAAATTAACGCATTTTTGGGAAAATATAAATAGATAACAAGTAAGGTTTAACAAGTGACAAGCAACAAGACTAATTTCAAAATTTTCACCGCGCTGATCGCGGCCATCATTGTTTCAAATTTTACTCCATTGCAAGCGCATGGTGCTGATGCGGGAGTTTTGATTGTGAAAATCAAATCAGCAAGCGATCTCATGAAGTTGCAAACCTACGGAGAAACCGAATTATTATTCAATAACGTCTACCGCCTTGCTACCAGCTACCAGCTATCAGCTACTGTTCTGCTCCAGCAGTCTTGGGTGGAATTTGCTGAGCATGATCAAATAGTTAAAACTACGGTCAATGCCGACGACCCGTTGTTTGTGCTCGACACTGCAGAGCAGGACAAACAGTGGTATCTGCCAAAGATCAAGGTCCACCAGGCTTGGGAAAAAACTACTGGTTCTCCTCAAATAACCGTGGCCATCATCGATACCGGAATAAATGCTCTGCACGAGGATCTTAACGACGGCCGGGTGGGCCGCGGATTTGTGACCTACTGCCAGAACCTCAGCCCAGCCAAAGATAACTGCCTCACGCGAGTGACGGGAGAGATCGTTGCGGGCGTGAATTCTGATGACAACGGGCACGGGACGATAATTGCCGGATTGGTCGGCGCAATACCAAACAACGGCAAGGGCATTGCCGGGGTAAATTGGAATGTAAAACTCATGCCAATCAAAGCGTTAGATAGCAAGGGGGAGGGCCTTGTATCTGATGTTTCGCAGGCCATCAAATGGGCTGCGGATAATGGCGCGCGAGTTATAAATTTATCAATCGGCTGGCAAGGCCTTCCGGGCATGCAGGTTTTGCAGGAATCAATCAGTTATGCTTTTAACAAAGGCGTGCTCGTTGTGGCAGCAGCCGGGAATGACGGGGCAACATCCGGGGGGAATCTGAATGTATCTCCGATTTCTCCGGTATGCACGGATGGCGGCCAAAATATGGTTATCGGCGTGGCCGCGCTCGATATCAATGACCGCAAGGCCGTGTTTTCAAGTTTTGGTTCGAATTGCATTGATATTTCCGCCCCTGGTACGGCAAATTATGTTAGTAAAGAAAACAGCAGGGGGATTATTTCGACTTACTATGACCCCGCAAAACCTACTCGGAACAACCTCTATATCTACGCCTCGGGGAGCTCTGTGGCGGCGCCGCTTGTCGCCGGTGTGGCGGCTTTGACTATGGCTACTTTTCCAGACTGGGATCTTAAAGCAGTCAGGGAGCGCATTATAGCCAGCGCGGATAATATTGATGCCCTAAATATGACTAACTGCGATTCTGGCAGCTGCGGACGGCATTTGGGATCAGGCCGGATCAATGCCTACAAAGCCGTGAGTTCGTCCCAGCTCTTTTCTGCAGGCACTGTGGTAAAGAGTCCTTCCGGGGCAACTTATCTTATTGAAAAAGGACTTAAAAGGCCGGTTTCCGAGTACGTATTCAGGGGCCGTTTCGGAGGAGTGGTGCTTGTCCAGGCCGAACAAGCGGAAATTGATGCAGTGCCGGAAGGACGCCCTCTGCCTCCTGTTGAAGGAACAATGATCAAAGAACCGGGAGTCCCCACTGTGTATATCATTGAACAGGAAAAGCGGTTGCCTCTTTCCTATCTTGCATTTTCCTCGCGCGGGTTGCGGTTCGAAAACGTGGCGACTCTGTCTGCTGAGGAAATCGCCGGCTACGATCAAGGTCCTGACGCGCCGGTTCTCGATGGGGCGCTTATCAAGGATGCAAATAGTCCGGCAGTGTATATTTTGAATAATAATTACCGGCAATTGATCTCATATTTTGTATTTAAAGGAAGGGGACTCGATGCCCGGCCGATTGCTATACTCTCTCTGGAGGAACTGGAAAAATATCAGATTAACCCTAACCTTTACCCCCCGATGGACGGACTGCTGATCAAAGGCGGCAGCTCGCCTACGGTTTACCTGGTAGAGAATGGCGCGCGAAAAGGTATGAATTACGAAGCGTTCATAAATCGGGGCTACAAATTTTCTGAAGTGCAAGTGTTGCCGCAGAGTGAGGTAGATCAGTATCAGTTGGGAGCGGATATCATACAATAAATTTCTAATTATTCTGATTTCTAATTGACCTAAACAAATCCCAATTTCTCAATTAGATATTAGGTATTATTTAGAAATTAGGTCAATTAGGCTAATTAGAAATTCATGCAGGTAAAATTACTTCCAATCATTGGGATTAGCTTACTGTTAGTCCCAGCAATATCCCTTGCTGATACTTTTAACCCCAATATACTCATTTCAGACGCAAGATTCATTGACGTAGCCACTCTCGGCGGCGGAGCAGAGGGGATTCAAAAATTTTTGGAGGCGCATGGCTCGGTGCTCGCCAACACTTCGCCGGATTTTTTGCTGAAGCTTCGCGAACCGGGTGATGTGAATCTCAAAAGCCGTCTGCCGGATCCCCGGCCCAATTTGGGCAGGCTGCGCACTGCCGCAGAATTGATCTATGAGGCGGCGATTTCCGCAGGTATAAATCCGCAGGTGGTTTTGGTTACCCTGCAAAAAGAACAGAGCCTTGTTGACGGTAAATTTTTTACGAACACATCGCTGCAGAGGGCTTTGGATCGTTCTCTTGGTTTTGGCTGTCCGGACGACGGCGGTTGCGGTGAGCTGTTTCTTGGTTTTTATCACCAGTTATTTGGCAATTTCGACTCGGCTGGCGACCGTTACATTGGCATGGCCGCCTCGCTTGCCCGGAGTTTTTATTTTGAGGTTGGCGGAGTTCGCGTTGGCCGCGGGCCTATCCTCAGCGGGCGCACTGCGCGCGTGGGCGATGTTGTTACTCTTGATAATACTCAGGGACCGCCGAACAATGCCCCTGCACAGCAGATAGTCAGCCTGTCGAACTATGCGACTGCTGCACTTTACCGCTACACGCCTCATGTTTACAACGGCAACTATAATTTCTCGCGATTTTTTACCGCCTGGTTCAAATATGCGAATGGCACGCTCCTGCGAGTGCCCGGAGAAAAAATTTACGTGATTGACAATGGCCTGAAGCGCCAAATCTCCCGGCTTGTTATCAGCCAGCGCGGCTTGGATCTCGCAGGTCTCGTGCCGGTTTCCACAACTGAGCTTTCTGAATATCCGGCAGGAGACGTGATGCCGCCTGTGGAGGGCACGCTTTTGACAAACTCCGCCTCCCAAATGTTCCTCATTGAGGACAGCAGTAGAAAAGCTATTTCCTCGTTTGTCGCAGTGCAAAGAAAGCTCAATCCCGCCGCCGCGATTATAGTCCCGGACGATGAAATCGCCAGCTATCGAGACGGTGGCAGGGCATTGCCAGCTGAAGGAACACTGGTTAAATCGCGCGACAATCCGGCAGTGTTTATTATTACCAATAATGAAAAGCGCCTGCTGTCCGCGTTTGTCTTTAAACAAAGAGGATTAAAATTCAGCTCAGTGCTTTCAGCCGAGCCGGGCGAGCTCGACGGTTATCCGCAAGGCCGGCTGATGACGCCGTTTGATGGCACGCTTGTGAAATCATCCGGTGGCCCGGCAGTGTATCATATCGGCAATGGCAAGCTTGAGCCATTAACGTTGTTTGTTTTTAACCAGCGTAAATTCAGTTTTAGAAATGTCGTGACAGTGCCGGCGAGCGAATTGGCGGAATGGGAAATTGCCAAACCCATGGCGCCGGAAACCGGCGTGCTCGTCAAAGCCAACTCGAGCCCTGCAGTTTACTATGTTGAGTCCGGCGTAAAACGTCCCCTCTCCTATGACGTATTTATTGCGAACCGCTTTAGCTTCAAAAACGTGCTGGTTGGACCAGATGCGGAAATAGATCTAATCGAGATCGGCGATCCTTTAGCTTTGCCGGAACGCGCTCTTGTGAAAATCAAATCAAACGCGGCAGTTTACTATATCGTGGACGGCGTCCTGCGGCCGCTGACCCTCAAGGCCTTCAACAACCGCCTCCTGCGCTTTGAGGACGTTGTCACCATCTCCGACATTGAGCTCGCCAAATATCAGGTCGGGGCGGTGGTAGAGAATTGAGGATAATTTCCCTGCATTTTCCCTCCTCTTGAGGGGGAGGGATTGAGGGAGGGGTGAAGTTTCGATTGCCAAGTTGCCATTGACAACCCCCCCAAAACCAGTAATAATAGACCGTTCACAAAAAAGTGACGGTCTATTTCAACAAAGGAGGAGACGATGCCTGATTTGGGCGACAAAATACCGATACTGGTAGTAGACGACGACGAGTTCATACTGGGTACCTTTACCCAGTTTTTGCAGAGCAGGGATTTTACTTCTGTAACTGCAAGTAATGTCTCATCTGCCATTGAGATTCTCGAGAAGCGGCAAATCTATGCGGTCATTTCCGACATGGATATGCCAGGCGGGAAAAGCGGGATTGACCTTCATCGGTACATGCTCGAACATGCCTGCAAACCCGGGCTGGTTATCATGACTGGCCGTAACCTGACTCCAGCGGAGCAAGCGTACGTTTCGAAGTACGATATTGCGCTTCTCGAGAAGCCATTTAGCATCCAGGCTTTGGAGGAGTTGCTCGATATGATTACTCCAGACTAGCCCTTTGATGGGGTGCTTCCTTGCCGAAGTACCCCATCTATTTTTATGGTATAATTTGCCTTATGAGCCCGTTAGAAATGTCTGATATTTCAACGGCCGTGTATGATCATAGTTAACCATTTATTTCTAACGGGGTGAGAGTGATCGGCAGAAACATATTTTCTCTCGGGCTCTCCAGAATCATTTCTGGAGTTATTTTATTTGCGGTGCAGGCCAAGCTTGCTTCTTATCTGGGGCCTGACGGGTTTGGCAAATATTCACTGGTAATGGCGTTCTACGCCATTTTTTTCTTGTTTATTGATTTTGGCATCTCACGGTATTTCATAAAAAAAGTCGGCGAAGACGGTGGTCAGACGCCGCTTTATCTCGGCAATTTTTTTATCGCGCAATTTTTTTCCAGCCTTGTGATTTTTGCATTGTTTTTGATCCTGCCAAAAATCTTCGGCTATGAAGCTGATGTTGCCAGAGCCATGATCATTGCCGCGGTCGGCCTCCTGCTCGCCTCGATGAGCATTCCATTTACTGCTCTGGTGCAAGCGGCCCAGCGCATCCATATCCTCGCAGTGATTTATTTTGTTGACACGATTCTTAAAGCCGCGTGGTTTACGTTCGCCATCCTCTCGCATAAAGACATCGAATTTCTATTTTGGATTTTGGTGGTTGTCGGCGCAAGCGATCTGGTGGTTTTTGCCATAGCGACCAGATTGATCGCGCGGCCGAAAATCCAAGCACACCGCCAGATCCTGCGGGAAATGATTTTATACGGCATTTCCTTTGCCATGCTCGTGGGCTTTGAAACCCTGATTGCCAAGGCCGACGTGGTTATTCAAAAACATTTTTTGGATTATGATGCTGTTGGCCTATATTCTGCCGCTTATCGATTCCTAGATTTTTTAACTTTCCTCCCGGCAGTTGTAGCAATCAGCCTCTTTCCGTATTTTAGTGCGCAAAAAGATATAGATTCGTCAGACAACCGCGATATGTCCGAAAAAATTCACCGTTTTCTTTTGGCTGTTGCCGTTCCGCTAGGCGTGGGTTCTACCGTCTTGGCAAGCAATATTATTTTGACGTCTTTTGGACCAGGATACGAGGGCGCAATTTTGCCTTTCCGGATTCTCATCTGGTCCACAGTCATCACCTTGTTTTATGGCGTGGCCAACGTGGTCATGCAGGTCAAAGCTCTAAAAACCGCTATTTTTATTTTGCTTTCTTCCACTCTCTTTAATATCGCCGGTAATATTGTTTTAATTCCCAGATACGGCATCATGGCCTCTGCCTGGCTGACCGTGTTATCCTATATTTTAGTGGCCGTGCTTTACCTGATTCATTCAAGAAGGTACTTGCGTTTCCCTTTGTGGCGGCCCATGCTGCGGCCTGTGATGTCCAGTGCTGTTATGGGTTTTGTTATATGGCAGATCCGCGAGTGGAATTTATTTTTACTCATCGGAATCGCGATGGTAATCTATTTCAGTATTTTGTTTGCCGCTGGGTTTTTGAAAAAATAGGATATTGAATTTATCCGCTCAATAACTAGGTCATGAACCCCGTTAGAAATATATGGAATGCAAAGGGCGCATATTAATTAAATTCTGATGGCATACCACGTTAATAATTTAATCATAAGGAATTTCTAACGGGGTGAAATTATCAATTCTCATCGTCAACTGGAACACCCGGGATCTATTAGTCAGTTGTATTAATTCGATATTAAAATTCCCGCCAAATTTTTATTATGAAATCATCGTGGTGGATAACGCCTCTCAGGACGGTAGCGTCGGGACCGTCACCAACCTTTTTGGACACAACAAACGCGTGCACGTGATCCAGTCTTTGCGCAACCTTGGTTTTGCCCGTGGCTGCAACCTGGCGTACAAAAGTTCTACAGGCGAATACGTTTTTCTTCTCAATCCCGATGCCGAGGTCAGAGCCGGTACGCTCGATAGCCTCGTTGGCTACATGGACAGTCATCCTGATGTTGCCGTGGTCGGTCCGAAAATTTTAAATCCAGACGGATCCCTTCAGCCCTCGGTGCGCAGGTTTCCAGGCATTTGGAGTTCGCTGGCTGTGTTCTCGGGTTTGCATCGGGTGATGAAGCTTTCCGGATACCTCATGAAAAATTTCGACTATAATGCGGAATCTGAGGTAGATCAGGTTATGGGCGCGGCTTTGCTGACCCGCCGCAAGATCATCGAGGAGCAGGGTTTTTTGGATGAAAAATACTGGCTGTGGTATGAAGAAGTTGATTTTTGCAAACGCCTGAAAAATGCCGGATATAAAATTAAATATTATCCAAATGCGCAGATTATTCACCACAAGGGCGCGGGGTTTACGCAGATGCCGGTTTATCTGCGCAAAAAAACCGTTGCGCATAGCCTGATCTATTATTTTCGAAAGAATGGCCATTGGATTGATGTTTTGATCATCGAGCTTGCTCTGCCAACGGTTCTGTTCGGGGCAAAGGTCATGGATTTTTTACAGAGATTGTTTGGATTTAAAATTAAACCCAAATGAATTATTCATTATTATTCTCCCCTGACGAGGGGAGAGTGCGCCGGTACTCCGGCGGAGAGAGAGGTTTTGATGTTTAGGGCGTTAATTTTGATGGGCGCTGCAGAAGCCCTGTCGCTCGCCGCATTCAATTTTCCTATTTTGAGTCTGCCGCTAATCGTCATTGCTGGCATTGCCGTGTTTGTTTTGTCCTGGAAAAATTTGGAATGGGGGATTTATATCTTGTTTGGCGAGTTATTTTTCGGATCCCGCGGGCACCTTTTGGAGTATGATCTTGGGTTTGTTAGTCTTTCACTTCGACTGGTAATTTTTGCGGCAGTGTTTGTAGCGTGGGTTGCGAGTGGTTCCTCCCCCTTGAGGGGGGAGGTTAGGTGGGGGTGGATTCCTAAAAGTTATTGGTTATTGTTACTGGTTATCGGCTTTGGAATTATCAACGGGTATCTGCGCGGAAACTCACTCGGCAACATTTTCAACGACGCCAACGGCTATCTTTATTTCCTGATTTTGCCGGCGGTATTGAGTGTCATAAAAACCCGCGAGCAAATAAATAACCTACTGCAGATCCTGGCTAGCGCGATCGTTATCATTGCTGCCAAAACATTTCTCTTGTTTGTATGGTTTTCTCTTGGTCTTCCCGGAGTGGCAACAGCTTATCATTGGATCATCAATCAGGATTTTGGAGAAATCACAGGCCATGTGGGAAGCGCATCACGCATATTCATGCAAAGCCAGTTTTACGCGCTCATGGGACTGTTTATTTTCAGTTTTTTCACCCTCCCCCAACCCCTCCCCTCAAGGGAGGGGAATTCCTCCCCCTGGAGGGGGGAGGTTAGGTGGGGGTGGCAAATTTGGCTAATTCTTGCTGCTGCCCTACTCTCGATCATAATGTCCTTATCGCGCAGTTTTTGGCTGGGAGCGATTGCCGGAGGGATGTTTGCTATAGTGGTCGTTTTATGGCAGTTTCGCGCCTCTTTCAAGGCTTTTTTGGCTCTAGGATTAAAACTAGGAGCAATAGCCATCCTGGAAATAGCAATGCTTTATGGGGTAGTAGCCGCGGGCGGCGGGCAGTTTGCAGACAGCGTGAGTAGTAGAACGGGGGATCCGACCAAGGAGGCGGCGGGTGGAGCACGCTTGTTATTATTGCCTGAGCTTGTCGAAGGTATTAAAGATAATCCAAACCTCGGCGCAGGATTTGGAAAACTCGTGACCTACAAAAGTTATCTGCCGGACCGGGTCACGCCCCAAAATCCTGACGGCGCGATCACCAATTTTGCTTTCGAGTGGGGATTCCTTGATATAGCGTTAAAGATTGGTATTGTGGGATTGTTGGTATATTTGTTGTTTATAGCTCGAATTTTCAAATTGGGTTGGGTGAATATGGAATATCGAATATTGAATATGGGAATGCTAGCTGCTTTAATAGCTCTTATGACTTTAAACATCACAACACCATATCTCAATCATCCGTTAGGGATTGGTTTTTTGATTTTTCTATATTCTATATTCCACATTCAATATTCTAAAAATGAATCCTCTGGTTAGTGTAAATATCTTAAGCTATAATAGCCACCGTTATATCGAAGGCTGTCTTGATACTGTGCTTTTGCAGACTTATAAAAATCTGGAGATCCTTGTCATCATCACCGGCTCAAACGACGGTTCTAGAGAGCTCATAAAACAAAAATACGGCCGCCAGAAAAGAATAAAAATAATTGACCCGGGAACAAACCTGTGGTTTTCGCGCGGACACAACCTGGGCATCAAGCAGAGCACAGGCGAATACGTGTTTGTGCTGAACCAGGATACAGTTCTCGAGAAAGATTTCATTACCACCCTCGTGGCCGCGATGGAGGAGGACAAGACCCTTGGTTCAGTTTCCGGAAAACTTTTTCATTACAATTTTTCCATCAATTCCAAAACAAAAATTTTGGACAGCACTGGCATTGAGATTTATAAAACGCGGCGCGTCATTGACCGCGGGCAGTGGGAGCGGGACGAGCGGCAATATGACGCGGACCGCGAGATTTTTGGCGCGTCCGGCGCGGCGGCTATTTACCGCCGGAGCGCGCTCGAAGCAATCAAATTGCCAAAAGTGCGAAGCAACCGCGAAACCCTCTCCCAGCTCGGGAGAGGGGGAACCAGCACTCCGGTGGGTGAGGGCTTCGAATACTATGACGAAGATTTTATTGCCTATAAGGAAGACATTGACCTATCCTGGCGGTTGCAGCTTGCCGGCTGGCGGTGCCGTTACGTGCCGGAGGCAGTTTTATATCACGGCCGCACTGTGGGACGCAGCTGGCCAAACCAGGTCGTACGGTTCATCGTTAACCGCCGGAGGCAATCGCGTCTCGTGCGAAAAATGGCGTTCAAAAACCATTATCTCATGATGATTAAATGCGAGATAGCCGAACATTTCTGGAGCCAGTTTGGGTTTATTTTCATCCGCGAAGCCTTGCTTTTAATCTATACCATGTTCTTTGAGCCGTTTCAGTTTGCCACGCTCCGGGAACTCTACCACGAACTCCCAGAAGCTCTGCGCAAGCGAAAACTCATCATGCAAAACCTCCGCACCGACCCCGAGCGGTTGTGGAAGTTATTCCATTAGCATGTTTCCCTCGCCCCTAATGGGGAGAGGGTTAGGGTGAGGGGCTGAAGTAAATCCACTATGCATTTCCAAGCAATTGCTGATTTTACGTATTATAAAACTGGAGATATACTCATAGACTTCGCGGCCGCGAAGTCTATGAGTAGTTTACATCTCATATTTTTCCAAAATTTGCCGAAAAGGCCTCTCTCGGCTATTCTATTTTGATGCCCGAATCATGCATTTTCGGGCCGCAATTATCCAATTTTGATAGGGAGGAACCATGAAAAAAGCACAACCGAAACGATTGGTGACTTTGAAGTTGTCCGCTGGAGAATTCAATCCGGAAGTGATTGTGGAAGCGATCCGTCTGATTAAACATCCAATGATCCGCGCTCGCGAGTACCACAAGAAAAGAAGGCTTTATGGGGACAAGTGGAGAAAATTGAGCCAGCCTGGGACGAAACATTTGAGAGATAAATTGCAAGAACCGGAAATGGGCAATGCTGGCCAGTTTGTCAGCACCGCGAAACTTCTCGTCGCTGCCTTTGGTCCTGCTGCCATGAGTCGTTCTCAGAAAATCGAAAACACATACGACGCCTACGATGCCGCAGTCAAGCATATCGCAATCGCGGAACAGTGGGGACTTATCTGAAAGGAGGCATCATGGAAATGGAAGAAAAGGCTTCACAAAAGCTCGGCGCGTTCAACGTATTTTTGCTGAACATGCACAACGAGCACATGCGCGTGATAACGCCGTACTGTTATAGCTTTCAACAGACGCGGCGCAAGCGCATGAAACTGTGGTTTATCCATCAGATTTTTTGCCGCTTGTGTTTGCCGCCGCACGAGTTTATGCGGAAGATTGACAGCAAGTATTATCCGCAGTTCACGTACGAAGCGATCAAGAAGGAATTTGAGCGGCGGCAGGCGGTAAAGGCCGCAAAGGAGAAAAACCATGGAAAGTAAGAGCTGGAAAGTTTCGGAACTTTGGATCTACCGGATTAAGTCGTGCAAGGGAACCATGCTCCAGGGAGCAACTATCGGGGTTCATGGCATTGTCGGTGATCGCCAGTTCATGGTAGTGGATGCGGAAACCGGCATGTTTGTCGCCCAGCGCTCTGATCGCGGTTTGGGCATTGCCGTAAAAAGCATGTGTCAAATCACCCCAACCATCACGGATGAAAACGGCACGATGGAGCTTTCAGCTCCTGGAATGCGCGCTATCCGCGTGTTCCCGCAACATATAATTCACGCTGGATGTAACTTGCGGGACGTGCAGGTTTGGGACTGGAAAGGCGAAGCGCTGTTTGTTGACGCTGAGGCCAATGCCTGGTTTACCGAGTTTTTGAGCCGCGAGCGGCCGGGTAAATATCAGCTCGTGATGTTTCCATACGGATCCGAACGCCGAGCGAAACTTGGTTTTTCCCAGCTTCGTTTTGCTGATGGGTATCCGTTCCTGGTGATTTCACAAGAGTCTCTGAATGATTTCAACGTGTGGAGAATCATCGGGGGTAAAGTCGTGCCTATGGATCGCTTCCGGCCAAATATCGTCATTTCCGGCGGCAAACCTTACGACGAGGATCGGCTGGACCGGATGGTGATTAACGGGGTGGACTTTGAAGGTAAGACATTGTGCGTTCGCTGCCCCATAACAATCACTGACCAGGAAACAGCGGAACGAGGCAAAGAGCCCCTTGCAACTCTGGCAACCTATCGCCGCAGTCCCTATAAAGCAGACGGCGGAGTCGTATTCGGTAGGAACTTCAATCACTTGTCGACCGGGATCATCCGAGTCGGTGATGAAGTCACGGCAATTAGCTACAGCGAAATCGATCCACTCGATCGATTCCCGATCCGGCTTCGGTCAGACGGTTGAAGGCTCCTAATAAAATTGCGCTGCGATCTCTGTTTTGCTAACAAGAGACGCAGCGCTGATTTTTTCTACACGAACGGCGGCGGGATTTTGGGTTTCCAAGGCTGCAATTTGCGTTCATCCACAGAGAACAGTCGGATTCTATACCAGCCGTTTGGACAGATTGTCGAGAGGTGGTACCTCCCCGTGACGCTTGAGGCCTCAAAGGCTACGGTCCATGATTTTCGCTTTTCGGCCTTCACTCTAACAACCGCTATGAGACGGTGGCGGAAAGGCAATTTTGGGGGGTCTTCCCGCAAGACTATTGCATGCGTGCCTTTCTCGTAGATGGTATTGATCGAGATCAATCTGCCGGCTGCGATGATTTTTTCCGGTTCATAGAGAATCCATTCGCCGTCATCTGCGTGCCCGGGAGGCTGGGGGTTCGCCTCGCCTTGAAACTGCAGATGGTTGCGGAGATCTTTTAGACGCTCAATGAAATCGTAATACTTTTTTTCGTCATGGAATACATCAGACGAGATGCGTCCGGTGTCAATCATCGCCATGATCATAAGCACCGAGAACTGAGTTACCTCGTGCGGAAATTGAGGGATATTGTAGGGACTGGGCTGGAATAACCGCCCGAGCGGATCAAGAATGCCAGGCAGTGGAAGTCCTGCGTGGGTACCGAAATCCAGCGCTTTCATGGCTGTTCCCAAATCGGGATTTTGAGTCGTTTGCATTTGGCCCTCCTGGAATTGATTTATAATTCTACAACGGCCGGAGCTTGTAGTCAAAATTTAATCAAAGTTCCGCTACTCGGGCATTTTTTTCAAGATTTGCGTGACAATTTAGTACGATCGTACTAAATTGTTCAAAGACTAAAAGTGTGCGAAAAGATTACGATCGTCATATGTGTTGGCGCGGTATTATTTTTTAATTTCTTTTTGTGTTATACTGCGGAACAAGTTTGATTGAGGAGGATTATTATGCGCAGTGACCGGTTAGGATTTTTACGTGGCAATGATGCTGCCTGCCGTGCCTACGATTGGCACAATTTTATGATAGGAATGACGTGGCGTACGCCGCCATGCTACAATACGAAGGGCGACGTGCGGTTTATCAAGCGGCGCTGGCTCTGGGCCAGCCTTGTCCACGCGCTATTTTGCCGGCGGCTACTGCCTCATGTAGTGGGGCGGCTGACGGATGAGCTTGAATAATTTGCGTCATCCCTGTCGGGGGCGGTTCTCCGCCTCCCTTTTTTTTGCTCGATTTTTCCGATATAATCAGCTTTATGGACTTATCAGTCATCATCGTCAGTTTTAATACCAGAGAAAAATTGCGACAGTGTTTGCGCAGTGTGTTCAATTCGAACACGAAATTCAGCTTTGAGGTCTTTGTCGTGGATAACGTGAGCGCGGATGGCTCCACGCAAATGGTGGCTGCGGAATTTCCCAATGCAAAACTCATTCGCAACGCAGAAAATCTTGGCTATAGTAAAGCCAATAATATAGCAATTCGGAAAATTTTATCACGCCTCCCCAACCCTCCCCCTCCCGACTTCGCCAAGGCTACGACGGGCACGCGAGGGGAGGGAAATACAAAGGAAAATTCCTCCCCCTTGCCGGGGTCCCCCAAAAACGTACTCGGTTTTGGGGTAGGCGTGAGGGGGGAGGATAAAGGTGGGGGTGAAGAGTTATCTCGGTATTTTTTATTGCTCAATCCGGATGTGGAGATCGCGCTTGATACTTTTGACAAGATGATTTCATATATGGATAATGATAAAAGTGTCGGCATCGCCGGATGCCGCGTGGTAAAGACAGACGGCTCTTTTGATAAAGCCTCGCGCCGGAGTTTCCCGAACCTGAAAAATTCTCTCCTGCATTTTGCGGGATTGAGTTCGGATTACAATCTGAATTTGCCGGACGACAAGACATCAGAGGTAGACAGCGTGATGGGCGCGTTTCTGATGATCCGCGGTGAGACTCTGGAAAAAATAGGTCTTTTGGATGAAGCGTTTTTTATGTATGGAGAGGATCTGGACTGGTGCATGCGCGCCAAACAGGCTGGCTACAAGGTAATGTACGCGCCGGTAACTACAGTGGTCCACCACAAAGGTTCGTCATCGCGCAAGCTTCCCAAAAAAGCGCTTTATGAGTTCCATCGTGCCATGATTGTTTTTTATATGAAGCATTATAGCGCCAATCACAGCGAGCTTGTGAATAGCCTAGTCAAGCTCGCGATTTGGGCCAGGTATTATTTAAAGCTAATTCAGAATTCATTTCGCAAAGAGAAGTATGTCAGTAAATAATGATGAAAAATATGCCCGCCTGCCAGCGCCTGAGGCGCAGCCGATGGCGGGCAGGTCAGTAAATAATCAAGGCGAGCCAAGATCCTACAAAAAACTTTTGGCTGGCCTATTTTTGATTTTGGTATTTTACAGCGGCTGGCAGCTCGGTAATTCCGGCAAGACTATAAGAGTTGGCGGTCTCACGCTTTTGGAAAGCCACCGGGAAAATGCGCCGCGCGAAGCTGATTGGAATATTTTGTGGCGGACCATCGAGATTATCAATGAAAAATATGTAAACCGTCCGGCAGACCTGAAAAAAATTCTTGAAGGCGCGGTGCAGGGCGCGGTTTCATCACTCGCCGATCCTTACAGCACATTTTTGCCGCCACAGGAAGCTCAGGATTTTGCCAATGAACTCAAAGGAAATATTGAGGGTATTGGCGCGGAGATAGGCATCAAGCACCAGCGCCTCACTGTGATAACGCCACTTGATGAATCACCAGCGATCAGAGCGGGTGTGCGCGGCGGAGATTATATTTTCAAGGTTGATGGCGAGGACACGACCGGACTCACGGTAGAGCAGGCAGTGGGTAAAATCCGCGGGCCAGCCGGAAGCAAGGTAACGCTCAGCATTCTTCATTTGGAAGATACAAAACCCGTGGAAATAGTGATTACGCGCGCAAAGATTGAGATCAAAAGCGTGACAGCTGAGATAAAAGAGATCAACGGCAAAAAAATCGGCTATTTGAAATTACGGAGATTCAGCGACGACACGTCGGACGGAGTGAGAAAAGCAGTTTCTGATTTCCTCGCAAAAGGAGCCAAGGGCGTAGTGCTGGATGTAAGAAATAACCCCGGCGGTTATTTGGATAGCGGGGTTGAGGTGGCAAGCTTTTGGGTAAAAGACGGGCAAACGGTTTTGATTCAAAAATTCGGTGATGCCAGAGAAGACAAGATTATGGCCGAGGGGCAATCGCGTTTAAACGGAGTTCCCACTGTTGTCCTGATCAATGGCGGCAGCGCTTCTGCTTCGGAAATTGTTGCCGGCGCGCTCAATGACCACAACCTTGGTAAACTAGTCGGCGAAAAGACTTTTGGCAAAGGGTCAGTGCAGGAGCTTATTGATATTGACGGCAGTGCCCAGCTCAAATTGACCATTGCGAAATGGTTGACCCCTGACGGCCACGACCTGAACAAGGACGGACTCGAGCCAGATATCAAGATCGAGATGACCGAAGAAGATTTTCAGAATGACCGTGATCCCCAGCTGGATAAAGCCCTCGAAGAACTCACAAAATGAATTTTGTAGCAAAAGACCCTTGACTCGGGGCCTTTTTGTATTACAATTAGTCTCAAACAGCAAACAGGGGGATAAATGCCGAATCGCAAAAAGTTTAAAAAAACACTCCGCATGAAGTTTCGGTCTGTGGCTTTGAAAGTAAAGTCCTTTCTCAGTCCTCAAGACTTTGAAACTCGTTCCGAGCAGCAGCTGGCGAATCTTTTTGGTCCGCACCATGATTCGCTGGGATTGTTTCGAATGGCCACAAGGGGGATAAACCTCAAGACCTCGCATCTGCCGGAGGATATGGGGGAAGGCGAATTGTGTAATGATTGCCCAGGAGCGCCAGAGCACCCGCGCTACAATTGTCGCGAGGTGAAAATTATTCTAATAGAAAAAGCTCGAACGCGCAAAAAATTTCCAAACGCTAAATTTCACTGGTGACTCACCGTTGTTTTACGAGTCACCAGTATTTGTTTTATAATACAGTCTATGAATTCCAATGAACTGCGGCGAAAATTTATTAATTTTTTCAAAAGTAAAGGACATGCGGTTGTGCCCTCGAGCTCGCTTGTGCCTGATGATCCGTCCGTGCTTTTGACCACGGCCGGCATGCAGCAGTTCAAAAAATATTTTACGGGCGAGCTGGATGCGCAAAAAGATTTTGGCAGTAAAAATACGACCTCGATCCAAAAATCTTTCCGAACCTCTGATATCGATGAGGTTGGAGATGATACGCATGATACTTTTTTTGAAATGCTCGGCAATTTTTCTTTCGGCGGATATTTCAAGAAAGAAGCCATAGAGTACGCTCATGACTTTTTGACCCGTGAGCTCGGATTGGAGATTGATTATGTAACAGTGTTTGAAGGAGACAAAGAGGTCCCCGCTGATACAGAATCAGAAGAAATTTGGCGATCATTGGGTGTGATCAATATAAAAAGATTGGGCCGAGCTGATAATTTCTGGGGTCCGACAGGTGTGGAAGGGCCTTGCGGGCCGACAACCGAGATTTTTATGAAGAATCTGAAATCCGAAGTTTGGAATCTAGTTTTTAATCAATATTATTTGCATCCCGATGGATTTCTAGAAAAGCTTAAGACCCCTGGTGCGGATACTGGTATGGGGCTGGAGCGTCTTGCTACCGTTGCGCAAAAAAAGAGAAATATTTTTGAGACAGATTTGTTTGCCCCACTTTTGGCGCTTATTGATGAGGGCAAGCCGGAACGGGTTAAAAGAATAATCGCAGACCATGGACGCGCTGTGAGCTTTCTCATTTCCGACGGTGTAATTCCTTCCAACAAAGGCGCGGGTTATGTTTTGCGCCGGCTCATGCGCCGCATGATCGTGCATGGCACAGAATTTGAAAAACTGTTTGCAAAAGTTGTAGAAATCTACGGAGAGACTTATAAAGAGCTGAATCTCAAGCAGATTTTACAGGAGTTTGAAAAGGAAAACAGTAAATTCCAGAAGACCTTGAAATCCGGTCTGCGCGAGCTCGGCAAACTGGAAAAAATAGATGCGGCTTCGGGATTCAAGCTCTATGAAACATACGGCTTGCCGTTTGAGATTCTAAAAGACGCGGAAATATCTGGAGACAAAGCCAAGGGTTTGAATAGGGAAGATTTTGAAAAAGAGTTCGCCAAACACCAGGAAAAATCGCGTGCTGGGGCGGAAAAGAAATTCGGCGGGCATGGGTTACTGCTTGATACCGGCGAACTTAAAGCCGTGGACGAACGCGAATTAAAGATCGTGACAAGGCTTCATACCGCTACCCATCTGATGCAGGCGGCGTTGCGGGAGGTTCTGGGGCCGGAGGTCAAACAGAACGGTTCAGATATTACCGCGGAGCGCACAAGGTTTGATTTCTTTTTTTCACGCAAGGTCACGCCCGAGGAGATAAAAAAAGTGGAGGACTTGGTCAATAAAAAGATTGCCGAGGACTTGCCCGTGAGTTTTGTGGAATTGCCGTTGGAGGAAGCCAAGCTCACAGGTGCGTTGTATTTTTCGGCCCAAGGCCGATCCGCCTCGGGCGGAAAAGCTAAGTATGGCAGCAAAGTGAAAGTCTATTATATCGGTAAAGACTTAGAAACAGCATGGAGCCGCGAGTTCTGCGGCGGTCCGCATGTCTCGCACACGAGCGAAGTGGGCAAATTCAAAATCCTCAAAGAGGAATCCGCATCTTCCGGTATCCGCCGGATCCGCGCTATTGTGGAATAAACATGTCTGATCAAAACGAAACCAAAACAGAAATTCAGGCCGCTTACCAAGAATTTCATGAGGCATTGGTAAGACTTCGTCATTATCAGGAGGATCTGTTGAAAAAGGCTGTCAAAGACATGCAGTGGTTGGCGTTGAAAAAAATTAGAAAACGAATCGGCATCGATGACTAAACCTGGCGAAAATTTTGAAAGAAGGCCAAGATTTGAATCACAGCCTCCAAGTACTGAATCTGAACAGCGGCGGGACTATCAATTGATGGCTAGGAATGAATTGCACGATTTTGTCGCGGCCGGGCAGAATGGATTGAAAAACGTTGAATCAAACGGAATCGCTTCCGGATTATCCAGACGTGAAACTCAGCATTATATGCAAAGTCACGGCCTGCAGCGGCAAACAGAAGATTATGGGAGACTAGGCCGTTCGTTTTTATCAAGAATGACCCGGCGCATTGAACTGGCTGCTGCCATTGGCCTTTCAGCTGTTGTGCTGATGCGGGGCACTGGCAAAGAAGAGATAGCTAAGCCTGATGAGTCCAAGGTTGTTTATAATCTAGCCAAGGAGAATCCCCAGCGGCAGGCCTACAAAGATTTTGACTCATATGTGAAATACGTTGATGCTATGGGGGAGGTTGAGCAGCGGTCGGTCGCCGAGAAAATTGAAAAACTGAGATTAAAACGTGAAAAATTTGAAAAAGAAGCCAAGGATTCGCAAAATTACGTGGACAAATATCGCGAGCTAGCCGACAAATATGCTGTGGAAGGAAATATAAAGCTGAATAAATTTTATATAGAGCTTGCGCAAAAAGAAGATGAGACTAAAAAAGGATGGCAGGAACTTGCTTCCCAGATAATGACTGATGAAATTCAGGCGATGCATCGCTATTCAAAAGACAGATACGATTCGACCAAGGCCATTTCTACTCAGGGTTTTGATGCAAAAGCAAAGATAATGGGTGAAGCCTTTACTGAGGCTGACAAAGACCGCCAATGGGTGGCAGGGGTTGTGCATTCTGAAGAGTACCGAAAAAAGGCCAAAGAACAGGAACAGCTGTCTGATGAAGAAATTGAGCGCCGCAAGGCGGTTGTTATGAATAAAGACGTGCATCTGGCGGATACTTTTCACGAACTTGGTAGCGATGCGGTTGGTCAGTATGCTCGCTCTGATTCGCCAGACGCAGATGCCGGTCAATACGTCGTCTCTCCAGAAATGCAAGCACAAGGGCGTCCTATAGCTGTCCATGAGCTTGAACATGCCATAACCGATTCAATTCTTAACATGTCAGATTACGCAAAAAAATTATACGGCGGCGCATATGCCGGACCTGACAGAAACACAAGGCGCGGTGAATACCTCTCCAACCCAACAGAAATGGATGCTCGTAAGAGAGTGTTTGAACACGATCTGGAAAAAAATGGCGTTTGGAAATACGGCGAGACTTTTACCGACGAACATTACAAAAAGGCAATAGAGCTTTATAATGCCAGAAAACTGTCCCCTAGCGCAGAGGAATTTTTGGAAATCGTGAGACCGTCTAGTATCTCAACTATCATCAACACTATTGCCAAAGAAATTTCTTTGGATAACTCTAAATCAGAAAAAAATACTTAATAATTTCACACAAATATATGCCAGAATTTGACCGCCACGCTGCCCAGGCTTTCCAGAATCGCATCATCGAGCGGGTCCGGGAAATGGAGCGCATGCTCGACAACGAGGTTATCGGGTATTACACGGAGGATCGCGTGGACAACGAAGCTGATGCCAGGGAAAACCTGCGTGGCCTGCACAATTATCTCAAACGAGCTTATCAGGATTTGGATCGGCTCATGACTGATATTGAAAATCGGGCAGACTACCGCTAGAGCACGATTTTTTTGTGAATCGAAGTTTCAGCGCATTTCTCGTTTTTTCTAGCAATTGCTAGAATTTACGAGATTTTAAAAAAGTGGGAATCAATAAAAAAAAGACGGCCGGGAATTTCCGTCATTGGAAATTTGACTGGTCGTCTAGCCTAAAAGAGGGTAGGCTGATGATGAAAACCATGCAGATTTTTAATGTTCGTTCTGCATCGGCAGCGCCAGGCGTATACCAATCACGCCGCACGCAGCTGTCAGAAAGAACACGAAAGCCATGTATTCGGCGATCACGATCCTTTCTGCCCAATTAAGCTGAGCTTCACTGCCCGCCATATGCGTATTGGCCCAGCCTGCCGTGAGGTTAACAGCGGCTATGAACGCCATCGCCAGCATAAGGAAACAGGCGGAGTAGGCGTACACCTTTGTTTCATAGCCTCTGATTCTCCCAATCTCTTGTTTACCGATCGAAACGAGAATCACCCCCATAATGATCGTGAACGGATAGGCGAAAGTAAAAGCCTTTTCAGCGATAACAGGGTTAAGATCCAGACTTTCTAAGTATCGGGGGTCGAGCATCCCTGCCAACAGCGGTACCATAGGCAGAAGAATCCAAATCCATCTAAAACTACGCCACATAGATATGTCCTCCTCGATTTTTCTTTATTATACGCTTTTGTTATAATCAAGCCATGATTAACCTGGAAAAATATTCCGGCCTGCCGATACAGATGCGGGATGACTACAGTTTGGTTTTTGAGAATGGTCTGCCTCCTGTAACGCCAACCGTGCGCGAATTTTCCGCCATGAAAAGCTACCTAAAGGACCCGTCAAGCACGTTTTGGAATAAAGGCGTGTATTACATGTACCGTAACATTGCCAAACCCGAGGATCGTGAGGCCATCACGAATGCCGGTATTCAATATGACATCACTGTTGTTTTGCCGGGGCTCATGGGCGACGAGTTTTCCAAAACTATCGGACATTACCATTCTTTTAAGCCTGGAACGCAGGTTCGTTACCCGGAGATCTACGAGGTCATTTATGGCCGGGTGGTATTTATCATCCAAAGCGCTACGTCGGATCTTGAGCAGCTTCAGGAAGCCTACGCAATCAAAATGGAGCGCGGTGAAAAAGTTTTGGTTCCGCCGGGCTTTGGTCACGTGCTTGTCAATCCCACCGACGATGTGGCGGTGACGGCAAATTGGCAGCCGAGCGCCAATGTCAGCGATTATACATCTTATGAGAAGCATAACGGCGCGGCTTATTATGTTGTGCAGTCCAAGCGTCTGGGCAGTGGCGGTAAAACCTCCACCGAGTCAAAATACGAGCCAAACCTGAACTATAAAAATCTGCCAAAACTCGCAGAAACGCGTCCGCGCGAACTGCCGCAATATGAGCTAAGATCGGCAATTCCTATGTATTTTACCGGCGTTCGGGATTTAGCAAAGCTGGATTTGCTGGTCAACCCAGATAGCTATTTAGATGATCTGACTCCAGCAAAGCTCTTTGTTTGAAAAAAAAGTATGAACCCCGTTCAATCCAAGTTAGATTTAATATCGGTTTTTCGAAGCCAGGCCGTACATCAATTTGAATCTTTTTATTATCATAACAATAAGGATTGAAACGGGGTGAAAAATTTAGACATAGTTAGAAAGGACTCGCTCGGTCCGGTTAAAACGGCGCCGAAAATTTTTACTCCCAGTCCTGAGGTCCCTGCCCGGCAGGTTTTACGGCCGAGATATAAGCTTCGCGCGCTCGTTGCCGCAGTCTTTTTAATTGCATTGGTGGTTGGAGGTCTTTATATATTTTTGCCACAGGCAACTATTACTGTAAAAGCCCGGACCGAGCCTGTGGCGCGCGATTTTGAAATCCGCGTTGATCAAAATACGATAACTGCTTCAAGCGCGGACATGACGGTGCCCGGAAAAATCATCGAGCGCGAAGTCTCCGGTCAAAAGCAATACGCCAGCACTGGTACGAGGAACATAGGCAAAACCGCTTCCGGTTTTGTTTCGATATACAATTTTTCCAAAAGCACTTTGATCCTCAAAGCACAAACCACAGTCCTGACTGCCAACGGCCGAAAATATTTTTTTACACAGGATGCGACAGGCATTCGACCCACCGCGCGCATTGGCTTGGAGGACGAAGAAATTGATGAGACTAGTCTCGCTGCCCCGGTGCCGCTTGTGGCCGCAGCTGCTGGCGAGGAATACAACCTGCCTGCCGGCACGCGGCTAGAGATCCAAAACGAAGCTTTCGGCGCCCAGCCGCAAAAACTTTACGCGGTAGCCGGAGAGGGTATCAGCGGCGGCACTACGAGGATAGCGAAACTCGTCACACAAAACGATCTTGACACTGCATACCAGGCGTTGGCAAGTGAACTTTTAGATCAAACTCGCGCCGAGCTGACCAAGGATGATCCTGGAGCACGGGTTCTCGACAATGCTTTTACTTCTCAGATTTTGGAGCAGCAATCGCAAACCGCGGTCGGAACCGAGACGGCCTCCTTTGAGGTGAGCGGACGCGTGAAAATCCGCGCGCTTGCCTATGACGAAAAAGATGTGCGCAAAATAATTTTTGAAATGATAAAAAGACTTTTGCCGGAACAAAAAATTTTGCTGGAAAATAGTGCTACTGTTGATGCGAGTTTTTTGAGCCTCAGCCTTGATCAGGCAGCAGGAACTCTGAGCGCGCATTTTCAAGGAACGATTGTATACCGGCTCGATAGAGAGGAGCTCCGAGAAAAAGTTCGGGGTAAAACTACTGAGGAAATTCGTGAAATCATGCTCTCCAAGCCGGAGATTGATTCGCTTGAGGTGCAGTTTTCACCCTTTTGGGTAAAGAGCGCACCCAAGCTGCGCCCTAAGATTAAGATAGTAACGGCCGATTGACCTGGGGGCATGGTCTTGACTTTGGGGCGGATTGGCGTTATTATTTTATTTACAAACTACATAAGACCTAAAAATTGCTAAATCAAGCGGTTTCTCAAGACTCCGGGCAGAATGCAGGAAGTAATAATAGAGATATAATCGAGCTTGAGGGGAAAGTTGTAGAAGCTTTACCCAATGCTGTTTTTCGCGTGAAAATTGATCTGCCTGACCGGCAAGCAGGTGCTGGCAAGCCTGATTCAAACCAGGAAATCCTGGCGCACATCTCCGGAAAACTGCGCATCAACCGCATTCGCGTCCTACCAGGCGACAGGGTCAGGATTGAATTGACGCCTTACGATTTGACCAGGGGAAGAATCACGAGGCGATTGTAGTTTTCGAATAACTGATAATTACGAATGTACGAATGATTCGTACATTGGTATACATTCGTAATTCGTAAAGCTATTATGAAGGTTCGGGCCTCAGCGAAAAAAATGTGCCAGAAATGCAAGATTGTCCGCCGCAAAGGACGCATCTTTGTGATCTGCGATAACCCCAAGCATAAACAGCGCCAGGGCTAATTCATAATTTATTACTGATAACTGATAACAAATGGCAACAGTCAGAATAGCCGGGGTAACTCTACCGGCGCAGAAAAGAATAGAAGCCGCTCTGCCGATTTTGTACGGCGTGGGTTTTCCGCGTGCCCGACAGATTCTCACTGCTGTCAAAGTCAGCCCTGATAAACGAACCGGAGAACTCACAGAAGCGGAAGTATCAAAGCTCAAAGAATATATTGAATCAAGTTTCAAAGTCGAAGGGGCGCTCAGACAAGAAGTCTCGCAGAATATCAAGCGTCTCAAAGAGATCGGCAATTATCGCGGCGTGAGGCATATCCGCGGCCTTCCGGTCCGCGGCCAGCGTACCAAAACCAATTCGCGGACAGTGCGAGGCAATGTTCGCAGGACAGCCGGTTCTGGTCGCAAGTCGTCTTCGGAGAAAACCTAAGGATATTTATAACAAGTAACAGATAACGAATAACAAATGGGAGAGCAGAAGGTCAAGACAATCGAAGGTGAAGCGGGCAAGCAGGGTGAGCTGTCAGGAAAATCGGCCCAAGGCCGATCCGCCCGGGGCGGAAAATCCAAGCGCAAGGTTCCGCGTGGCAAGATTTATATTCAGTCGACCTATAACAACACCATTATCACTGTGACGGACGAAAAAGGCCAGGTCATCGGATGGGGGACCTCCGGTTTAACCGGATTTAAGGGTAGTAAAAAATCTACGCCTTACGCAGCCCAGCGTACCATGGAAGAGACCATGGAAAAACTGAAAAATGTTGGCCTGACAGAAGTGGACGTACTAGTGCGCGGGATTGGCAGCGGCCGTGAGGCAGCAGTGCGTGCTTTGCAAAATACGAATATTGCAGTTTTATCCATCCGGGACATGACGCCGATCAGGCATGGCGGAGTGCGCCCCAAAAAAGTCAGACGGGTATAGCGCTGACGCGAACTCATAACTTATAATTCATAACTGATAACCAATAACAGATGAGGAACACCGGACCAAAAACTCGAAAAGCCAGACGCATCGGCGAACCCCTGCGCGACAAGGACGCGAAATACATGGTGAAGCGCGCTTATCCGCCGGGCATGCACGGGCAAAACCGCGCCCGTCTTTCTGAATTTGCCATCCATCATCGCGAAAAACAGAAGGCCAAATGGATTTACGATCTTTCGGAACGGCAATTTTCCAGATACGTCCATGATGCGGCTCGCAAAAGAGCCACGACCGGCGATACGCTTTTGCAATTCCTAGAGTCCCGTCTCGACAACGTGGTTTATCGTCTGGGTCTTGCCGCTTCGCGGGCCCAAGGAAGGCAAATCGTGGGACATGGATTTATCACGGTGGACAGCAAAAAGGTCAACATTCCTTCATTCCAGGTTTCGGTAGGCTCGACTATTGAAATCAATCCGGCAAAGCGTGATTCGAAATATGTTGAGCGTTTGCAGACTGCGATCAAAGAATACAAACCTCAGGAATGGCTCGAGTTGGATGCCAAGAACCTCAAAGGACGCGTGCTTTCGAAACCAACCCCGCAGATGAGCGGCTCCACCATTCAAATGGATTTGATTGTTGAGCATTACAATCGCTAACGCGAATTTAAATTATAATTGATAACAAATAATATGACGCAGGGCAACATTCCATTACCAAGTAAAGTTTATTTTGCAAAAGACGAAGCCGCCAAATCGGTTGTTGTCATTGAGCCGTTATATCCCGGGTACGGAGTTACTGTAGGCAATGCGCTTCGGCGCGTCCTGCTATCCAGTCTCCCCGGTGCAGCGGTTACCGCCGTCAAAATCAAGGGCGTTGACCACGAATTTTCTACCATCCAGAATGTCAGTGACGACGTAGTTGATATTATTCTCAATCTCAAACAGCTGAGGCTGAAACTTAATTCGGAAGAGCCGGTGCGCCTGACTGTGAGCGCAAAGGGACAAAAAGAGGTCCTGGCGGGACATATCAAGCCTGATTCGCGTGTAGAAATCATGAATCCTGATCTGGTGATTGCCACTCTCGATAACAAAAGCTCGGATTTTGGCATGGAGCTGGTTGTGGAAAAGGGTCTTGGTTATGTGCCGGTGGAAATGCGTGAGGCCCAAAAGCAGGAAATCGGGATGATTTCTGTAGATGCGATTTTTACACCGATCCGCAATGTAAATTTTGAAGTGCAAAACGTTCGTGTCGGCCAAATTACCAATTTTGATAAACTCACTATTACCATGGAAACTGACGGCACGATTACCGGCCGCCAGGCCATGGATATTGCTTCTCAGATTTTGGTTGATCATTTCACCCTTTTGAAAACCTCGGAGGCCGGGCATGAGATCAAACCCGAGGCTATAGTCGCAGAACCGGAGGTAATCGACAGCACGGAGAGTTCAAAAACTGAAATCGCGCCAACACCAGGATTGGAGTCACTCGGCCTTTCGAACCGCGCGCAAAACGCGCTCCTGCGCAATAATATCAGTAGTGTGGAACAGCTGCAGGGACTCGACCGTGAGGGCTTGTCGCGCCTCGAAGGCCTCGGCGAGAAATCCATTGAAGAAATTCTTAAAGCTATCGGCAAGTAGTTTGTAGCTAGTAGACAGTAGAAACCTGTCGAAGGCTATCAGTTATCAGCGACAATTATGAGACATCGAAACAAGCGACATCTCAGAGGAGACAAAGACAGACGGAGATCCGAGTTGAGAGCTTTGGCGACCTCCGTGATTCTTTATGAACGCATTGCTACGACCAAAGCACGGGCCAAAATAACCAAATCAGCCGTAGAAAAAATGATCACTCGCGGAAAGAAAGGCGGACTTCCTGCGATCCGGATTCTCAGAGCTGACCTGCCGCTTAACGCTGTAAAAAAGGTTATGGAAGTCTACGCTCCTCGGTATCAGAGCCGGCCCGGCGGCTACACGAGAATGATTCATGCAGGCCGTTACAAAGACGGTACGGCCAAGGTGCTATTGGAGTTTGTAAAATGAACCCGCCAAAATTTTCGGCGGTAAGATTTCAAGATTTATGATAATTACACTTAAAAATTTAGGCGGGTAAATGACCACAACCCTAGTCAAAGTCAAAGAAATAAAGCGCAATTGGCATGAGATGGATGCTAGTCGCATAACCCTGGGTCGTTTGGCCACCGAAGCCGCACGCTTCCTCTCAGGCAAACACAAGCCGAGCTACACTCCGCATCTTGACGGCGGTGATTTCGTGGTCATTACTAACATTGAAAAAATCAAATTGACCGGTCGCAAGCTTTTGCAGAAAGAGTATTTTCATTATTCAGGTTACCCGGGCGGCCTCAAGCGCCGACCGATCAAGAATGTGATCGAGAAGTCCCCGGAAAAAGTAATCTACCGAGCGGTTCGTGGGATGCTGGCCACCAATCGTTTGCGTGCAAAGCGTTTGAAGCGTTTGAAATTGGTTAAGGGAACAGCGCACAATTTTAAGATAGATAAGAAAATTTGATTCACCCGCCAAAATTTTGCAGAAGTATTTATAATTATGGTAAATTGAGAAAAAGGATAATAAAGAAAATGAGAAGAACAATTAGTAAAAATTTAGGTGGGTAAAATGGAAAAGAAAGCAACTAGTCCAAAAAAACAGCATAAAGAAAAATATTTTTTCGCCGTTGGACGGCGAAAGACCGCGCAGGCCCGAGTAAAGCTTTTTGCCGAGGGTAAAGGCGAGATCACGGTAAATCAACGGACGTTTGAATCGTATTTCCCGACTTTTGGCCTGCAGAAAATGGCACAGGATCCGCTGACTGTTCTGGGGCTTGAAAAAAAGATGAATGCCATCGTTACAACTGCCGGCGGCGGGGTGGGCGCACAGGCCAAAGCCACAAGCCTCGGCATTGCCAGAGCATTGATTTTGATTGATCCGACGTACCGTACTGTCCTCAAAAAAGACGGATTTCTCAAACGCGACGACCGAAAAAAAGAACGAAAAAAACCAGGTCTCAAGCGGGCTCGCCGACGGCCGCAGTGGCAGAAAAGATAATTATTCAGCCTTTTTGGCTACCTTCCTCTTGGCAGGAAACACCTCAACCGCGGTTGAGGTGTTTTGTTGTATAATAAATCTATGTTTCAAATCAGAAATGCTGATATTGCGAAAATACTCCGCGAGATGGGTGGATATTATCAAATGGAAAATGAGCCGTGGAGGCCCCGGGCTTATGAAAAAGCGGCTGATTCGATTGAATCCTTAGACGGACAGGTGGAGCAAATTTATCGTGAGGATGGGCTTAAAGGCTTGCTGGCTCTTGCGGGCGTGGGGCAGAGGATAGCGGGGCACATCGAAGAACTTCTCAAAACAGGCAGGCTAAAAGTATATGAAACTCTGAAGAAAAAAATGCCGGTGGATTTGACTCAGCTTACGAGCATTGAAGGGATCGGAGCAAAGACGGTAAAGGAATTGTATATCAAGCTCAAAATTAAAAATCTTAAAGATCTCAAAAAAGCAGTCAGTGCTCACAAGCTTTCCAAAATCAAAGGATTTGGCAAAAGGACCGAGGACAACATTCGTAAATCCCTTGATTCAAAAACTCGCGGCCCACAGAGATATCTGCTCGGGTATATTTACCCTCTCGCTCAAAGGCTAAAAGGGAAGCTGCAGGCTTCCGGATTGTTTCAGAGTATCGAAATCGGCGGTTCCCTGCGAAGGCGTCAGGAGACGGTTGGTGATCTGGATTATTTAGGAGTTGCTGACAATCCCAAGGCGGCCATGGAATTTTTTGTTAATCTTCCGGGGGTTGGACGGGTTCTTGAACACGGACTGTCGAAATCCGAGATCAAGATGGAACACGGCGGTATTCAGGTTGATTTACGGCTTGTACCTAGGCAGTCCTGGGGCGCGGCGCTAATCTATTTTACGGGCGATCTGGGGCACAACATTAAACTGCGAAAGATGGCCATTGAGAAAGGTTGGAAATTGTCTGAGTACGGAATAACTTCCCCCGGCCTCGCTCCTTCCCGAGGAGGGAAGAAAGGGGAGGTCTTGTTTGGCAAATCTGAGGAAGAGGTTTACAAAAAATTGGGTCTGAAACAAGTGCCGCCTCCAGAGATTCGCACTGACAGCGGGGAGATTGAAGCGGCTCAGCAGGGCAAACTTCCGACACTAATTGACTACAGCGAGGTGAGAGGGGATTTGCAAATCCAGACCGACTGGACTGACGGGACTGCGTCAATCGAAGAAATGGCCAAAGCCGCAATAAAGCTCGGCCGCGAGTATATCGCGATAACTGATCATACAAAAACCCTGCATGTGGCTCACGGTTTGGATGAGAAAAGGTTGATTCAGCAAGGTAAGGAGATAGATAGATTAAATGTGAAATTTGCTAAATCACCCCCACCTTTATCCTCCCCCCTCAAGCCCACCCCAAAAGCGAGTACGCTTTTGGGGGACCCCGGCAAGGGGGAGGAATTCCCCTCCCTTGAGGGGAGGGGTTGGGGGAGGGTGAAATTCAGAATTCTAAAAGGAGCGGAAGTAAATATCTTGAAAGACGGCAGTCTTGATATTGACGATAAAACTCTTTCCAAATTAGATATTGTCGGAGTGTCAGTTCACTCACACTTTAAATTAAGTATAGAAGAGCAAACGGCGCGCATAATCCGGGCGCTGTCCAACCCAAACGTGGATATATTTTTTCATCCCACGACGAGGATGGTTCAAAAACGTGAGCCCATTGAGTTTGATTTTGAAGCGGTTCTCAAAGCCGCAAAGAAATACCGCGTGGCTCTGGAAATCAACGCTCATCCCCAGCGCCTGGATTTGCGTGATACCATGATCCGGCAAGCGGTGGCGGCGGGCGTCAAACTAACAATCGATAGCGACGCTCATGCTCCCATAGAGCTTGACTATATCCAGTTTGGGGAGGCTCAGGCGCGTCGCGGCTGGGCCACAAAAAAAGATATTCTCAATACCATGCCGGTAGGCCAGCTTTTACAGTATTTAGCCAAAAAGTAGTTTTGGCTAACTGTAGCGAAACTCAGATTTCTTTTTGGCTTGTTTAAGCCAAAAGTAGCCCTAGAGGCCTTGACGGGAGCGCCAAAAAGGGGTAATATATACGGTTACGCTGGAAATAGACGATTGTTCTTTGATACTCAAGTTCACATTCAAGTTTTGTGCCCGTTGAGGAGCGGCGCGCAATTCTATAGAGCTGGCAGCCATGATGCTGTTTGTAGTTATTCAGTGTTAATAATCTCCTCGAAAGAGGAGCTTTTTATTTCCCGCCAGAGGCGGGCAAGTCTAGACACAATTTTGGGCGCTAATTATGCAGGATAATTAGCCAACACTATTGCCTGAACCATGTTGGTGCCCAAAATTGTTTCTGGAAGCAAAAGGAGGCTTCAAATATGACAGAGATCACGTTCTGGCTTCACATCCTACGAGTATGTTTTTTCATGATCGCGATTGGCACGATAATTCACTTCATTTGGTACTTTCGCAAATAATGGAACGAAGTTTTGTGTTTATTTCTTCGTTCCATCTCCCAAGCCCGGTTGTACCACAAAATAAGCGATCGCTTAAAGTGTGGTACAAATGGATTTAGGAGTTTAGGGTGAAGAAGATAATTAAGAAAGACTATATTGATTCTAGATATTATCAATTTATCGCTTTTGCATTTTGATTATCTCAAAGCTATTATGCAAATTGAGATTTCTTGAAGCGATGCTGCGCCCTTCCGTAGCTTTAGCGAAGAAGGGCTCAGAGTCGTTTACGGAAATAGTGGACAAAATTCAAACAAACAGAGGAGTTCAAATGATTAACAGAGGTCACGTTTTTGGGTTCGCGTTCTTTCTGGGAGCGCTTGCGCTTCCAACCATCGAGAAATTCGGGTACTCTTCATCGGAGGCCGGGGGGATAATCACCGCAGTTTTTCTGGCGACAACCATCCTTTCGTCCTTTCGGCTTCGAACCGCCATGCAGATTCTGGCACAGTGCGCTGCTTTGGTGCTGTATGGCTGGTATTCATACGCGGTAATCATAGTTGTGATGAGGACATCGAGGGTCGGAGCACTTCTACTGTTCGCAATAGGAGTGCTGTCGGCGATTGTCGTCATGTTCGTTTTGATTCCGAAATTCCCGCGCACACTGCCGACGATCCGCGGTGTATCTCCGACCAGAGTTCGGTAGAAAGATAAGCCAGTACCCATAAAAATACCATCTTGGGAGCGCAGAACCTTCAAAAGTTCTTCGCTCCTACTCCCAAGTCCTGGAATTCATTCAAGGTTTTAGGAGTTCTGATTTAGAAATATTTACCGTTTTTTGGCGCCCGACGCCAAGACAAGTTTCAGCCGCTTGCTTTTCGGGAAAGCAGGTAAAACAATTCCACGGAGGTGGAAAATGAATTTGACGATTAACGGTACTACGGTCGAGATAATGTCCTGTATTGCGACTTTTGGTGAACTGATCGACTGGGTGGAGGAGGACCTACCGGCCGATCAATACATTGTAAGTGTATCAATCGACGGGACTGTTTTGTCGGACTACCGCGACGACCAAATTTTCGCGCGAGACATAACCGCTTTCGGCGAGATCGCGATCATGACTGGTGATTTAGACAAAGTCGTTCGCGTGTCTCTGGCGGAGCTCGATCAGCAGCTAAAAGACGCGATCGCGTCGACTAGTGAGATTATCAGGCTTCTCGAGAATAGGAAGGAGGCTGAGGCATATGTCCAGCTGGCTTTTCTTCTCGAGTCGATCAAGATTTTCTTCAAGGTTTTGTACGAAGACCTCGGATGGGCTGAGGTTCCTGACGCAGAAATCTCCCATTCGGAGATTCCAGCGGCACTCGATCGCGCTTTGGTCCAATTGACGTCCGCTCAGGAAAACCGCTACTG
>MFEK01000003.1:41766-63095 GCA_001779925.1 Candidatus Doudnabacteria bacterium RIFCSPHIGHO2_01_FULL_46_14
CAGAAAGTGGTGGAGCGCACTCGCGCGAAGCTTGCCTAACCGTTATTGACCTGGGGAAATTCTTCATCACAACAGTTTCCTCAGATCTCTCAAGTTCGGTTGTACCAGGGATTAATCGATCGCTTAAACTGTGGTACAAGTGGATTTAGGAGTTAGGGTTTTAGGGTGTTTTTCTAGATCTAGATTATGTATGAATTTCAAGGAGGCAAAATAATATGCAACATCGAAAGCAGGTTCGACTCCAGATTAGCGATGGCGCGACAGATACTGTTTGTTCGGACGTCATTCCGACCAATGCATCCGAAGCAGGATGGCCATCTGAGCGCGTTTGTTCTCAACCGGTCGCACTGACTGAGTATGAATGCAGCGCTTGTGGTTGTATGCCGCTCTGGTCGCCGGCTACCATCCATTTCTGGATGGTCGTGAAACTCCGTTTCGAGTTTTCAGAGGAGCGGTTCACCGCGATCGGCGCGAAAGAGTCATGGAATCCGCGTGAACTCCGCGCGGTGCTGGCTCAGTTCGATCTGCTCCGGCTCGTGACTACTAAGGTCACGGTCAGCTCTCGCAACGCCGAGTTTTATGAAACGGTCTGCGTGAGATGTGAACATCCCATCGACATCGATCATCCAATCTGCGGCGGATGCAAATTTGTCCCGCTGTGGAACGCGGACGCAGTTTATGGATGGTTCTGGATCAACTGGGATCACAACCTTTCTGACAGCGAGTCGGCGTCTCTGAGGAGCCAGGAGTTCTGGAATCCCGGCGAACTGTATGACCGGCTTACCTCGCTCCAGCTCTGGCCCGAGGTCGAGCTTATCTGCTAGTCGAGGGAAACCGCATTGTCCATTTTTTATCGGACAATCGGTTTCCCACACTCCCAAGTCCTGGGATTTGTTTCGAGGATTTAGGAGTTCTGATTAGGATAATGGAATTTGGTTTACCGAGAACCAACGAAATCGATTTCAAGCCGGCCATTCGGAGGTCGGCAATTAAGGGGGCGTAAATGCAGTTTGTACTTGGATTTTTGTTATTCGTGGCGTCCATCAATTTATGGACACTGATTGTCAGGCCAGATCTTGCACAACAGGTCCCACCACAGTTTCACTTCACGGGACTGATTGAGGTGAGCGCTGTTGGAGCTGCTTGTGTTGCTTTGGGCGGGATTTATGGATTTTTTAGAGACCGCAAAAAGCACGGGATTGGGCTTGCGATCATTTCAGTCTTGGCGGGTTTTGGAATCTTGCATGCATATTTTTCCCAACTGACCGCGCCGCCAAAGACGAATGAGGTTCAGTCTTCCGATTCGGCACCGCAAGTGTTGGATATCGAACAGGCCGGAGTGATCCCCCTGGAACCGTTCGTGGTCAATCTTGCTGACCTGGATGCCGCGCGATATTTGCGAGCCAAAATCAGCATCATGGTCGACGACAAGACCAAGATGCAAGTAATCACGGACAATGATGCAGTCCAGTTCAAGATCCGCGATGTTATTTTGCGGGTTCTGACTGCAAAAACTTCAACTGATCTCGTGAGCCAGGAAGGCAAAGACAAACTTCGCCAAGAGATACGGTACGAGGTGGCCCCGTATTTCAAAAGCGCAAGGATGCCGATGCTCGTCGATGTAATGTTTACGGAATTCGTCATCCAACTCTGAAGGAGGCTGAAATGCTCTACGGTTTCGCTATGGTTTTGCTACTCGCAGGTCTGGCTACGTTCGGCTACACTCTTGGTTATTCTCAGTACCCAGAACTGAGTGGTCTCGTAAGCTTGGTACTTGTAGTTGCAGGCGCTCTTGTCGCCTACAAAGACAGCAAGATTCGAGGCTGGTAACAACGTTTTTCAAGGCTGAACACGAAGTTCAGCCCTCTCCCGGGCCGGGAATTATTAGACTCTTATCTTTAACCTCCCCTAACCCCTCCTTGTTAAGGAGGGGAAAGAAAGGTCAAAGGCAAGATTCCTCCTAATTTTTCCCGTCCCAGGAGAGAGAAATTAAAATTTTATATAAAAAAGCAAACCCTGGTTTGCAAAAAAGCGGACCAGGGTTTGTGCGGCTAGGTCTCGACCCAGATTATAGCTGGGGCGATTTGCCGCTCAAGCTCTTCGATTTCGAGCTCGAGGACGTTTTGCGTCTCGTTCATCTTTTTTCCACCTCCTTCTTTTTTTGATTTTTGCGCCCATACTTGGGGTAAAAAAATAGTTCACGTCATGTGAGCCGTTATAATGCTATGCTATTTTTGCAGGTTTGTCAACAGCTGTGGTAATATGAAACAAAGAGAAATTACTAAAGCCGAAACCCTGGCAGAACTCCGAATAAGATCGTAGGCTCAGGGGCAAGCAAAGAGATAAGATGAGACAAAAACAAAACAATAGTATGCACGGCAGGATTCCGCCCGAAGGACATCACGAAAACAACGATTTTGATTATTCCGCTGAGCCGTTTGATTACCAGCACAACCCGTCATGGCGGATTTTCCGCATCATGGCCGAGTTCGTGGATGGGTTCAATTTCATTACCAAATTCCCAAAAAGCGTGACATTTTTCGGTTCAGCGCGCTTTGACGATCAAAATCCTTATTACCGCACCGCGCAAAAAATGGCGCGGCTGCTGGCCAGAAGCGGCTACACGGTGATCACAGGCGGCGGACCAGGGATCATGGAGGCTGCCAACAAGGGCGCGGTAGAGGGTCAGGGCGAGAGCGTGGGCCTCAATATCCAGCTGCCGTTTGAGCAGCGCGTCAATTCGTTTGTGAAAAAATCAATCGCCTTCAACTATTTTTTTACGCGCAAGGTCATGCTCGCTTTTTCCGCCTCGGCATTCGTGTTTTTTCCGGGCGGCTACGGCACCCTCGACGAGATGTTTGAGCTTTTGACTCTGAGGCAGACCCACAAAATCAACCCGCGCATCCCGATCATTCTCGTGGGTAAGGATTTCTGGACCCCGCTTGCGGATTGGCTCAAAAGCCATGCGTGTATCTCGCACTGCACGATCAATCATGACGAGCTGAAACTGTTCAACCTTGTCGACGAACCGGAAGAGGCGGTTGAGATAATAAAAAAGACGAAATTGAAATAAAGTTGCTGCTTCTCGACTCAAAAAGCTCACCGATGCTATAGCATCGCTTCCGCTTTTTTCAAAGTTTTCCCTCAAAATCCCGAACATTTTATCTCAAAAGCAAGCTTTTCAGACAGGCTCTTACGACAGCCACCTCTTCCTCCAGATAATGGCGATCATTAGGCCGCCCATGACAAACAGGGCGGCGTTTATATACCCTAAAATATGGGGGTGATTTTGAAAGGGAAGCGCAATGTTCATGCCATAGTAGTTCAAAATCAATTGGAGCGGGAATGGGGCTACAGAGAATATCGCCAAAAGCTTCAAAACCCGGTTAGTACTGCGGGTGATCAGAGACTCATTCGCATCTTCTAGAACATTTACATAGGCCATAGCTGTTTCCAGTTGGGACAGAATTTTGTCCTGTTTGTCCACCAGGTCGTCAAAATATACCCTGAGATCCTCGGAAATTAATTTCGGATGCTTGTTTCCCAGATCCACGAATACGGCGCGCTGCGGCGAGAGGATCCGTCTGAGATTGATAGTATTGCGTTTTAAAATCATGATTTCCTGAATCATGTCTTTGAGTTCCGGGTTTTCAAAGATCTCTTCTTCGAGCTGGAAAATGAGGTCGTTTTTTTGGTTTATGATCGGAAACACATAATCCATGTGCGAATCGAGAATTTCCCAGAGCAGCATTCCCACGCCATGGCGCATAAACTTTTGGCGGGCGAGCTCGTCAATGCGGCAGGTCTCAAAGAAATTCTGAAGGGCAGTCAGCTGGCTGTTGTTGATGGTGATGAGATAATCCTGGCCGAAAAAAATGCTGAGTTCGGCGCGTTTATAAATTCGCCGCACTGCCTCATAAATCGGGAATTGCAAGATTATGAACAGATAATTTTGGTAGGCGTCGATTTTTGGATAGGTAACTTTGGACAAAACATCCTCAAGATCCAGAGGGTGGTATTTGAAATTTTCACTTAGGTACAGAACCATCTCCTGGTCAGGTTCTATAATGTTGATCCAGCGGTATCCGTTATACGAGATTTCTTGAAGTTTCACCTGTTAGAAATTCCTGTAGTTAGTTTTTAAGACTCGTGTTAACATCATTATGCAGCTAAAAGGCATATTCTTTGACTGCAATATATTTCTAACCGGGTTTATTTCCACTTTATCTTTAGATTACTTTTTCCAGACGTTTTATTATTTCCTGCTTGGGAACGGCCCCCACGATTTCATCAGCGATTTGTCCGTTTTTGAAAATTTTCATATTTGGGATGCCGCGCACCTGGTATTGTTGGGCAAGTTCCGGAAATTCATCCACGTTCAGCTTGCCGATTTTCAGTCGGCCCTGGTATTCCTGGGAAATTTCAGCCAGAGCCGGAGCAATGAGTTTGCACGGCGCGCACCATTCCGCCCAGAAATCCACCAGCACTGGGATAGGCGATTCGAGGACTTCGGTTTTGAAATTGTCCGAGTTTAATGTAGCTTCCATTTTTTCATTTTCTCAGTTTCATCCGCATTTGTCAATTTACGTGTTTGACGGTATAATTAAATGGTAAACCCCGTTAGAAATGTCTGGTTTTTCAACGTCGGCGCATAATCAACTCGTTATTTCTAACGGGGTAAATTAAAGAATTTTAGGTGCGGGAAACAAAAAAATATTTCTTAATTTTGGCAGTGGCAGCCATTTTTTCTGTGTTCGAGTCTGCGCCTCAGTTTCCACAGGGAAAAATCGCCGGAGTGGCTGTAAATGCGGCTCAGCAGGGCTTTTTGGATTTTCCTCTTGTTCCTGACACCAAGCTTGTTTTATTGCCGGTTTCGAGGAACGCAGAAAAACCCCCGGAAATTTCCGCAAAAGCCGTTTTGATCAGAGATGTCGCCTCGCGCGCTACCATATTGGAAAGGAATTCTGCGGAAAAATTGCCGATTGCCAGCCTTACAAAACTCATGACCGCGCTCGTTGTTGTTGAAACTTCATCCCTGGATGAGGAGGTAGAGATTGTCAGTTCTGATTTGAACACTGCTGCTTACCGCTTAAATTTTAATCCCGGCGAAACGCTCACAGTGCGCGATCTATTGACCGGGATGCTGGTTTCTTCTGCCAATGATGCAGCCCTCGCACTTGCCCGGCATACCAAAGGTAGCATTGAGGAATTTGTGAAAGCCATGAACGAAAAAACCCGCGATCTTCGAATGTTCGCAACGTCGTTTCAAAACCCGATCGGGCTTGATCATGCTCGGCAATATTCCACCGCCGCCGATCTTTCGCTTCTGGTGGAAGAGTTCATGAATCACACAGAGCTGTTGGATATTGTGAAAATGAAAGCCGCTACAGTAAGCACCATTTCCGGTCGGCAAAAATCAAGGCTCTATACAACCAACAAACTGCTCTTGGACCGCGCGGATGTGATTGGTCTTAAAACCGGATTTACGGCTGAGGCTGGAGGCAGTCTCATCATTCTGGTCCACCGTGAAAAAGAGCATGCTCCGATCGAGTATTATTCGATAATGTTGGGGAGCAGCGACAGAGAAGGGGAGACAGACCTGCTTATGAAATGGATCGATGATAATTTCATATGGAAATAATTTCCGGAAATCTAATAAAAGTTTTTTCACTGACGGCCTTGTCTTTTATATTGGCAATTTTATGGACACCTGTTCTCTCCCATTATCTTTATAAATATAAGCTCACAAAGCAAATCAGACAGAAAACTTGGGATGGGGATCCGGCAAAGATTTTTCGGCAGATGCACGCGAAAAAAAACGGCACGCCGACCATGGGCGGGTTGCTGATTTGGGTTACGGCCGCGGTCGTAACAATCGTCTTCAACCTTTCTCGTAAAGAAACCTGGTTGCCGGTGTTTACGCTGGTGTCTTCCGGAATGCTGGGGATGATTGATGACATGCTCAATATCCGGGGCGTAGTCCGCGGGCTTTCCGCAAAGCTGAAATTTTTATTTCAATTCATGATTGCCGGACTTGGCGCATGGTGGTTTTACTACAAGCTTGAGTTTTCCGCTGTCCGGATCCCCGGGGCGGAATATCTGGGATTGCCTCAGGATATGGATATTGGCTGGCTTTATATTCCGTTATTTGTTTTGACGGTGGTTTTTTTGACCAATGCGGTGAACATTACTGACGGTCTTGATGGTCTTGCCGGCGGCACGCTCGCCGCCAGCTTTGCGGCAGTGATGGGAGTTGCTCTGGTGCAAGGCAAAGTCGGGATTGCCGCTTTTGCCGGCACTATCATTGGCGCCCTTTTGGCATTTTTGTGGTTTAATATTTACCCCGCTCGATTTTTCATGGGAGACACCGGGGCATTTGCTTTGGGCGCGACTCTGGCGGTTTTGGCATTTTTGACTAATACTGTAGTCATGTTGCCGATCATAGGTTTTATTTTTGTGATCGAGGCTTTTTCTACCCTTATTCAGTGGTTTAGTAAACGCTATTTGGGACGGAAATTTTTCCGGGTCGCTCCTCTTCACCACCATTTTGAAGCCATTGGCTGGCCGGAAACCAAGGTTACAATGAGATTTTGGGTAATATCAGCGGTCATGGCCACGATAGGAATGATAATAGCCTTTCTATAAATTTAACAATAACAGTTATTAGTTATGAATTATAAATTATAAGTTAATCCGATGACATTTGATATTTTAATCCGCAACGGCAATGTTCTTGACGGCATAGCTGACAAAGCCTACAGCGCTGACATCGGCATTTCAGGAGGCATGATAAAGTCCGTTGGCAACCTCAGAGGTGCTCGGGCGGTGCAGACCATTCCGGCGGACGGCTTGTTTGTGGCGCCGGGGTTTATTGATCCGCAAAATCATTCTGATTCTTATCTGACGCTGTTGGAGATTCCTAGTATGGACAGCCTTGTCACACAGGGCATTACTACTATCATTGTGGGTCATTGCGGCACGTCTCTTGCGCCGCTGGCTTCCCCCGAAGCTCTTAAATCCATTCAAAAATGGCATTCGCTTGTCGGCGCAAACATTAATTGGCAGACATACGCGGAATATGCGAAAATTCTCAGCCACTATCCGCTTGGCGCTAATGTCATGGGCCTTGTGGGACACGCCACAGTGCGGCGGGGCCTTTTGGGCGACCAAGTTCGCACGGCAACAGTCGAAGAGATCGCCATGATCGAAAAAATGCTTCTCGACAGCTTTGATGCCGGCGCCATTGGCGTGTCTTTCGGCCTGGTATATGCGCACGAGGTTAATTCTTCCAAGCAGGAACTGGTTTCCGTGGCAAAAATGACTGCTGCGCGAGACAAGATTCTCAGCGTGCATTTGCGCTCGGAAGGAAGCGCTGTCGTGCCAGCGCTCCAGGAAGTCATTGAGATTGCTCAGGAGTCCGGAGCCAGTTTGAAGATCTCTCATTTCAAAATCCGCGGGCAGAAAAATTATCATTATTTGGAAGAGGCGCTTTCTGTCATTGACCGGGCGTACCAGCGGGGCGTAAACGTATTTTTTGACGTTTATCCTTATACGACCTCTTGGACGGTTCTCTATACTTATTTGCCGAAATGGGCATACGAGGGGGGTAGAAAAGCGATTTTGCAGAACATCAATGACCGGACAAGCCGCCAGAAAATTCTCGCGCATCTATCTTCCCAGGAATCAAACCTCGGCAGTATTTTTATTGCTACATCGGAAACCAACCCCGGGCTTACCGGAAAGACCCTGGCGCAGATCGCTGCGAACCAGGAGGTTTCCGTAGAAGAAGCGCTACTGAATACCCTAGAGGCCACGGCCACTCATGCCATTGTTTTCGATCGTAATCTTTCTGAAGAAATCATGACCACGCTTTTAAAGCATCCGCTCTCGATCATCGGCACGGATGGGGCAGGGTATGATTTTTCTTATTCTTCGTTTCATGGACTGGTTCACCCCCGCTGTTTCGGAACCATGCCGCGTTTTTTGTCCCTTGTCCGCGACAAAAAGATTATGTCCTGGGAGGAAGCTGTTAAGAAAATGACCTCCCGGACAGCCGACAAAATGGGAATAAAAAACCGCGGCCGCATTGCCGCGGGAATGGCCGCGGATGTTGTGGTGTTTGATCCGCACTCAATCGGCAGCCGGGCGACCTATGAAAATCCTTATCAACAGGCGGACGGTCTAAGCTACGTTATTGTGAACGGCCGGGTGAGTTTTGCTTACCGCGAGTCTGTTGTGGGTGTGCCCACTGGCTTGATTCTTCGAACTTAGCGGTGTAATCAGACCATGACTCTGTCCGAACTTGCGCAAAAGAAAATAGTCATTGCGGGATTGGGTGAAAATAACCGGCATTTGGCGGAGTATTTTAGGAAACTCAGGATTCCGTTTACTGTGATCAGTGACTGGGAAGAGGCCGGTACTCTCAAAGGACGGCTTGCCGAGTATGAGGTTATTTTTCGGACCCCCGGTTTGCCGCTGAGATCCCAGGCAATAGAAGAAGCGCAGAAAGCAGGCCGTATTATTTACAGTCAAACTAAGCTGTTTTTTGATCTATGCCCCGCAAAAATTATCGCTGTTACAGGCACCAAAGGCAAAGGCACGACCTCCACGCTTATAGCCAAAATCTTAGAAGCTGCGGGTCGCAAAGTGTACCTCGCCGGAAATATCGGCCGCGACCCGTTTGAGTTTTTGGAGCAAGTCAAGCCCGAGGATTGGGTAGTTTTGGAACTATCCAGTTTTCAGCTTCAGGATGTTTCCAAAAGCCCGCACATTGCTGTTGTGTTGAAAATTACGCCGGAACATCTCGATTATCATGAAAGTTTTGAGGAGTATATTGGCGCCAAAATGCCGATCGTGAAATTCCAGTCAGCCAAAGATATTACGGTTCTCAATTACGATTCTGAAATAACCAGGAACTTTGCTGAGGAAACAGAAGCGCAGATTTATTGGAACTCTACGGAGCGCCTTGTCCACCCCGGCTGTTTTGTCAAAGACGAGAAGATTTTTTTTAATGAGAATGAAATTATAAAGACCACGGTCGTTAAGCTGCTTGGCAGATTTAATCTTGAAAATGTCACTGCCGCAATCGCGGCGGTGACAGCAGCCGGAGTGACCGACAGTGAGGTGATAAAGAAAGTTATTTCAGAGTTTAAGGGGCTGGAGCATCGCTTGGAACTAGTCGCGGAAATCAAAGGAGTTAGGTTTTACAATGATTCATTTGCGACCACTCCGGAGACAACTATGGCCGCGCTTACCGCTTTTGATTCGCCGATAATTTTGATTGCAGGGGGTTCGGAGAAAAATTCCAATTACCATGGCCTTGCTCGGAAAATTGCGGAGCACAAGGTCAAAGATTTGATCGCTGTCGGCATTACCGGTCCGAAGATTGCTGCGCTGGCCCGCGACGCGGGGTTCGGCGGCAAAATCTATGATACTGATTTAACTGACATGGAAAAAATCGTGGCCAAAGCCAATTCGGTCGCGGACCCCGGAGATGTCGTGCTTTTGTCCCCGGCCTCGGCAAGCTTTGACATGTTTGCCAACTACAAACAACGCGGCGAACTATTTAAAAAATTTGTAAGTAAACTCGTAATTTAACGGCTCAAACGCGTGTGAGCCGTTCAATCTATGAAAAATAAAATTCAAAATAAATACAGAGGCAAGGTAAGCGGCACTCTTCTCGGCATTGTGCTGATTCTGCTTTTGATCGGCCTTGCGGCGGTTTCTTCGGCGTCCAGCGTCCTGTCCTTTGAGCGCTTTGGACACAATAATTATTATTTTTTCCGGCAAATTATTTTCGTTTTGGCGGGTCTGGCGGCCATGTTTGTCTTTAGCCGCATAGATTATCAGGTTTGGAAAAAATATTCGAGATTGATTATATTGGGAGCGATAGCGATTTTGTGCCTGGTGCTTATCCCCGGCTTTGGGTTTAAAAGCGGCGGGACCAGGGCTTGGTTTAATATCGGGTCTTTCCTGCTGCAGCCTTCGGAATTTGTGAAGCTTGGCCTCATTTTTTATCTTGCCTCGTGGTTTGACCGCAAGATCGGTGCGGAATCGAACTTTTGGTTTGGCATCCTGCCGCCGCTTTTTGTCAGCTCAATCCTGGTCGGCCTCCTTCTGGTCGAGTCTGACCTTGGCACCGCCATAGTGTATGTGGTCATCGCGGCTGTAATTTTTTTTGCGGCCGGAGCCAGATACCGCTATCTGGTCGGCCTAGGCCTGGCAGGACTGGCGTTTCTGACCGTGCTCATAAAAGCTGCCCCCTACCGGGTAGCTAGGATAACCGCGTTTTTGGATCCGCAAAAAGACCCGCTGGGTGTTGGTTATCATATTACTCAGGCGCTTATTGCCATCGGTTCGGGCGGGCTTTGGGGGTATGGTTTTGGAGCTTCAAGACAAAAGCACAATTATTTGCCGGAATCAATCGGAGATTCCATATTTGCGGTTATGGCTGAGGAGCTCGGATTTGTGAGAATATTGTTTATCGTTCTGCTGTTTGCCGCGTTAGCCGTGCTCGGTTTGCGCGTGGCGAAAAGAGCCCCCGATTTATTCGGCACGCTTGCCGCTGTTGGCATAACCGCCTGGCTGGTGTTTCAGGCGCTCATCAACATGGGCGCGATTTCCAATCTGTTGCCTCTGACCGGCATTACTCTGCCGTTTATCAGTTACGGCGGGTCTTCTTTGGTGTCTGTCTGTATTGCCGTGGGCGTGCTTTTGAATATTTCAAGACACAGCGTCAAAGTGGTATAATCCATAGACCGATGATTGCAAAGAAAAAACTCGTTATTTTACGCAACAAAATTTTGCGGCGCGTTGTATCTTCCCGCCCCATCTTCGCTGAAGCTACGGCCGGCAAGCCGCTATTGAGCAAATCCCAAAGATTTCTGGGGCGGCTCGTTTTTGTTTTCTCAGCTCGTCAAATCCGGGCTTCGCTGATTTTCGCTGCCGGTGGGGTTCTATTGCTCATTATTTTTACTACACTGTCCGAGCTTTCGTTCGGAGCAAAATTTTCCAAACAGATTCTTGGAGAAGCGGCAGTTGGTGTGGAGTTTTTAAAGGATAGTAATCTTGCGGATGCGCGCCGGCAATTCGCTAAAGTCGAACAGAGCATAAATGACTCGCGCGAGATTTTTATAAGAATCGCCGCGGGAACTGCGCTGGGTGAGAATCTCAAGCGTGCGCTCGAGGCGGGCGATCATCTGACGAGCGCCATGGCGCTTATTAAAACAGATAATAATCTCACTGAGGCTTTGCGCTGGGATGCAGCGAGCAATTCTTCCTCCCCGGAATTTTACCAGAAACTGCGCCAGTCTCGTGAGACCTGGTTTGCTGCTAAAAAAGAAATCGTTGAGGCCCGTCGCCTTCTTGAAAGTTTGCCAACCAGCCTTTTACCGGAGAACGTGCAGCGTCAAGCCGGGCAAGGAATGTCTTTACTCTCTGCGGCCGAGGCAGGTTTGGATAGGGGGGCAGAGCTTTCTGGATTTGTTTTGAGCCTGCTGGGTGGCGAAAAGAAGACCTATGTGCTTATTTTTCAGAACAACAATGAAGCTAGGAGCACGGGGGGCTTTATTGGGACGTACGGATTGCTGGGGCTTGGCAACGGCGTGATGAAGATTAGTAAAATAGAGTCTATCTATGCGCTTGATGGCCAATTGAAGGGAAAAATTGCATCTCCGGGGCCGCTCTCACGCAAAGCTTCACTCTATTGGGGCATGCGCGACGCGAACTGGTTTGCGGATTTTCCCGCATCAAGCCGAAAAATTTTGGAATTTATGGAAAAAGAAAACGGAGTTTTGACAGATGGAGTGATCTCGTTTACGCCGGATTTTTTTGAAGAGCTTTTAGAAATTACCGGTCCTGTGGAGATGCCCGAGTATGGAGAAGTTTTGACCGCGCAGAATTTTCGCGATGTGGTGCAGTATAAAACCTCAATTGATTATGACCGGAAACTCAATGAGCCGAAAAAATTTCTGGCGGATTTCGCGCCAAGAGTTATGGCAAAACTCTCAGGGCTTGATGAAGAGCAAAAAATCAAGCTGGCAGAAATTTTTCTTGGCGCTGTTCAGCAAAAGAATTTTTTGATGTTTTCACTGGATCCGGGCTTGCAGAAAATCATCCTTGATTACGGGACGGCAGGGGAGATAAAAAAAACTTCAGGCGATTTTTTGGCAATCATTCATAGCAACTCAGGCGGGGGCAAAACCGATCAAGGCATAGAGCAGAGCGTGGAAAAAAAAGTTCGGGTTGATGATATTGGCAGGCAAATCACGACTTTGAAAATAACCCGTACGCACAAAGCTGCAAACGAGATTTATCTTCCCTATAATATTGATTTTATGCGAATCTTTGTTCCTGAAGGCTCGCGGATTTTATCTGCGTCGGGTTTTGATTCCGCGCCGCTTCTTTTGTCGGCGCGTCAGGGCATGGCAACAGATCCGGATCTGGCTTTTTGGGATTCAGGTATTCAACGGGATTGGAAAACAGGGATCTATGTGGGAAGCGAGTCCGGTTACACGGTTTTCATGGATTGGCTTGAGCTCGGGCCAAAGCAGTCGAAAACCGTGACGCTCGAATATGTGCTCCCGCAGATTGGCCGCCAGTACTCGCTTCTCCTGCAAAAGCAGCCGGGTGCGAGAGAATTCAATTTTGAACTGGATGTCGAGGGGATAGACACTCCAGCGTTTCAATATCCCGACTCGTGGCCGGTTTCTGAAATTGTTGACTCTGATCGGTTCTACTCTATTGTTGGACTGTAACTAAATGTACCGCGCCACGGTTTATATCGCGATTTTTGCGATCCTATCTAAAATCCTGGGCCTTGCCAGGATCATTGTTTTTTCTAACCGCTTTGGCGCCGGTCAAGATATAGATATTTATGTGGCCGCTTTTCGCGTGCCGGATTTTATTTTTAATCTGCTTATCTTGGGAACTTTATCAGCCGCTTTTATCCCGGTATTTGTTTCCTACCTTGAAAGAAATCGGCAGGAAGCTTTCCAGATTGCCTCAACGATATTTAATCTCACGCTTCTAGTTATGTCTGCTGCTGGCATCCTAGGTTTTATTTTTGCGCCACTACTTGTGAAAATTATCGCGCCCGGGTTTGAAGTCGCGGCTAGCGCCAAAACTCTGGAATTGACCAGGATACTAATGCTTTCGCCGATTTTTCTCGCCTTATCAAGCGTTCTGACCAGCGTTTTGCAATCATTTAAAAAATTCGTGATTGCAAGCCTCGCGCCGCTGTTTTATAATCTCTCGATAATCTTCGGGGTATTTTTTCTTTATCCAAAATATGGCCTTACCGGCATTGTCTGGGCTGTCATTGGCGGGGCATTTTTGCATTTCGCAATCCAGTTGCCATCGGTTCTGCGTTTGGGACTGCCGTTTGGACGCCATTTTACGCTGAAGCACGCTGGCGTGCGACAAATCGGCAGGCTGTTTCTGCCGCGGATTTTCGGGCTTGATTTGGGACAGATTGGGCTTCTTATTTCATCAATCATCGGCAGTCTCCTGCCTGCCGGCAGTATTGCCGTATATTACTATGCATTTGACCTGGAAACCATGCCGCTCGGCGTGTTCGCCATTGCCTTTGCCACTACTGCGTTTCCGGTTTTGAGTGAGTACGCCTCGAAAAATAATTTCGCAGGGTTTAAAAGCTTTCTTTCGAAAACCATTGTCCAGCTCCTGTTTTTAATTATTCCCATTTCCGTGCTGATGCTGGTTTTGCGCGCGCAGATTGTCCGGTTGTTTTTGGGGGCAGGTCAAAATACAAATTTCAGTTTCGCGGACACCAGGCTCACGGCCCTGGCCCTGGCTTTTTTTGCGATTTCTTTGTTTGCCCAGGCAATCATTCCGCTTTTGGCCAGAGCGTTTTACGCTATGCACAACACGCTTATTCCCGTGCTTTTCGGTGCCGTAGCAATAATAATCAACGCTGTGCTGGCATTGATCTTTACGAGATTTATGAGCCCGGCCAGCATGGCCCTGGCCTTTTCCGCGGCTGCAATATTTGATTTGGTTTGCCTGTTTATTTTTCTGCGCCGCAGGTTGGGCAATGACCTCAATGACGATTATCTTTTTTTGAGCATTATGAAAATTTCCATAGCCTCTGTGGCGGCTGGCACGGTTTCCTACGCCGGCCTCTATCTGATCGCCCCTGTTGTAAATATGCAGACCTATTTGGGAATATTTTTGCAGACCGCTGGCTCTTTGCTTCTGGGAGGACTGGCTTATATTTCGGCGGGGCTGATGATCGGACTGCCTGAAGCAAAAGGGTTTGTGAATGTGATCAGAACCTGGTTTGCCAAATTTTCCAAATCCGTTACGGCTCTCGCCGAAAGCCTCTTTACAGATCTGCGGTAATCGTTTATAGTATTGCTTAGTATGTTCAGAGCAAGCATAATCAGCACTATCGAGATTATTATTCCTTCCGCGCGAAGGCTGGTTTTGAACTGAGCAATAGTTCTTTAGACATCAACCAGACCTTCGCAAAGCGAAGGTCTTTTCAATTTACGGAGGTTCAATGATTTCAACGGCGACCGTTGCAATACAATCGTCTATTTCCATCCAGCGGCGGCATCAGGCCAGGCTTTATTTATCGGGCTATCGTTTCTTCGTAGAAAGACAGGAAGTCTATTTCCAGGGTTCTATGGGCACCGAAAATGGCCTTCATGTCCTGCTTTTGGGAGAAACGCCGACGGCATCGCCAACGGGCGAGCTCGATAAAGAGTACGATGCGGTGGTGTTTATATACCGCGATACGGGCTACGTCTATGAGCGCTATAAGTGGGTCGTGCTTGAAAACTGGGGAACGAATTTTCGAGAAAAGATCGAGTTCTTCAAAAAATGAAGGCACACGGCCAAACCCAAGACAAACGATTGTATGTTTGTCTTGGGTTTTTTGTTAATAACTCCAGACTCAATCCCCAACACTACTACACAGTTTGGTGTGGGGGTTGACAGAACTTACTGTCACAAGTAGAATCTATTTTATTATGTCGAAAAAACACCTTTTAACTCAGGAAGGTTTGGAAAAACTTAAAAAGGAACTCGATCTTCTTACGGGCCAGCGGCGCAAAGAGGTGATTGAGCGCATTCAGGAAGCTGTGGCGCACGGCGATCTTTCCGAAAATGCAGACTATGCCCAGGCCAAAGAAGAACAGTCATTTATCGAAGGCCGCATCCAGGAACTCGAAGAGATTTTAAAGAACGCGGAAATTATCAAAGCGGGCGGCCACAGCAACATCGTCACGGTCGGATCAACGGTAAAGGTCCATGCTAACGGTTCTGAGCGCTCCTACACTATTGTCGGCTCTAATGAAGCCAATCCTGCGGCCGGCAAGATCTCCAATGAATCAGTGGTTGGCCAGAAGCTTTTGGGCTCCAAGAGAGGGGACAAGGTCAGCATTGAAACCCCAGGCGGCAAGAGTATGTACGAAGTCCTGGAAATTTCCTAGTTACTGGGCATAACAAGGAAGCGGTGTGGAGAAGCCTTTAGTTAAGGTTCTCCACACCGCTTTTTAGACTTTGTCGGATGACCGTGACCGGATCAACCAATCGTGGACCAATCCCAATTCCTTCATGCGCGTGATATATGGCACGATTTGTTCGTAGCTAGCCCCGTCAACCAGAGCAGCTCGTAATTTGACACCAGTCTGCACGAGCGCGTCTTCTGTGGCTGATTTTCTGGTTTCGGTGGTCAGGCGCTCGAACTTTTCGAGAATCGTCGTCACACCGTCTAGTGTTTCCTCAATCCTGTTCATAGAGTCTCGTTTACGAAGTTGTAGCTAGTTGGACTCGGAATGGCAGCTTGTTTTTCTGCCGCCATTCTTTTTTCTTGATTTTAGCCGCCTCGTCCAATTTGCTGAACTCTTCCGAGCACCGGTTGGCCCAGTTCTGAGCGATCTTCTCCGAAACTTCTGGCGGAAGATTGGTGAATAACTGATATCCGCCGCCGTTGAGCTTTTTTGCTGCGCCCATTTCTGCAAGGCGCTCGCAAGCTTCGACCATCCTGTCTTGTCTGGATTTGCGTTTGGCCATTGTTTTTTCTCAGACGCTGTAGCGTCGCATTTCTGTTCGGTAAGATTTGGAGCAGAGCCGCATGATTAAATCAAGCAGCACACAGACGATAGGGACTCCAATCACCGCGAGAACTATGTACATGATGTACAGGATATTTATCACGGCAAGGACCATGCACATTGCGATGAACAAAGTGATTGCGATCGGCCAGAGCACCAGTTGCAAAAACCACGGGCGCTGGGAGATCCATTTGAATGCATCGCCGGCCCATTTCAGAGGATTGGCCCGTCCGAGTCTTTCATATTCACCCTCGAGCATGCTGGCAAGCCCTACGACCCCGGCTAGAATCAAAATTGATACAAGCCCGTATTCTAGAATCAACATAGTTCCTCCTTTGTTGTAGTTTAGATTTTTTTGGAATTTTGAACAATAGCTGGTATAATTACAAGAACCCCATTGAAATCACTGCGCAAAATCGGCCGCGAAAGATTTGGAAATTTCGTAACTCAAACATTTTATCAAAGAAAAGACACCTGGGACTCGAGTGAGAGTTCCGAGGTGTCTTTTTTCAATCAGCGTCTCGCCGCGCACCGGCAAGCATCGTCCTGATGCAGTTCAATACGGTTGCCAGCCGGGTCATCAAAGAAGACTTGTCTCAGTCGGGCGGTTTCGTTGTCAGAAACCCAATGTCTAATCCCGAGCTTTCCTAGTTCCAAACGTGCTTCTTCGATATCCTCGACAGCGTACGCGATATGTGGGAGCGTGGGGTCGCCGGGAAATCGTTCCTCGTTTCCCGCAACGGCCATGGTGTGAATCTGAGCGGAACGGGCGACATTGATCCAATCTCCCCCGACCGAAAAATTTGGACGGCCGAGGTCAGCGCTGAAGCCTAACACATCGAGATAAAACTTACGAGTTTCATCAACCTTGGCCGGGTCAATACGGACTCCTACATGATGGATCGCAAGCACTTCGATAGCCATACACTTCTCCTTAGGTAATTTGTCGTCTAGTCCATTGCCGGCGACGCGATTCCGCTTCCAGTTGTGGAATCATTTTTGTCCAGTTCATAGTTCTTCCTCAAAGGCTCGCGCAAATGAGTTGATTTTTCCCAAGCATCGTTCTTGATTTACGTCCGAGCCATTTAGCCACCATTATCGAACATACCCAGGCGAGTCCCGCATTAGCGATAATGGCTAAGAGCATGAGAAAGATCAGTCCAGAGAAGACAAAAGCGATTGCCGTCGGTATCAATAGGATGACTGTCAAACCTGCAGCGACTACCTTGGCAACCGCCTGACATTCGTGAATCCATTTTAAATATCTCCTGGCCCATTCACTGGATTTGTGATCCGTGAGCTCATCCAGCAGTACCCAGAATATGATCGTTAGACACACAACCATACCGACCAACGATACAATCGGAAGCAATAACCCAATTTCGAAAATCCACATAAATTCCTCCTTGCCCCATATCTTAGCATTTCACCCGCAGAAGGGCGAGTTATAGTTATAGCTGAATTTATGTTATAATTTATGGTATATATGGCTACGGAAAAAGAAGAAAAACTTTACCAGGATAGGCTGAAAAAACTGGAGAAATTAAAAGCTGCAGGCGTTGATCCGTACCCGGCAAAAGGGGAGCGGACCCAGACAGTGGCCGAGGCGTTGACAGATTTTGCCAAGCTGTCAAAAGGCAAAAAGAAAATTGCCCTGACTGGGCGCATTAAGGCACTGCGCGCTCATGGCGGCCTGATTTTTGGGAATATAGAAGATGAATCTGGCTCTATGCAGTTTATGCTGAGGCAGGAAGATTTGGGTAAAGAGAAATTCGCAGCTTTTGACAGTTTTGACATTGGCGATATTTTTGAGGCTCACGGTATGCTTCTGGAAACCAAAGCTGGGGAAAAAACGATTTTACTTTCAGATTTTAGAATTCTTACCAAAAGCCTGCGCGCGCTTCCCGATCAATACCATGGCTTGAAAGATGTGGAGACGAGACTGCGCAAACGCTATCTTGATCTGCTGGCCAATCCCGACGTGCGAGAGATGTTCCGAAAAAAATCAGTTTTTTGGAAAACTGTCCGTGATTTCATGATTGAAAAAGGCTTTCTTGAGGTGGAAATGCCGGTTTTGGAAAGCGTGCCTGGCGGAGCCGAAGCCGAGCCGTTCGTAACGCACCACAACGCCCTAGACCGAGATTTTTATTTGCGCATCTCTTTGGAGCTGCCATTGAAGCGGCTTCTGGTTGGCGGTTATGAAAAAGTCTTTGAGATCGGCCGGATTTTCCGCAATGAGGGGATATCCACGGAGCATTTGCAGGACTACACGCAGATGGAGTTTTACTGGGCTTACGCTGATTATCATGACATGATGGAGATGCTTGTAGAACTTTACCAGAGAATTATAAAAAACCTGTTAGGAACGACAAGGGTCAAAAGCCAGGGAGTGGAAATAGACTGGGGAAAACCGTGGAAGAAGTATGATTATTATGAATTGTTTAAAAAGAACGTTGGACTCGATTTGCACAAAGCTACTGTTAACGATTTGAAAACAGCTGCGGATAAATTGAAAATCAAATACGAGAAATTCGCGGATAAAGGTCGGCTTATCGATCTCATATACAAAAAATCTGTTCGGCCGACACTCATTGAGTCGGGATTTTTGATTGATCCGCCTGTTGAGGTTGAGCCTTTGGCCAAGCGAAGTTCCAGTGATCCAAGCCGTGTGGAGCGGCTACAGATCATGGCTTGGGGAACTGAGCTGGGAAAGGGTTTCTCGGAGTTGAATGATCCCATTGATCAGCGCGAGCGATTTGAAACTCAGATGAAACTGCGCGCGGCAGGGGACAAGGAGGCACAACAATTGGATGAGGATTTTGTTGAAGCTCTCGAGTACGGCATGCCACCGGCAGCTGGTTTTGGGATGTCAGAAAGATTTTTTGCAGTGCTCATGGATAAATCTATTCGCGAAACCGTGATTTTCCCGCCAATGAAAGAGGAAGCATCGCTAGAAGGTAAGGCTAAAGAGACCAAAATGGCCGTGGCTGTGATAAATAGCGCTGCAGAACTTGAACCATGGCAGGAAATGAACACTATGGCTCATCTTAATGCGGCTTTTGCGGCTCGGGTTGGCCGGCAGTTGCTTTATCAAGACGAAATAATCACGAGCGATGATGAGAAAATAAAACTGAATATTCAGCACGCGATCATGATTAAAACTGCCCCGTCAAGCGAGGCAATCGCACAGCTCGCGGACAGCGCCAAAGAGGCGGGGCTGGAGGTCAGCGAGTTTATAAGGGAAATGATCGAAACGACTGATGATCGAAAAGTAATAGATTTGACCAAAAAGAAAAAAAGAAAAGACGTGGAATATCTGGGGGTTCTGGTTTTTGGAAAAAAATCCGTAGTCGAAGCTTTGACCAAAGACCTGCCGCTATATGAGTCTCGTGGTGAAAACAATCCCAAACCTGCTGTTTCGTCTGCTCGTGCAAATGGTAAGGTGCCGAGTCGTGATGAGGCTCTGAAGCTTTTGTATAAACACGTTAAAACCCCAAACCTCCTAAAACATATGCTGGCAACGGAAGCGCTCATGCGCGGGCTAGCCAGAAAATTCGGAGAAGACGAGGACAAATGGGGCATTGCCGGGCTACTGCATGACATAGATTATGACGAAACCAAAGACCCTAAAATGCATTCGCTGAAAGGATACGAAATACTCATGAACGCCGCAATAGACACGGAGATTTGCGAAGCCGTTAAAATTCACAATCCGGAACATGGGATCCCCCCTGCGACGCTCCTCGACAAAGCTTTACTGACAGGCGAAACCATGACCGGGTTTTTGGTGGCGTGTGCTTTGGTTACACCCGAAAAAAAACTCGCATCCGTCAATCTCGATTCCGCGATGAAGAAATTCGCCTCGAAATCTTTTGCCGCCGGCGCGGATCGAGAGATAATGAAACAGGTCGAGCTGCTGCTTGGTATGAAACTCGAAGAGCTTATGGAAATTTGTTTGCGGGAGATGCAGAAAATAAGCGGAGAATTAGGATTATAAATTGTAATTAAGAAATATAATCATCTATGAATCGACGCCGTGGCGAAGGTGCGCCTGAACTACACGAACAGGAAAAAAGAATCTCAAAAGTCCATTTTTTAGTGCACCCTGGATGGATGATGAAAGATAATGCCTTTGCTGCAATGCACAAGGGTGTAAATAGACTTATGAATAGATATGTCGAACAGGCTGAGGCAGTCAAGCTAAATTCAAACGAGCTAATGGTGGCATTTGCACCGGCGATTGATGCAGAGTTCGTTCATGATTTTCGTGAAAAAGAAAAACCTTATACGCAAACGATTACAAAATTAAAAGACATATTGGGAGATCGCCTTATTGTGCTTGCAGATAGTGACGAAGAAGAAGACAGATACAGGGGCGCGACCTTTAAAGAAAATAAAGAGAAAGTATGGGCAAAGATTAAAACCATAGCCGAAAATAGAGGCTTTCATTTTGATGAGCAATTAACAGCAGAGGCATATGGCGAGCTTATTAAAGCATGCGTGCGGCTTATTGCAGATAATATGCACGAGGCTTCCGGGATGTCTGAACCTGTTAAGTTAAAAGCAAATCTCACAGATTATCCTTTGTTTTTAGATGATGCTTCTCGTAGAATTGCGGAAGCTCGAAAAGAGTATGGAGATAACATATATTTATCAGAGCGAACAAAGATCGACTTTTCTGATAATAAAAAGCCTAAGAAGAAATGAAGCTATTGCTTGGAACAACGAATTCGGGAAAAATCGCTGATTACAAAAAATATTTACAGCATGCGAATCTGGAGGCAGTAAGCTTGCGGGATTTGGGATTACTTATGGATGAGCCGCTGGAGATAGGGGAGACTTACCGCGACAATGCTCTTTTGAAAGCGAAATTCTATGCCGAGCGCACAGAATACCCGACGCTTGCAGATGACGGCGGGTTTGAGGTAGATGCCCTCGACGGTCGGCCGGGCATCGAATCCAAGCGCTGGGTCGGCCCGCACGGCACAGACAAGGACCGGATTGATACGCTGATGACGGCAATGAAAGGACAGACAAATCGCAAGGCAAAGCTGGTTTTGGCAGTTTGTGTGTATCTGCCGGTCGAGAGGGAAACGATCTTTGTGGAAAATGCCATAGAGGGTATAATTCCAGAAAAGGCGAGTCCAACGATGGTCGAAGGCTTTCCTTACCGTTCTGTGCTATTTTTGCCGAAATATGACAAATTTTACATTGATTTGCTGGAAGAAGATCACGAGGAAATCAATCACCGCA
>MFEK01000004.1 GCA_001779925.1 Candidatus Doudnabacteria bacterium RIFCSPHIGHO2_01_FULL_46_14
GCCAGAAGACGCGCGGATTTGAGACAAATTTCTACGGCCATGGAACTTTATTACGACAAATTTGATTCTTACGTTGTGACAGGATATGGTTACAATGGTCTTGGGATAGGCTGGTTTGCAACTGATGGGGCGCCTAACACTGTTGCCAAGGGACTGGCGGATCAGGGATTTTTGTCTGGGGGCATTATCGATGATCCTGATGTGTCAAAGAGGCCTGGGTATATGATTTACCCTTGCAATAACGGCCAGAGTTACTCTATTTCCGCCACCTTGGAAAACCCTACCGCTGCGGATATCGCCCATGTGCCAACAGTGTGCAATGGCAGCAATAATCCTCCGGGCAATACCAACGGCCTTGATACTAACTATGGAAAGAATCTTGCGTTACCGTAACAAACAAAAAGGCTTCACCCTTATCGAACTCCTCGTTGTCATTTCCGTGATCGGGTTTCTGGCGAGCGTGATTCTGGTAAGCTTGAATAGTGCAAGGGCTAAAGCCAGGGATACGAAAAGAAAGGCTGATATCCGCCAGCTTGCTACTGCCCTTGAACTGCATTTTGACAAATACGGGGTGTATACACAGCCCGAGGCGATGTGTTCTGACACAAGCTATGGAGGGTTGGGCAACTGCGGAGCTGCGGGAGGCACGGGAGATTGGGACGCGAATAGCGATTTGAGAGATTTAATCACCGACGGATTTGTTAGCAATTTGCCTAAAGACCCGATTAATGACGCTACCTATAACTATTCTTATGAACCGTGGAATGCCGGCGAGGACGGTTATGGCCCAGCCGGAAAAGCGTATGAGCTCTGCGCCACTTTAGAAGCTGGCGGGACGTTTTGCTCTAATCAACGCACCTAAATGTTTACCGAGAATCAAAAAGGGTTTACCCTCATCGAACTCCTCGTCGTTATTTCCGTAATCGGGTTTCTGGCGAGTATAATCCTGGTGAGTTTGAACGGTGTTCGAGCCAAGGCACGCGACGCCAAAAGAATTGCTGACCTCAAGCAAATTACAACAGCCCTGGAATTATTTTACGATAATTATGGGAAATATCCTAGGACATTGGGGATGCCTAGCTGGGAAGGACATTGGTTGAAGTTTAAGACCTGTCTTTTAACAGGGGTTGGATGCCAGGAAATGGTCGGCGACAATAGCGTTATTGCCAACTACCAGTCTGTACTGGCCAAAGTCCCTGATGATCCGTTAAACAAAACTCCAGACGTCGATGATGGCAGTATTACCTATTTCCCGCCTTACAATGCATGCAATGACCAGATGTATGCCTTGCGCGTACAGCTTGAAACTGACCATCCGGTCTTGCAGAGCGATTCGGACGGAGATTTTTATACCACTAACGACACTCTATGCAGTGATGCCACGTACCAATATTGCATTAAGGTGAATTGGTGCCGTTAACATGAAAAATAGATCTGAAAAAGCCTTCACCCTCATCGAACTCCTCGTGGTAATTTCCGTGATCGGGTTTTTAGCGAGTATAATCTTGGTGAGTTTGAATTCTGCGAGGGCCAAGGCCAGAGACACCAGAAGGATTGCCGATGTTAAACAGCTCGTAAACGCAATGCAGCTATATTATGAAACTAATGGGGTATATCCTCCTGTGAACGGCCCATCGGCCGGAGTCGGAGGTTGGAATGTAAGCTATAACCCAGGTTTTTTGCAAGAGCTTGTTGATGTCCAAATTTTGAGCTCCAATCCCAAAGATCCAATTAATTTGTTAGAAGTAGGTTTTTCGTTCTTTGGCCCAAAGGCCGGATCTTATTTTTACACGTATTATAATTATCCAGCAAGCTCTGCTCCGAATTACGGTTGTTCGTTTAATTCCGATTTTGCCGTAATTACCATAAGACAACTGGAAGGCGGCCGCCAGCCGGGGATGTCAGGCGCAAAATGCGGTACGTTTCCTCCTGGCGGATGTCCTGAAGGAGGAATCGCAAACATTTGTCGCGATTGGTCAACCGAGTTTGATTATTCAGTAATGCTTGTAAAGTAGTATGAATAAAGAAAAAAACTCCCTGGCTTTTACGTTAATCGAGCTCCTGGTCGTCATTTCCGTGATCGGGCTTTTGGCTAGCGTGATTTTGATTTCGCTCAATAGTGTTCGGGACAAGGCCCGGTATTCAAGGATGCTGGCTGATATGAAGCAGATTACTCAGGCTGGCGAGTTGGATCTCGATGTGCGAGGAAGCTATGCGCCCGATGTCGGTGCGGGAGAAGCAACGGCTTTTGTTGGCACTTATTTATCTGCGTGGCCCAAACCGCCATGTCCGAATTGGGACTATGACTGGGACAATTGGCTGGATGGTACTCCCAACCAGGGGATGCGGATTACCGCTGTCAATTGGAATGGTGGAAGTGGAAACTATCGGCGAAAATTTTATTATTGTATGACCACAAGCGGGACTTGTTACCTAGGCTCTGGCGGTTCGCCATACGAGATCCCAATACAGGATTATTCTGCAAAAACAGTTACATGCAATGAAAACTAATTTTAAAAGTCCTGGTTTCACCCTCATCGAACTCCTCGTGGTTATTTCCGTGATCGGGTTTTTAGCGAGTATAATCTTGGTGAGTTTGAATTCTGCGAGGGCCAAGGCCAGAGATGCCAGAATAATAGCCGATTTTAAGCAAATCAATAACGCGCTTGACTTGTTTTATGATAAAAATAACAGAATGCCGAACAATTACAATCCCGGATTCGGTGCTTGTAACGGAGGAGGTTATTTTGAACAGAGTATGCAGGAGCTGGTAAATGATGGATTCATCTCCCGCGTTCCAGTCCCGCCGCCTGGAGGCAATGAGTATTGTTACTATAATTATGGAAATGCTTACCCGGGCGCGCTATTGGTTACCGACTTGGAGTCAGTTCCAGACACTACAACCGGAATCCCTCCTTCTTGCCGCCCTTGGGGCGCGGGTGTGAATTGGTGCGACCAAACTAGCAACAAGTACTATTGTATTTGTCACACTTATTAATGTTCCACTGTGAAAAATAAAAAACAGAAAGCATTTACCCTCACAACACAATATCGTTTGGTGTGTGGCTTTACTCTTATTGAAGTTTTATTGGTAGTTGTGTTGGTTGGAATGCTGGCCGGCGTTGGTATACCGATTTACCAAGCTTTGCAGTCTCGCAATGATTTGGATATTGCTTCAAGTGCAGTCGCACAGAATCTGCGGCGGGCGCAGATTTTGGCTCAGGCTGTAGATGGCGATTCTGCCTGGGGGACGCGGATTCAAACCGGAGGCGTGGTTGTTTTTAAGGGCAGTTCCTTTGCCAGCCGCGATCAGGACTATGACGAAACATTTGAGATATCCAGCAGTATCGTATCCTCTGGTCTTTCGGAGGTCGTTTTTTCAAAATTGGCAGGGTTCCCTCAAACTACAGGGACTGTTACGTTAATCTCGCAAGCTAGTGAGAAAAAAAACATCACCATCAACAGTAAGGGAACAGTCAGCTATTAGCTTGTAGCTTTTTAGCTTGTAGAAAAATGCAAAATGAATTAATAAAAACTTATAAAGATCTAATAGTTTGGCAAAAAGCGATGGATTTGATTGTTGCAGTATACAATATCACAGAAAATTTTCCCAAATCGGAAATATATGGGCTGACTTCTCAAATGAGACGCTGCTCGGTATCTATTCCATCCAATATTGCGGAAGGGCGAAGGCGCGGCAGCAAGAAAGATTACCGACAATTCCTAATAATGGCCTACGCTTCGGGTGCAGAATTAGAAACGCAGATAGAAATTACGAAACGACTGTTGTTTGGTAAAGAATTTGATTATGCTAAGGTTGATAGCTTATTGGATGAAGTTATGCGAATACTAAATAAGATCACAAATGCGCTTAATTCCTAAAAACCTACCACCTACAAGCTACAAGCTGCAAGCTGCTTTCAGCATGATAGAGGTTATTTTGGCGAGTTCGATTTTTGCCATGATAGTTGTTTCTTTTGTCGGAGTATTTTTGTACGGACAAGAGTCAACCACGCTTGCCGGGAAACGGTCCTCTGCAGTGTTTTTGGCAGAAGAGGGTTTGGAGGCTCTGAAAAATATCCGCGATGCGGGTTTTGCCAACCTTACTGACGGTACTTTTGGGCTGGCGATTTCCGGCGGACAGTGGATTTTATCCGGAGTTTCGGATGTGAACGGAATTTTTACGAGACAGATAATGATTTCCACGATTGACGCAAAAAGAAAGCTGGTAACCTCGAGAGTAGACTGGCAGCAGAACCTCCAGCGAACAGGTACCATATCGCTTGCGAGCAGACTCACAAACTGGATCGCGACAGCAATGGGCAACTGGGCATTGCCAAGCCTGGAAGCGATTTTCAATTTTACAGCAGGCAACAGCGGCAATGCCACAGCAAACAGCAACGCGATCGCGTTTGCCAATAATCTTGTTTATCTCGGGCGGGCAAATAGCGGGGGGCGAGAATTTTTTATCTTTGACGTTTCCAATCCCGCAGTTCCCGTGCTCCTCGGCCAAAGGGATTTGAACGGCACTCCAAATGACATCGTAATCTCCGGCAATTATGCTTATGTCGCGTCAACAGATAACTCTGAGGAACTCCAAATTATAGATATTTCTGATCCGGCAACAATAGATCAGGCCGGTAAATTGACTAGCGTCAATTTGACTGCTGCCAACAGCGGCAACGCAACTGTAAACGCCATAGCTCTTGCGATTTCCGGTAATTATCTTTTGATGATTCGTGCCGGAGGCGATGAATTTTTGATATTTGATCTGACCAATCCATCAACGCCGGGAAACCCGGTAGGACGTACCCCATCTTTGACAGGCACCGTAAGCGATCTGGCGACAGCAGGGGATTACGCTTATGTTGCTTCTACTGATAATGCGGCGGAATTGCAAATTGTTGACATCACCACCAAGACCGCGCCCGCTCGCATTCAGGTTTTCAATCTCAACAGCGGCAATGCCAACGCTGACGGTTTATCGCTCGATGTTGGCAATAATCATGTGTTTCTGGGGCGGGCAGCGAGCGCGGCCCCGGAATTTTATACGATCAATGTGGCAAATCCGCTGACCCCAGCCCTAGCCGATACTTTGGAGCTCGGCGCTAATGCGCTGGCGATTTCACTGGAACCCAACTCTGGATATGTTTTTCTGGCAACCGCAGACACAGCTAATGATTTCAAAGTGATTGACGTTTCAAATCCAGCGGCTATTTCGCTTCTCGGTCAGTTGAATCTGGCCAACGGCCCTGTTGATGTAATTTATGATTTAACTCTTGACCGGGCATTTCTTGCCTCAACCGCGGACACGGAAGAGCTGCAGATTGTGAGGCCGCAATGATTTTAGAATATTGAATATAGCATGAAAACCACATTTCACGTTCCAAATTCCAAATTTCGGTCGGGGTTTACCCTTATCGAACTGCTTGTGGTAATTTCGGTGATCGGCTTACTCGCTAGTGTGATAATGATTAGTCTAAACTCTGTTCGAATAAAAGCCAGGGATGTAAAAAGGCGTACTGATCTGGCCCAAATTTCAAAGGCTTTGGAACTTTATTATAATGACAATAACGACCGATATCCGGGATCAGGCGGAGCGACCTCCCCCAATAATGTTTGGACAAACAGCAATGACAGTAGCTGGAACACTTTGACAACCTCGCTTCAGCCTTACATAAGCAAGTTGCCGCACGACCCCAAAGAAAGCGCTTCGGGATATCCCGGGGACGGAGTTTATAGCTACGCTTATTATTCTGACCCGGGCGGAAGCTACGGCTGCCAGAATCAGCAGTATCTCCTTACAGCGAATCTGGAAAATCCCGGCGGCCAGGCAACACAGGCTTTTACCACCTGTGACGGCACTGTATTAGGCCCTTACGGCACCCTTATGGTTTCTAATAAAATTAAATAAAAGAAAACAAAAATTGACCAAGTTTTGTATTTTAAAATCGAAAAAAGACTTTACCCCCACACCACAACACAGTTTGGTGTCGGGGTTTACCCTCATCGAACTTCTCCTTTATCTGGGACTCGCGGCGATTTTGCTTTTAGTTATTTCGATTTTTTTGGCGTTGATTCTCCGTTCGCGGGTAAAAAACCAAACCGTAGCTGAGGTGGAGAGCCAGGGCGTTATGGTTATGAATCTAATCACACAGACAATCCGTAATGCTGAATCCATCAATTCGCCGGCAGATGGAGCAAGTGCGGCGAGTTTGTCAGTTGATGCCGCGGGCGTAAGCAATGATCCGACTGTGTTTGATCTTTCCTCGGCGGCTTTGCGGGTGCAGGAGGGGGCAGGGGCGGCTGTGTCTCTAACATCCTCAAGGTTGTCTGTCTCAGCTTTGAATTTTCAAAATTTATCTCGGACTGGTACGCCGGGCACGGTTCGCGTACAATTTACACTCACGCATTCCAACCCTGCCGGTAAAAATGAGTACGATTATTCAAAAATATTTTATGGAAGCGCATCGCTCAGATAGCTTTTTAGACAGTAGCTTATTAGCTTGTAGCTAGATGAATATAAACACAAAACCAAATAATTCAAGGCCTAATATGCTACAAGCTACAAGCTACAAGCTGGAGTCCGGCTATATTCTGCTTATCAGCGTGCTGGTAGTGAGCGCTGTTGGGGTGGCTGTATCCATTGCCGTTATCCTTTTTGGCCTTGGCAGCTCGCGAAGCAGCTTTTCCATGGAGCAGTCAGGCCAGTCTAAGAGCCTAGTGAATGCTTGCGCTGACGAAGCCCTGGAGAGAATAAGAGAGGATACGGCCTTTACCGGGCAAGGGAATCTGAGTCTTGGGCAGGGAGTATGCGGGTACAATGTGGTTAGCCTTGGCGGTCAGAATCGCCTCATTACCGCTTCCAGCACGGTGGGTACTGTGATTAGGAAGGCGAGCATTAACATTGACGCTATCAACCCGAAAATAAACGTCTCATCCTGGCTCGAAGTTGCGGATTTTTAGATTTATGTCATAATGATAAGAAGCAATTTTTAACAAATAACAATTAACGAGAAACAAATGCAAAATACAAAAACCAAAGGATTCACTTTGCTGGAAATCCTTTTGGTGGTGGCAGCCATCGGGATCTTGGCTGGCATCGTCATTGTCGCGATCAATCCGGGAAAACAGCTCGGCGATACGCGCAACTCCCAGCGAAGGGTCGATGTTAATACCATTTTAAACGCGGTATACCAGTATTCTCTGGACAACAGCGGCAGACTGCCGCCAAATATCAAGACCTCACCGGGATCCGCGATTTGCCCATCCGGCACAGCCACGACGACCTGCACGGGGCTGAATTTCGCTTCGCTTCTCGAGCTGTCGGCTGATGAGAAATATCTGGTGGCTATTCCATCAGATCCAAGCTGCTCAACGACAAATAGCACTTGCTACAATATCGCCACAACAACAAGCGGCCGCATTACTGTCAGCGCGCCGAACGCTGAGCAAGGGGCCGCGATTTCGGTTTCAAGGTAGAGTTTTCAAGACGAAACAAAATAATAGGGTATCTTGATGGAGTTTCATGGACAGCCTCATGCAGAAGGCAAACTGTTTTTATGCGGGCTAGTTCTGCTTGCCCTTAGTTTTGGTTACTTTCGTTTTAACGGCGAGGCCGAGAAAAGCCTCGTGGTTATTGGGTTATTTGCAGTCGGCGCTATTCTTCTTTATTTACTTGAGCGAACGAGAAGGGACAGCGGATTTAGCGAAAATACGGCAAGGCAGCGCCAGGTTACTTTGGCCACAAAGATCAAAGAACTTGAGGATTCTAAAACCGAAACTCTGAAGATCATCCACGATCTCCAGCTTGCTAAAGCGCGCCTGGAAGAGGAAAAATCCAAAGATGAAGCCATGCTCGCCAGTCTGGGAGAAGCCCTGGTAGTTACGGACAAAGCCGGGAAAATCAGGCTGGTAAACCAGGTTTTCGAACAGCTCCTGGAATGGAAACTCTCAGAGATTACCGGCAAGCATGTCCTCGATATCATTCCGATTCAGGATGAAAAGGGAGGTATGATATCCCTGCAAAAAGCTTTCAATTTGGTCCTGGAGACCGGCAAAAAAATCAGCGTCGATGCCGATGGTTCTTATTATTACGTAAAGAAAAATAAAGCCAGATTTCCCGTGGCTATCACTGTTACGCCGATTATGCTCGGTAAACAAATAGTAGGTGCGGTGCAGGTATTCCGTGATGTGACGCGCGAAAAGGAGATGGATACTGCAAAGACCGAGTTCGTGTCATTGGCCAGCCATCAATTGCGTACCCCGCTGTCTACTGTAAATTGGTATACAGAAATGCTTCTGGACGGCGATGCGGGGAAAATTCTCAAAGAACAAAAGCAGTATCTAAACGAAATCTATCACGCGAACCAGCGCATGGTGGAGCTGGTAAACGCGTTTTTGAATGTTTCCCGCGTCGAGTTTGGGACGTTTTCAGTAGATCCGGAACCGATCAACATCGTGGAGATCACACAAAGCGTTGTTGCTGAAATGAAACCGCAAATCCTCCAAAAACAGCTTAAGATCAGAGAAGATTATGAAAACAATATTCCTCTGGTTCCGGCTGACCCGAAATTGGTCCGGATTATTGTTCAGAATCTCCTCACAAATTCCGTCAAATATACTCCGAACAGCGGGCAAATAGAGGTAGGAGTTTCTCTGAACCGTGATTCGTTGGTATACCACAATAAACAGCCAAAGAGATACATTAGGATTACTGTAAAAGATAACGGCTACGGTATTCCGGAAGAGGAACAGGGAAAGATTTTTTCCAAGATGTACCGGGCAAACAACGCCAAAGTGAAAGACGCGGAGGGTACGGGGCTGGGTTTATACCTCGTGAAAGCAGTACTCGACCGCGTTGGCGGAATGATCTGGTTTGAATCTCCCGGAGAAAATCAGGGCACGTCTTTTTACGTGACTATTCCGGTGGAAGGCATGCAAAAGAAACAAGGAACGCGCAAATTGGAATAAGACATATTTGATAATTTACATCTAACAATTGACATAATCTATGAAATTGGTTTTTTTTGGATTTACGGTACTGCTTTTTATACCCGGAGCTGCCATGGCGATAGACAATCTCCAAGTCTCCCAAATCCAAATCACTGCAGGCCCTGGACTCACGACCAGCGATTTTATCGAGATTCACAATCCTACAGGGCAGGATATTGATCTTGACGGGATGCGTCTCGTGAAAAGAACCAAGACCGGTAGCGCTGACACTCTTTTAAAATCCTGGACAAGCCCGACAATCATCAGAGCTGGCGGGTATTACCTTTGGGCCAACTCTTCCTATACAACCATAACCGCATCACCCGATGTTACGACGACAGGCACGATAGCTGACGACAATGGCATTGCCCTGCGCCTAGGGGCCAATGATACGGGGGCGATCATTGACAGCGCAGCATGGGGGCTGGCTGCGAATGCATTCGTGGAAGGCGCGGTATTTGCCACAAATCCAGGAGCGAATGAAAGTTTGGAGCGTTCAGCGGATGCGAATAATAACTCGGTAGATTTCTTTTTGCAAACAGCTGCTCATCCGCGCAATTCGCAAAGCCAAGCTTCACCGCCCCCTCCTCCGCCAGCTGGCCCACCGTCCCCTCCAGCCGCGCCTACGTCTACCCCGGAGCTCGCGCCGCCGCCTGCGGCGAGCGGGGGATTTAGTCTAGAAATCTCGGAAGTCATGCCTAATCCGCAGGGCAAAGATAGCGGCAGCGAGTGGGTGGAATTTTATAATGCCTCAAACGGAGAGTTTAATCTGTCCGGTTTCATCATTGATGACGACGGCGTCGAGGATATTCCTTCAAAAAATGCTTTTACCATCGAGAATCAAAAAATCCCGATATTCGGATATTTAACCATCAATATTCCTAAAGGCAAGTTTGCTTTGAATAACGCGGAGACTGATGCGATTCGCGTGTTTGACAGCAGTAAAAATTTGCGTTTGCGTCTCGCCTACAGCGGCTCGAAAGAAGGGTTTTCGTATGCCAGGAACAGCTCGGGCATTTGGGAATGGACGGAAAATCCGACGCCAGGCGCTGCGAATGTGTTTGAAGAGGCTGTATCATACCAAAATACCCTAATCGTCTCCGAGGCTTTGGCCAATCCGGACGGTGACGATGAGGAAGGAGAATTTATTGAGCTTCACAATACAGGCGCGGATAGCATTGATCTGGCTGATTGGGTATTGGCCGATCTTACCCGCCGCTACACAATCTCCGAAGAAGATTTATTGGATACTGAAATAAAAGCCGGCGGTTATATGGCTCTTTACCGTGAGGTTACGGGGATCAGCTTAAATAACAGCGGTGCGGAAAAAATCAGCTTGTTTAATCCTTTAGGCGAGCTGGTAAATGAGATCGGCTTTACAGATGCCAAAGAAGGAATTTCTTATTCTTGGTCGCAAGACCAAATTTATCAGTGGACAGCAAATCCGACTCCAGCGGCAGCAAACAAGATCATCGTCGGAACAAAAATAGAGACACAGCAGGCAAAATTAACGGAAAAAATATCGGAACAAATCAATTTTCCCAAAGAAGTGGTTCTCAAAGCAATTCGCTCTCAAGATTTAGGGACAAAGATTGCCACTGGCGGAATTGTCAGCGCTCCGCCGGGGATATTTGGCGAAGACGTATTTTATCTCGCGGGTAGTGGCATCAGAGTTGTGCTGAGCGCCGCGCAAAACCTGTCTCTGGGGATTGGAGACGAGGTAGTGTTGCAGGGAACGCTTGCGGAAAAGTACCGCGAGACACAATTAATTATTGATTCAAGCACGGTTCAAGTTGTCCGTTCCAACAGCCAGGTGGCTGCACATGATGTAAAAACCGGGCAGATCGGAGAAGAGCAAGAGGGCTGGCTGGTAAAAATCGCAGGCCAGGTTTCGGAAAACCAGGGAGACGCGTTTTTTGTTGATGACGGTAGCGGGCAGGCTCGGGTGCTCATCCAGGAGGAAACAGGGATCATTAAGCCCAAGATTAAGAAAGGCGATTATATTCAAATCACCGGTATAGTTTCGCAGTATAATGAAAACTATCGAGTTTTGCCGCG
>MFEK01000005.1 GCA_001779925.1 Candidatus Doudnabacteria bacterium RIFCSPHIGHO2_01_FULL_46_14
CTGCTGGTCCAACAGGGCCGGGGACAGAGCGTTCGATGATTTGGGTGTCGCGATAGATAATCCGTTCCCCGGCAATTTCCAGTTGTTTGTCCTGATATGCGATATCGCTTATAGGATCAGGATAAGGCAGGCGAGTTTTATTCAACACGAGGTAGTTAATCATCGGCTCCTGAAAATCCGCCAAAAGCTCGGCTACTTTATCCGGGTAGACACTGGCAAATCCTCCTGCAACCAGAACTGCGGCCGCGATAACCTTGGTAAGCAAGGCGACATGCGTGCCAGCTGGCGCATTCGCAAGAATTTGTTCCGGTAAATTCGGAGAGGTTTCTGCAGGTTGAACATTCGTGCTTGCTTCCCCTTGCAGATAAGCTTCGACTGCCCGGCGACTCGTATACCAGTTCCTGCCCAGCTTTTGCGCGCGGATCCTGCCAGTCCTGGCGAGCAAATTTAAATGCCCCAAACTCAATGAAGCTGCATCGGCAGCCTCGGAAAGCGGGATCAGTTTTTCCTGATCTTCGGTCACGGTTGTTTGTTTGCCACGCAAAACGCTTGCGACGCTGTTCTACGTGGAAAACTTAGATTGTTATTTTATGTTTGTTTCCTAACCTCAATTTGGCTAATTTTTGCCAAATCTCAGAATCAAATATGCGATATCAAATGTCTTTATAAGCCTATTATAGCAGAAAAAAGCTCTCTTGTAAAGGACAAAAGTGCGTAGCAACCATATAACTCTCCCCCCCCTGACGAGGGGAGAGGGCGCCCGTACTCGGTCGGAGAGAGGTCAGACTTGCATCTCATAAACCTCTACCGTCCTTCTCGCCGTTTCACTCCAGGTGAAATGCCGGGCAAGGACGACCCCTTGTCCTGACATTTTCAGAGCGAGTTTTGGATTAGCCAGTACTTCAACCATGCCGATCCTAATCTGTTCCGTAGAATGGGGGTCTACTGAATATAAAATATGGAATATGGAATTATCCATATCTGACATTCTATATTCAATATTCTGAGCGATTTGGCGGCTCGTCACCACTGGGCATCCTGCTGCCATAGCTTCCAGAACCGGCAAGCCAAAGCCTTCATACAAAGATGGATAAACAAACAGCGAGGAATTTTGATAGAGTCCTGGCAGATCTTCGTCAGAAACATAATCTAACCATTTTATTCCCTCCCCCTTGCCGGGGTCCCCCGAAAGCGTACCCGCTTTTGGGGTAGGCTTGTGGGGAGGTTTAGAGAGCGGGTTGCCCCACCCCCTCCCTCCCGCCACCCAAAGCTCATACTTTTTTTTTATTTCATCCGACAGTCCTCGATACGCTTCGATAACTCTCTGTAAATTTTTCCTCGGTTCCAATGTGCCAACGAACAAAATATAGCGACTGCCGACTGGCGACTGGCGAGCAGGATTTTCCCAATCGCTATTCGCTGTTCGCAAATCGCTCTTAAAGAACCTCTCCTCCACCCCATGCGGAATCACTGCGATTTTTTCGGCCGGCACGGCAAACAGCTCCATCAAATCTTTTTTTGTCGCCAGCGACGGCACGATAATCTTACTAGCTTTTTTAATGCTTGCCGGCACAACCACTTTCGTCGCCAGCCACTGTCCACTCGGAAACCATTCCGGGTGCTTGTAGATAGCCAGATCGTGCAGTGTGATGACGCTCGGTCCTTTATAAAATAAAGGCAAAACATTTGCCGGGCCATGCAGAACGTCAATCCCCTGCCGCCGGATGTCTCTTGCATAACCAATGTGCTTACTCCAAAAAGGAATCGTACCCTTCGGACCGGGCAGAAGAATTAGTTTGTGTTCAGTATTTAGATTTTTAAAACTTTCAGAAAGATGAAAAGCATAGTTTCCTATGCCAGTGCGCCGCTGTCGCAACACCGAAAGATCGATTCCAACTCGCATTACATTTCCTCCGTGGGTGTTATACCCATCAGCTTCAAGCCATTGGCCAGAACTATTTGCGCGGCTTTCACCAATGACAACCTCGCGGCTGTCTCATTGTCATTGTCAGTTATAACTTTCACCTTCTCATAAAAACTGTGGAACCGTTCCGCCAAACCCAAAAGATAATGCGGCAAATGATGGACATTATAACTCTCGGATATTTCCCGCACTAGATCGGGGAATTTTGACAGCTCTCTTATGAGAGCCAACTCTTCAGAGTGTTCCAAAAGATCTATCTGCCCGGGTTTGATCTTAGTCTTTTTTGCTACGCTGTTTATCCTCGCATACGCGTACTGCACCTTGTAAACCGGATTTTTCTCGGAGGTATCTTTGGCAAGTTCGAGGTCAAAATCCATATGAGTGTTCACAGCCGTCGAAAGCAAAAAGAAAATCATTGAATCTTTCCCGACCTCATCTAGAACTTCTTTGGCTGTAACAAAGGTACCGGCTCGTTTAGCCATTTTCACAATCTCATTACCCTTTTTAACACGCACATATTGATACAATGGCACTACAAATTTCTCCGCTGGAAAACCGTAAACCTGCGTTAGGGCCTTTAGCTTCGGCACATGACCATGGTGATTGCTCCCCAAAATATTTATAACCAAATCATAACCAGATTGAAATTTTTCTTTATGGTAGGCAATATCTGAGGCAAAATAGGTAGGCTTGCCGTCGCTTTTGATTATTACCGCCTCCCGATCAATATCTCCGTTTTCCCTCCCCTTGAGGGGGAGGGGTAGGGAGGGGTGAACAAACCACAAAGCACCCTCGTGTTCTCTTGTGAATCCTTTTCTCTTTATATCTTCTACAGCTTTTGCCACCTTACCTGAAGATTGCAGGTCGGATTCTTTGACAATCAAATCAAAGCGTATCCCCAATCGCTTCATGGTTTCCAGATTTTCCTCAAAAATATAATCAATAGCAAACTGCTTGAGACTCGCAATATCAAAACCTTTACTCTCTTTGAGCGCTGCTCGAGCGATTTCTTGCGGGTATTCGCCTTTGTAACCATCTTCTGGAAATTCTGTCTCGCGGCCTTGATCTTTCTCAAACCAGTACCAGATAGTCTTCCCCAATTTTTCCACCTGACCGCCTACATCATTATGCAAATATTCGCGAAGGACTTTATACCCAGTCGCCTCTAACACTTTGCAAATCACCTCGCCATAAGGCCCGCCTCTGGCATTGCCAATATGAATCGGTCCGGTTGGATTTGCTGAAACATATTCTATGCGAGCTTTCTTGCCTTTATTTGCCGTGCTGCCTCCGTATTTATCTTTTTGCCTCAAAATCATTTTTAGCTCTTCCTGCCAATGCGAAGGAGGTAGGGTGAAATTGATAAACCCGGGATTCGCCGCTTCTACCTGACATCCCTTATCTCCATTACCCTGATAGCCCTTTACAATCTCCTCTGCCACCTCCATCGGCTTTTCCCCTGATTTCTTGGCGAGGACCATCGCCGCATTGCTCGCAAAATCCGCGTCAATCCCCTTTGGCGCGTATTCAACCGAAAAAAACACATCCTTATGCTCTGGATACAGTGTTGTGATCACCGCTTTTATTGCTTTTTCTATTTGTTCTTTCATGTCTTATTCCTTATGGCTCTCTCCATTTTCCTCTCATCCTCTCTCTTTTTAATACTCTCCCTCTTATCAAATTTCTTTTTCCCTCTCCCGATGCCTAGCTTTATCTTCACCAGTCCCCGCTTTTCGTAAACCTCGAGCGGCACTAGCGTCATGCCTTGTTCTTTATATTTGCCGATGAGACTGGAGATCTCTTTGCGGTTGAGAAGGAGCTTGCGGGACCTGGTCGGATCATACCCGGGAATCTCGCCGGAATATTTGTAAGCCGAAATGTGAGCATTGACGAGGACTGCTTCATTGCCGCGTATGGTTACGTGCGCACCTTTCAGGGACATGGTGCCGGTCTTTACGCTTTTCACCTCGTGCCCCGCCAGAACAATCCCCGCTTCCAGCGTATGCTCAATCGTGTAATTGAAAAAAGCCTCTCTGTTCTTCGCCAGAATTTTCATAAAATTTTGCCCTGAGCGGAGTCGAAGGTCTCCCGATTCTTTGCGAGCACTTTTCCCATATCCACTATTCTAACAAAAAACAGCCTTGCGGGCGATTCTTTTTAAAGAGTTTGCAGCCAGAATCCTGACATTTTAGCCAAATCTGAAGTTTTTAGACAGGCTCTTAGGGCTGCCGATCCCCAATCAGACAAGCGCCGGGGAACGGGAAACCTGCAAGGTCAATGCAGTTTTTCAGAGCAGGATGATTTATATTTTCCAGAAAAGTCAGGAGCAAAAAGATGTACTTATTGCCGCTGCCGGGAGGAAACACCGAATTGGGGCTATAGAGGTAAAAATGGTAAGGACTGTAGGTGTTAAGAGGGTCTTTGAGGTTTTGACCATTGAGATAGGGAGCCAGAAATGGGACAAACTGTCCATCAAGCGAACTATCAATTCTTGAGCCAGGCGAGCCGAAATCTAAAAGATCACAGCCTCCTGTATAGCCAACATCGTCGCATTCGGGCATAAGTCCTTGGTTGTCATCATAATAAAACTCGAGCGCTTTATAAAGTTGATTTATATCAGCGATTCTCCGCGAATCTCTCGCATTAATTCGCGCTGAATTTAGACTCACCAGCATCACCGAAGCCAAGAGTCCGATAACCGCAATAACAACCAAAAGCTCGACCAGGGTAAACCCCGTTTGAAATCGCGCCCGCGCTGGCGCGCCCGAAGGGCCTTTAGGACGGGCTATTTCGAACGGGGTAAAGCCTTTTGACCGGTTTTGCTTTTTATTTTTGCGGTTCATTTGATTTTTTATATTGTAGCAAAAAAGAGACTATTCGTCTCTTGATGGTCCCCAATATCGATTGCGAGTTTATTCATGCTATAAATTTAAACTAGCCTTTTTCTGGCGAATGCAAATCCTGAACCCCGTCGTTTAGCAACTAAAAAACACCTAGAGGGTGTTTTTATGGTTTTAGCCCCTTTATTAAATTCTCTTTCTTTTTTCGGGACCATTTTTTTACTTGAAGTTCGCGGCGGTGCGCTTCGAGATAAGTGGGATATTCTTCAGTATAAATAACTGTACCTTTTCCGTGTTGGCGAAACCATTGCGCTCCGATGCCCGAATTGTGCTCAGTAATTCTTCTTTGAGGATTGTCACTTGCGCCAATGTAGAGAGAATTGTCGGTGCAGCGTGCGATATAGAAATAATGCGACATTTTTTATTTAAATTTACGTCTCTCGACTCGCCTTTAGGCTCACTTGAGACATTCGACTTCTTTGCTAGTGGTCGAAGTCCGTAGCGATAGCGAAGGACGCAAACCATGAGCGAGCCCGAGCGTTAGCGAAGGGCGAGTCGAATGGAGCTGGCGGGAATTGCACCCGCGTCCAAAAGTTTAGAAAAGCAATGTCTACAAGCTTAGCGGATTTATTTTGTTTAGTCCGGACTGACTTTAAACCAGCAAAATATCAGCCAGACGATCGTGAATTGTTTCGATCAGTCGCAGTCACGAGGGCCATGATTGATCTAACCGAGGATAATAGGTCTAGGCCGCCATCGGTGTCGCGGATTCGACCGCAAAAGCGTATTAGGCTAATGCAGGTACCAAAGAAAGAGATGCAAAAGCATTCTTTACCTTGGAAACAAATGTATTGGCATTTGTAGATTGCCATCAGTTTTGAAAGAGATGATGACAGCTCTGGCTTGCAATCACTTTTCAAAGAACTTCTGTCGAAGCTTGTCAGCCCCACGTCAAAGCATGCTAACAGAAAAATTTAGAATAATCAAGAGTCTGCCCCCAAATAAAAAAGACCCTGGGATTGGATCTTTTTTATTTTGCGATTATTTCTTCGCGGTTTCGACGATTTGTTTGAATACCTCCGGAAAACGGATCGCCAGTTCGGAAAGCATTTTGCGGTTGAGGTCGATCTTGTTCTTTTTCAGGCCGGCTATGAGCTTGGAATAAGAAATATCCTGCTCCCGGGCTCCGGCGCCGATGCGCATCTGCCAAAGCCGGCGAAACTCGCGCTTCTTTTCCCGGCGGCCGCGATAAGCGTGCTTGCCGGCATGCATCAGCGCTTCATTAGCCGCGCGGAAATTAGTCTTGCGGTGCGAAACAAAACCCTTAGCTCTCTTTATTACTTTTTTCCGTCTGGCGCGTTTTTGTACGCCTCGTTTTACTCTGGTCATAATTTTATTCCCTACGAATTACGAATAGTTACCAATCTACGAATCCGGATTCGTATATTCGTATTGATTAGTAATTAGTAGGGTTATTGATATGGTAACAACTCTCCAACCCGCGGATTTGACTGCGCAACCGCATTGTCCTGTTTACGGCGCAAGCTTTGCGTAACGTTTTTGCGTCCGCGGTGATGGCTTCGCGCGGCGTGCCGATGCATCAGCTTGCCGCTGCCGGTTTTCCAAATTCGCTTTGATGTTCCTTTGTGAGTTTTCTGTTTATACATAATATTTATAGTGCGATCCTAATGATCCTAATTTCATCCGAATGTTCCGAATATTTATGGTGAGCTTGTCGAATCCATTCGGATAATTCGGATGCTATTCGTAAATTGGAATCGCTTAAGTCTTTGGTCCGATTACTACGGTGATAAATGATCCTAGTTTTTTCGGCTCTTGCTCCAGGACATGAGGCACTTTTACCGCTGCTAAAAATTTCTTTATCACTTCAGCGGCAAAATCAATATTAGCTTTCTCCCGGCCGCGGAGGAGCATGTCGATCTTGACCTTGTCGCCGCGGTCTAAAAATTTATCCGCAGTGCCGGCCTTGAACGCCAGATCATGCTGGCCGATCCGCACAGAGAGGCGTATCCCTTTAACCTCAACCTTTTTCTGCCTCTTTCGTTGCTGTTGGAGGGCTTTTTCCTGCTGGTAGCGAAATTTATCAAAACTCAGCATTTTTGCCACCGGTGGGTTGGCTTTGGGAGAAATCTCTATGAGATCTAGCCCCGATTCTCGCGCTTTGGCAAGAGCTTCCGCGGTCTGCATAATCCCAAGCATGTTGCCTTGCTCATCTATCACCCGAACCTCGGGAGCGCGGATCGCCTCATTCTTACGATTCTGCTGCTGAATGTTTTTGTTTAGTTAACTTTTAACAAATGGAATAATAGCAAAACCCTGACCTGCGGTCAACCCCGTTAGAAATAGCCCGCCCCAAAGACCCTTATGGACGCGTGAGCGCGGGCGAGATTTCTAACGGGGTCAAGGCGACTGAAATCGATAATCACCCCTTATTATCAAGATTTTTTTGGCGCCAGCAAAGCGCGTTCCAGTTCCTTGATCTTATCTTCGAGAATGCGGTTGCCTGGGTTGAGCTCTAAAACCTTGCGGTATTCACCCAATGCGCGGCTGATGTTGCCGAGCCGCTCCAGGCTCAAGGCCAAAGAGTAGCGGGCGTTGGAATGATTGGGTGAAACCTGGACAATATCCTGAAATTGCCTGGCCGCCTCGTTAACCCGGCCGGTGTTGAAATACATGCGTCCTAAATCAAATTTGAAATCAATGTTACTGGACAATTTGGAAAGCGCATTCTCCAGCTCGCGGATCGCGCGTTCCACATCCCCGGACTGCTCAATGGAAAGCGCCAGCTGGTAATACGCCAGGGCATAATCCGGTTTCAGCTCAATGGCTTTTCGAAATGCTTCCTCGGCTTTGATGAGGTTCTCCTGGTTGATCTTTACATATTTGGCCAAAAAAGCTTCCGGCAATTGTCCGGTTCCCGTTGGATTGAGGCCTGCCAAAACCTCGTTGCCGTCCGTGATGTTATTGCCGTTCGTATCGCGGTTATCTGGATCCGACCCAAGCGCTTGTTCTTGTTCATTCGCCAGGCCGTCCACATCTCTATCAGGACCTTTGCCCAAAATGGCAGGATCAATGGATCTGGCGGTCAGCCGATAAGCCTGGCCCAGCTCTGTGAACAGCACCGGGTTTTGTTTATCTTTTTCCACGGCCTGGACCAGAGAATCAATAATAAATTTGTCAGCACCAGCGACCAAAGGCCTGGCATAACCATAAAGGACGGCGAGCCTCTCCCAAACTTGCCCGTTATGGGGCGCCAGATCAACAGCTTTGCGGGCAGTGTTTATGCCCTGGGTAAGCCAGGTCTGAACCTGCCCCACATTCGGCTCTTTACGCGCCAGTTCCCTGTTGACTTTTCCGAATAGATATTCGCCGTAGGTCAAAAAATAATCCGAACGGAAGCGATTCAGCTTGACAGCATCTGCAAAAAATATTTCCGCTTCCTCAAAAGCCTCGCTGTCCGAAACACGCAGGAGGCCCTTGCGGTAAGAAATATCCGCTGCGTAGGCTGAGAAACTGAAAAACGCGTACACAATAATGAGCATCAAGCCAAACGAAACCGCGGAGATAACGCTCACGGCCTGGCGCGGGGAACTGGCAAAGGAAAAATCGTGGTGTCTTGCACTACTGCGCGATTCCAAGCTACTTGCGGCGATAAACACTGCGACAGTAAACCAAAAACTGAACGCCAGCACGGTATTGAAAAACAAAAACCAATGCGCGGTCCACAAAACCGCATAACCTGCAAACGCTGCCAAGGCCATCTGCCAAGCGCTCTGACTGCGATGCTTAAACAAAAACATAACCGCGTAGGCAATGAACGCCAGATTGAAGATTTCAAAAATCAGCAAGCCCAGTATGCCGGTACCTATCAAATATTCCGCAGCTTCCGAAGGGGCTTTGTCAAACCTTGTGCTCCAGAAAGACGAAAGATTGAAACTTTGGTCGCGATACTGGGAAAATACATGCTGAAAAGTGTTTGGTCCGGATCCCAGAATCGGCCGGTCAAAAATCGCACCCTTGAGCGCCGGCATGGCCGTGGCATAGTCGAGCCTGACCTCCTGGGGGAGGTTGAATTTGAACACATTGCCGATCGGTTTTTGGAAAATTATTCCCAAGATGAGCAATGAGGCGGTAGCGATCGTTAAAATCAAAGGAGTGAGAAAATTCTTCAGGGTCAAAGCGTGGCCTGATGCCAGGGAGAAACCCAGATAAACAAGCAAGCCTGCCAGCAAGGCAATCCAGGCATAAATGAAATTTACAGTCAGCAGGATCACAAAAGCCGCGGCCGCGAGAATAACACGCCAAACCATTCCGTCAGGAAAACGGAAAATAGATTTGTTCTTTAAACCGATAGACAAAAGAATAGCCAGCGCCGCAAGCACTGTCACAGGCAAAAGAGTGCCGACAGTATTGAAGCCCTGAACGCGCGCCCACGGCAAAGGCAGAACAAACCATCCTGTAAATTGCAGCAAAACGTAGACCGTTGCCAAAAAAACCGAAACAAAAAAGAAACTAAAAAGCTTTTTTAGCTGCTCTGCTGTCTCAAAAGTATTGATAACCAGATAATAAAAAAGGAGAAAAAAAACCAAAGAGAAAAAGCTCCCGGAAAAAATCCCGTAAACCCCTAGGAATGAATTGGGCCGGTCCGCGGAAAATATGGAAGCGAGAAAATAAACCGTTACCAACGCCAAGATCGGCAAATCAAGCGATGTAGTAACAAATCTCCATTTTTTCAGAGCCAAGACCTTGAGAAACCAAGTTATAGTCGCAGCCGACACCAGAGCATACAGCAGCGTCTGCTTGGAGAGCTCTCGGTACTCAAATGTCCACGGGGTAAATAAAAGAGGTAGTAAAAATACCACGCCGTACAAAAAGCCATGGATTACCCTGTCCCAATTTCTTCCTTGAATATCTTCGCTCATTTTATTTCTATAAGATTATAGTTTTTTTAAATATAGCATAAATTCCAATTCCTGGACATATCGATTACTCCACACCGCTCCCCTCCTCATAAACCGCAAGACTTGCATTGATTAGGTTTGCCGAATCATAGCCTTTGCTCTGTAACATGGACAAATCTGAGAATCTGCGTTTCTTGCCT
>MFEK01000006.1:0-24443 GCA_001779925.1 Candidatus Doudnabacteria bacterium RIFCSPHIGHO2_01_FULL_46_14
TCTGTGCTATTTTTGCCGAAATATGACAAATTTTACATTGATTTGCTGGAAGAAGATCACGAGGAAATCAATCACCGCAGGCAGGTGTGCAAGGAGCTATTATTAAAACTAGAGCCCTATCTTAATTAGTTTCATTATGAAAATAAGAATATTTGTTACTGGGGGAACTTTTGACAAAGAGTATGATGAATTAACTGCTCAATTGTTATTTAAAGATACCCATCTACCGGAAATGCTTACACTTGGGCGCTCTCGTGTACCAGTTGACATCCGTACATTAATGATGATTGATAGTCTTGATATGACCGAAGCGGATCGGGAAGCAGTTGCGGAAAATATTTTAAAAGCAAGCGAAGACAGGATTATCATCACGCATGGTACGGATACAATGGTGGAAACTGCAAAAGTAATCGCCAAAAAAGCAAAGAATAAAACTGTTGTATTGACTGGTGCAATGGTTCCTTACAAATTCGGCAGTTCTGATGGTCTTTTTAATCTCGGGAGTGCCATCGCTTTTGTTCAGATCCTGAAGCCAGGGGTTTATATTGCTATGAATGGGCGATACTTAACTCATGATAATTGCCACAAGAATAAAAAAACTGGAGAATTTGAAGAGGTTAAATAACGAAATAGTATGTTGGATATCAAATTTATTCGGGAAAATGAAAAGGCCGTAAAAAAGGCCATCAAAGACAAGGGTATGGAGCTTGAACTTGGTGAGCTTTTGGATGTCGATGAAAAACGCCGCAAGCTCCAGAACGAGATTGACGAACAGCGGTCAGAGCTAAAAAAATCTTCCAAAGCCAAACCTGGTCCTGAGGAAATCGAAAAATTGAAAAAATTGGGTGATGCGATTAAAGAAGACGAGGCTAAATTTGCAAAGCTGGAAAATGAATTTCGAGAGCTGATGCTCATTGTGCCGAACATCCCCTCTGCAGATTCACCTATTGGAGGAGAAAAAGATTTTATTGTGGTTGATGAATGGGGCGAGAAGCCAGAGTTCGATTTTGATATCAAAGACCACATTGAGCTTGGCAAATCATTGGATATTCTCGATCTGGAACGCGGAGTGAAGGTTGCGGGTTTTCGCGGATATTTTTTGAAGAACGAGGGCTTACTGATGCATTTGGGCCTCATGAATTTAGCCCTCAAGAAACTCATTGAAAAAGGCTTTACGCCTATGCAGACCCCGACTATGGTCAAAGAGTTCGCGCTTGTCGGCAGTGGGCATTTTCCTTTCGGCAGGCAAGAAATATATGAAGTGGAAGAATTCAATGACAAAGTCAAAGAAGTAAAATATTTAGCTGGAACAGCAGAACCGTCATTGCTCGCTTATCACGCCGACGAGGTATTGGATATAAAACAGTTGCCAATCAAGCTCTGCGGGATTTCTCCATGTTATCGGCGCGAGGTTGGCGGATATGGCAAAGACACACGGGGTATTTACCGCGTGCATGAATTTATGAAGGTCGAGCAGGTGGTGATTTGTAAAGCTGATCTAGAAGAATCAGAAAAGCTGTTTTTGGAAATAAATAATTCAGCCCGCGAACTGCTCCGCGAACTGGAACTGCCGCATCGCGTCATTCAGATCGCCACGGGCGATATGGGAGCCGGAAAATACAAAATGTATGATATAGAGTCTTGGTTTCCAGCCAGGAAGGCCTACGGAGAAACACATTCAAATTCCAATTTAACTGATTGGCAAGCGCGCAGGCTTAATATTCGCTATAGAGAGAAAAACGAGACCAAATTTGCTTTCACCCTCAATAATACCATGATCGCCAGCCCACGGATCCTCATCGCTCTTTTAGAGAATAACCAGCAGGAGGATGGTTCTATAAAGATTCCGAAAGTTTTACAGGAATTTGTAGGCAAGGAGGTAATTAGTAGATGAAAAAGATTCTATCAATATTGATCTTGGCACTTCTATTAAACGTAATTGTTATTGTCCTATCCAGACACGATAGAGGATGGGCTTGTCCGGAAGGTGGACAGATTGGGATTCCGGAGTGTTCTTTCTCTTCACGTATAGGGTTTCCACTGACAGTTTCCAGTAATGGTTATAGTCCTATGACATCAGCAGATAAATCTAAAATAATTACAGATTTACTTATCTGGACAGCGGCATCGTACTTAATAGTGAGATTTTATGGTCGAAAAGCAAATAGTGATCGCAAACCAGCTCGTTAATTACCTGACGAATGAGCAAGATGATCCAGCCGGCCCCACGGTTGTTTTTTTACATGGCTGGCGTTCGGAGAGCGGGGTCTGGAAACAGGCCATGGCTGACCTCGGGGATTCTTATCAGCTTTTTGCGGTTGACCTGCCTGGGTTTGGCAAATCCGAAAAACCGAAACATACTTTTAACCTCCATGATTATGCTCTGATTGTTAGGGGATTTATTGAAAAAATCGTTAACCCTGTAACCTCTCTCCCCCGAGGAGTACCTCGGGGCACTCTCCCCTCGCCAGGGGAGAGTAATAAGGTTGCTGTCGCTCTTGTGGGGCATTCGTTCGGCGGGCGAGTGGCGATCAAGCTTGCGTCCACCGAACCGGAGCTCATAAAAAAACTCGTGCTTGTGGACAGTGCCGGGTTTAATTTTCACAATAAAAATAAGCGAGAGGTCTTTCGGTTTTTTTCCAAAATCGCACGCCCTTTCTTCAAATTGCCTGGACTGAAAAACCTCCGGCCTGGAATCTATAAAGCGATCGGTGCTGAGGATTACACGGTCACGCCTGAGCTCAAGGACACTTTTGTAAAGGTAGTCAACGAGGATCTGACCGCCCTGCTTCGTTTTATCCGCCAGGAGACATTAATAGTCTGGGGCGGTAAGGACGAGGATACGCCGATGATGCTGGCGATGTGGCTGAAACAGAACATTCGACATTCTCATTTGATAGTTTTCAATGAAGCTGGACATTTTAGCTTTCTTGATGAACGTGAAAAATTTGTCGAATCTTTGCGGGATTTTTTAAAAGGGTAAAATGTTCAGAGCAGTAAAACGATTCTTATATCTGCTGCAGCTGGAGAATTATAATCTCAGGCGGTATTTGCGCGTGGTGACAGCAAAACCTTTCTCCAGGGAAGGCTTTCGCCAAAAGCTGGTCTGGACGCCAAAGCTTGCAGCGGTTTTTATTTTCGCGATGGCCCTGCAGATTGCGGCATCATATCTGGCCCTTCTGCCATTGATGAAATCAGAGATTTATCTGGGCATATTTCCTCTGGTGTTTGTATTTTTATTTTTGGTGCTGTGTTTTTTTCATTTTGTTTTTTTGAGCTTGGCAGTGCTGATTTTGCGTCCTACTGACCTTTTTATTAAATACTTTTTGGTCAGACGCGCGAAAACAAAACTTGAACAATTTCCAAAACTCAAAATCATCGGAATCACTGGAAGTTACGGAAAAACCACAATGAAAGAGGTTCTAGCAACCATCCTCGGCGAGAAATTTAAAGTTCTAAAGACCCCAGAAAATATCAATACGCCAGTTGGCATAGCTCGGCTTATAATAAGCGAGCTTAATCCCAAAATCGAAATTTTTGTCCTGGAAATGGGTGCATATCACCGTGGAGACATTCGGGTACTTTGTGAAATAGCCCAGCCGGATGTTGCCATTCTAACCGGGATCAACGAAGCGCATCTGGAGCGGTTTGGGAGCCTTGAGAACACGATCAAAGCCAAATTTGAAATAGTAGAAAACGCCAAGCCTGAGGCTTTGATAGTTCTCAACAATGATGACACTCTCGTGCATGAGCATTACAAATATTTTATCGGCGCGCGCGGCATCCGATTCTATAAAGCCACTGAGAGGCTGCTTGAATATCCGGCTGTCACAATTCTCGGGGAATACATCTGGGCTGTAATAAATGCCTGTGTTATAATTGCCAAAGAATTAGGGATGAAGGATCAGGAAATTCTGGCAGGGATCGCCAAAATCAAACCCGTCCCGCACAGATTGGAAAAGATCGAAAATCCAAACGGGATTACAGTCATTGACGACAGTTATAACGGCAATCCCGACGGTGTCCGCGAGGCGATAAAAGTCCTCTCAAAATTTGAAGGCCGGCGGAAAATATATATCACCCCAGGGCTTGTAGAGGGAGGCAGGAAGGTTAAAGAAATTCATAATAATATTGGCGGGCAGCTCGCTTCGGTAGCTGACCTGGTAATTTTAATAAAAAATTCCGTAACTCCGTTCATTGCCGAAAAACTAGATAAGCATAAAGTCATCTGGTTTGACAGCGCATTGGAAGCGCACGCGGCTCTCCCAAATATCCTGAAAAAAGGGGACGTGATTTTGTTCCAAAACGACTGGCCCGATAATTATCTATAAGTCGTTTGAATAACTATCCCACGATCGTGGGATAGTTATTAGATTTGAGAATTAGACAACCATATGTCGATCGACATATGGTTGTCCTGCCTTGACTCGTCAAGCTTACGGGGTAATAATGTCCACACAATACAAGTCCAATTGGAGGCAATAAATGGAGCACTTTACGAAAGAAGAGGCTGAGGCTTTGGTTGGGAAAAAGTTCCGAGTGAAGGATGGCCGGTCTTTTCCACGACTCTCAACTGGGGATGAAGGAAAAGTCACGAAAGCCGAGAAATGCACTGTAGGGAGTGCAAAAGGGCAATGGATTATTGCCGTAGATTTCGGGGCGAAGTGGAGCGCGATCGATACTGGCGATCCTACTTGGAAACCCAGACAGAATCGACATCACGTGTTTGGGTTTGCGAAGTACGAATTCTCGCTGTATCTGGAAGAGTTATCGCCCACTGTCCCGGCGTCAGGTCAAGCATGACATCTAGCTCACATTTGGCGCCCCGCGCGCTGAGTGTGAGCTTCCGTGTTTTTAAGCTAATATGGTAGACTTTATCTATGGAATTGCAAAAGAGTCAAAATATTGGCGTATTCTTTGGAAGCCGCAGCCCGGAACATGATATTTCGATTATTACCGGGGAGCTTATAATTTCCGGTTTGAAAGGGCTGGGATACATTGTATCGGCTGTTTATATTGACAAAAAGGGGCAATGGCTCATTGGTGAGGAATTGGGAAATATTAAGCATTTCACCAACCTCACCCCAACCCTCTCCTCACGAGGAGAGGGAAAATTCAGGCAGTATTATCTAGATTTGGAAAAATCGAACGGCAAACTGGTTTTCAAAAAGAAGGGCCTGGCTGGAAAAGAAATTGTCATTGACCTCGTTTTCCCAGCTTTTCATGGCGCCAACGGCGAGGATGGTACGGCTCAGGGACTTTTTGAGATGTTTAATGTCCCTTATGTGGGCTGCAATGTTCCGAGTAGTGCTGTAGCCATGGATAAGATTCTGACAAAGCTGTTTTATAAAGCGCAGGGGATCGCCACGACGGAGTTTTTCAACTCTACTGTGCAAGAGTGGCAAGCAGACAGACGCGCTGTTATGACCGGGGTGACTTCAAAATTGAAATGGCCTATGTTCGTCAAGCCGCCGCTTCTGGGATCTTCGATTGGGATCACTAAAGTAAAAACCGAGAAAGAGTTAGAGAATGCTATCGATGTGGCTTTGCACTACGGTAACACCGTTTTAGTTGAAGAAGCAGTAGAAAATTTGGCGGATATCACTTGCTGCGTAATTGGCAATAAAGAGCCAATTGCCTCGTTGTTGCAGGAATCTGTTTATACAAAAGAATTATTGTCTTATGAAGATAAATATTACGGTGGAGCCCAAACTGGGAAATCTACCAAGAGCTTGGTGATACCCGCCGGAATTGACGAAAAAATAACAGGTGAAATCCGCGATTTGTCAGTTAGGATTTTCAAGTTGCTTGGTTGCACCGGAATAGCGAGGTTTGATTTTTTGCTGAATCGCCAGACAGGCAAATACTTTGCCAACGAGATCAATCCCTTGCCCGGAACCGTTTATCATCACTTATGGGAGAAAAGCGGCGTGAAGCTTGGAGAGCTTCTGCAAAAACTTGTAGATTGTGCCGTTGAGGCGCACAAAGAGCGCAATCAGTATACAACAGTTTTCGATTCAGATATTTTAAAACTTGCGGGTTCTGCGAAACTAAAAATAAAAAAAAGCGGAGAATAAACGTGGCCCGCGAAAATCGCTTCCGTAAACCCGAGTTCCAGGAAAAGCTGGCCAAAGCGCGAGGCTATGAGCGTGATTCCCGTTTGCGTTTTCGCTGGAAGCGCGCTGCGGTGCTGGCCTTAATTTTGGCAATAGTTTATTTTTTGACTGTCTCACAAAGATTTTTGGTCAAGACCGCCGTAGTCAGCGAGCCGGGACCAAGCGCAGAGCAGATTAAGGATGTGCTTTCGCGCATGCAGAACGAGCATTTACTTTACGTTATCCCCAAGAATCATATTTTAGTTCTCAATAAATCTTCTTTGCTTTCGGAAATCCAGCAAGAATTGCCTGAGGTGCGCTCAATAAAGATTTTTAAAAAGAAATGGCCGAATGGGCTGGGACTAGCCCTCGAAGAGCGCGAACCGATTTACGTCTGGCAGACCGGAGCCAAATATTTTCTTTTGGACCAGGACGGAGTTGTATTTCAGGAAATCCCTACCTATACGCCGGAAGTATTTTCGCAAATTTTAATAGTGGATTCAACCGTAGCTCCGGTTAAAAATGGAGAACGGCTCCCGATTTCCTCGATCTTGGGGTTTATTGAGCAAATCCGCAAGGACTGGACGACGAGCATAAATCAGACCAATTATTCGCATTTCAGCATTCCAGGGGTGAAAAGCCAGGACATTTTCGCCAGAACCGCGATCGGCTTTAACGTCATTTTTGATCTGGAAGCAGGTCCTAAGCAGCAGTTGGAGAGTCTAAGCCTGATTCTTAGCCGAGAAATCAGACAAGAGACATATACCGGACTTTCCTACATTGATTTGCGTTTATCCGATAAAGCGTATTATTGTTATAAGGACGCGCCCTGCGCGCCGGAGTACGCAACTTCAACAAACCCATCATTATGATACATGTCATTTCTATCGGTGGTTCACTAATTGTTCCCGATAAGCTCAATACAAGGTTTATTAAAGAATTCAAACGGGTTATCCTAAAAGCCGCTGCCGGTGGTGATAAATTTTTAATTATTCCCGGGGGAGGGCAAACCTGCCGGAGTTATCAGGATGCTGCGCGCAGCATTTCCAACCCTACTAACGAAGATCTTGATTGGATCGGCATCAAGACCAATCATCTGCATTCGTATTTTTTGCGGGCAGTCTTCGGCAAAGACGCCAGTCCGGAGGTCATTGGTCTTGATGGCAGGGTAGGGCAGCTAAAAAAAGCCATCTCTATTTGCGTCGGCGGTCTGGAGCCAGGCGGCACCTCGGACAGCACCGCCGTGAAATTTGCCGAGAAATTTCGTGCTAGGACCATTGTCAACCTCACGAACGTTGCGGGGGTCTACGACAAGGATCCGAGAAAATTCCGAAATGCCAGGCTTATTCGCGAGATGAGCTGGGCAGATTTACGCAAACAGTTCGGCTCCGTAAAAACCCCCGGCCGTCATATGCCATTTGATTCCCTCACGGCAAGTACTGCTGCCCGATTACGATTAAAAGTCGTGACCATGGACGGCCGCAATCTAAAAAATTTCCAAAACTTTCTCGCCGGAAAGAGTTTTAAGGGCACAGTCATTCAATAGCGAAAGTGATTGCTAGTTTACTTCGTATTTATTGACGTAAATCTCGCCCTTGAAGCCGGGGGAGTCGGCGTATTTGCGCTCAGAGAGCTGCTTCCAATTTCTGGGAAGGCTCGGTTTGGAGCCGCCAAAGCCAGTAGTCCAGAGAAGCCAGACCTCCTGGCCTTTGGCGAATTTGTTGAGGTCGAGGATCAGATCATCATCAGTTAGGATGGCGGTACCGGAGAAATGTGGGATGTCTTTTATTGGCCGGTCAGAAATCAATTGTGGCGCAATCAGAGTCTCGTTGTAATATTTAAATGTAAAATAGATAAAACTCGAGCCGACAATGATCTTGTCGTTTTTTTGCGCTTGCAGATTTATTACCTCTGAGGCCGCTGCCATTCCGGGGCTGTTGTGAATGTTGAGGAGCTCCCAGTTTTTGAAAAACGCAAACAAAATTGCGACAGACAGTAGAATGAGCGCTCCCCAGCGAAGAAAAAAATTGGGTAATTTATAAAGCGCAGCTGCAATTAAAATTGTAAAATATAGCGACGCAAAAACAAAATACCGATCAAGGTAGAGATTGGATTTCATGGAGATCAGCACTGCAGCTAAAAAAGGTACAGCCAACGCCAGAAATACAAGCCATTTCTCTTGAGAATGAACCCGCCTGAGAAAATAAACGATTATTGCCAGTGTCACCACGCTGGCAATGACGAGCACCAGGGGCCGGATGCCCTGTCCGCCGAAGACCATCTTCCAGATTGTCCCAGGAACGCTCCAGCGGTCCATGGCAGGGATCCAGTACGAGGCTTGGACGCGGGAGGCCTGTTCAAAGAAACTCTTCAACCAGGGAATATAGAGGACTGTTACGGCAAGTGCGGAAAGCACTGCGGGCAGTAAATTTTTGAATCGTCGCGTGGTAAACACATCAAATAGAATATAAAGCCCAAGCGCTGCCACGGAAAATACCAGATAATAATGGGTATATAAACACCCAGCCACCGCGAGAGTGAAACCGACCCAATATTTTTTTCTAGTCGAGTGTACATCCCTGACAAGAGCTTTAACCAGGAAATACGAGGCCAGCAGGATCAGAAAAGTGCCCAGCGTGTACATGCGCGCTTCTAAAGCGTATTGGATCTGGAACGGATTGATTGCCAGCAGGAAAGCTGCTACAAGAGGTAATTTGCCTCCGCCCGAGGCGGATCGGCCTTGGGCCGAAAACGCGGTTTTGACGAACATATACCCGGCCCAGACTGTCAGCACGCCGAAGATTATCGAAAGCAGGCGCAAAGAAAACAAACTGTTGCCGGCAAACATTGCCCAGAGGCGCAAAACCAGATAGTAAAGCGGAGGATGCACATCCAGAATAATCCTCTGTATCATCTCCCCCAATGGATAGCGGATATACAAAGCAGAAAACGCCTCGTCATGCCACAGTGCTACTGCCGTGTTATTGTAAAAACGGAGTAAAGCGGAAACTATCAGGATTATGTAAATCATAGACCTCTCTCCCCCTCGTGATTACACTCGGGGCACTCTCCCCTCGTCAGGGAAGAGTAATAAAGAATAGTACTTTTCATGGTTCCTGGTAGACTTCCATGATTACCTGGCCAAATCTATTTTTTACCTGGCTGATGATTTTTGCATCAGGGTGATACTGGCGAAATCTGATGCGATCAAAGAGCGTTGACATTGTGAATACAACCTGATCGCCGCTCTGGAGTTTTAGTTGCCAAGTATCGGCTGGATTTACCAAAGTGTAGGGGTTTCCCGTCTCAGTGGTTAGATAATCAACAGTTTGTACGGAAAATTTGTCCAATGATAGAAAAGTGTTTGATTGGTTTCCATACTTGTTCAAATAGCCGCTGACAACAGTTAGGTCAGATCGAAACGCGTAGTAGTATTCGGGAGAATTTGCCGCGACCCCAAAATATAAAGCAAAATTGTAAATAAAAATAAAGGATAAAAACAGCATAGCGATCACTGTGCGCGAATGTGGCCCTGTATAATTCCTTAATTTTTCCCAAACCCAATTTACGCTCCAGGCGGCCATGATAAACATTGCGGGCATTACGCCAATGAGCCGGAGGCCATGGGGGATTCCCTCTGCGGTCGTAACCTCGGGAACCAGCATCGCCCAAAACCACGCAGCGATAAGCGCCATGGAAAAAGTTTTTATTTCCAATTTTTTTTGCCAGGCGTCTTTGAGGAATTTCAGGCCCGTGACAGTAAACACTACGAGCGAAACCGCAAAAAAGATGCTCAGAACAGGGGACAGAAATGGAAAACCTGAAACATTATGACGCCAATTAATATCGCCATCAGTAAAAAATCCAAGTATGGTAAGCTTGAACACCCGCCATAATGTCCCAAGAACATCGCCGTCGTTGAGATCCCGGGAAAAAATCGAAACGTGTCCCGCGCGTCCTACGAAGCTGCCGGGATGCGTCCAGAAATAATGCGCTAGCGGGAAAATCGTCACCAGAAAAGCGGCTGCGGCGATGAGTTTTGGTTTCCAATATTCGCGCAAGATTTCCTTAATTCGATCCCGGTAAGCAATTATCAATACCAATTTGAATGCGATGAGAAGTGGGATCATCATCCGGTAAGAAATGTAGGTATAAAAGCCGAGGGCAAAGGAGATTCCGGCAAGCGCGGCAGGCCAATAGCGTTTTTTGGGATCAGTTTCCTGCCAGGTTTTGACAATGAAAAGAATGGTTAGCGTGGTAAATAGGGGAACGAGATTTGCACGGAAAGCAGTACGGGAGATAGTTACCGCAAAACTCGAGACACTCATAAAGAAAGCAGTGAGGTAGGCCACGTTTTTTCCGAATAAACGCTTCGTTAAAAAATACGTTGCCAGAACCGCAAAAAAACCAAAGCTGGCAGAGACCGCGTGATGCTGCCACGGACCGCGTCCAAAATACGCCACCATAACGCTAATAATATAAAAGAACAGGGCCTCGCGGCCATTACCTCTTTCATAGAACGGTTTGAGATCACCGGAAAGTATGGAATTTACATCCAGTCCGTTAGCTGCTTCGTCCGGGAACAAACCGCCGGGAAGGCTGTCTATTAGCACAAAACGGAATATAGCCGCCGCAGCTAGGATGCAAAGTAAGACAAAATTTTCTTTGAGAAATTTGTTCACCCCGTTAGAAATTTATCTGATGGGTCAGCATTAAAAATAGGATTTTCTTGATTTCTAACGGGACGCATTTTTGTGTTATAATATGCAAATGTTTAAGGACAGATTAATTTTTGTTTCTTTTGTAATTTCCGCCATTTTAAACATTATATTATGGCTGATGCTTGCTGGCAAATTTGGCTGGTCAGCGGAAAAAATTCCCCTGCATTTTAATGTTGCGTATGGGATAGATTACCTGGGGACTGCCCGTCAAGTTTATGAGATTCCTCTCACAGGGCTCGTTCTCCTGGCTATCAATACGCTTTTGGCCGTCAAACTTTATTCCCGGGAAAAACTTTTCAGCTATTTTTTGAGTTTCGGAAGCATTGTCCTGCAATTGATTCTCTCTGCCGCCGCGCTCTCGTTAATCGTGCTGAATGCCTAAACAATCCAAGACTACATTGTACCGTTTTTTGGAGATTGTTCCAGCTCTCCTCACCTGGCTGACCTTTGCCGGGGCGATTGTGTTTTCCTATTTCGTGCCTTTTCTCGTGGCAATATACATTATCCTTTTTGATTTGTACTGGGTTCTCAAGGCTGTCAATACTGCGATGCATTTGTTTTCGAGTTTTTCCAAATTGCGTTTGCACGCCAACCATGACTGGCGCAAACGAATGGAAAGTCTCGCAGACCTCGAAGGATACAAAAAGCAGCTTCGCAAGGAAATTCTTGAGGCCTCCTCACGAAAAAACGTCGTGGATCTGAAACACGAACTCTTTCGCTTGAATAAAATCGATTTCACTGATCGCGCGCTTGATCCTCGGCAAATTTATCATCTGGTTTTACTCCCGACCTATAAAGAGAGTCTAACAGTCTTGGAAAGCTCAGTTCGTTCTATTGCCTCTTCCAATTTTCCGAAAGAGCAGATATTTTTCGCGTTGGCTACTGAGGAGCGTGATCGGGATCTCGCTTTGGAAAACAGCCGCATCCTCAGGGAGCGGTATAGTGATAAATTTTTGCGTTTCGAAGTGTTCATGCATCCGGACGGCATAGAAGGGGAGATCAAAGCCAAAGGAGCCAATCTCACGTATGCTGCCCGCCGCGCCGTTGCCATTTTTCGCGAAGAGTTGAAAATTCCCATGGAGAATATAATTGTTTCCGCGTTTGATTCGGACACAGTAGTTTCCAAAGATTATTTTTCTTATCTGACGTACGCGTTTTTGACAGCAGAAAAACCTTACCGCACGAGTTTCCAGCCAATGCCGGTTTATAACAATAACATTTGGGATGCACCAGCGATCACCAGAATCGTGGCTGTGGCCAATTCGTTTTGGCAGATGGTCGAAGCCTCGCGTCCTGACCGGTTGGTAACATTTTCTTCGCATGCTATGCCGCTCCGCGCGCTCGTGGACGTAGATTTTTGGCCAGTCGACGTTATCGCCGATGATTCGCAGATTTTTTGGCGCTGCTGGCTGTATTATCACGGCGATTACCGAGCAGTACCGCTTTTCACAACAGTGTCCCTAGATACGATGCTTGATGAAACCTATCTTCGTACGCTTGTTGGGCAATACAAGCAAAAACGGCGCTGGGCATGGGGCAATTCGGAAAATATTCCATACCTTGTCACCAACGCTCTCAAGGACAGCAAAATTCCATGGTGGAAAAAATTCATCTATATTGAACGGATGGTCGAGGGCTATTATTTCTGGGCCACAGCCTCGATTATGATCGCTATCTTAGGGTGGCTGCCACTTCTGCTGGGCGGGGATAAGCTTGCGGAAAATGTGCTGCTTTACAATTTGCCTCTGCTCACGCGGTCCATGATGCAAGTCGCTACAGTATTTTTGATTCTCTCGGTTTATATCAACCTGGTGATGATCCCGCCGCGGCCCGCTCATTTATCAAGATGGCGGTCGTTTAATATGATTTTTCAGTGGATTTTTGTGCCGTTGGTTTCCACTATTTTCGGCTCGGCCCCGGCCATTGACGCCCAAACGCGGATGATGTTCGGCCGCTATCTCGGGTTTTGGGTCAGCCCCAAGGCGCGTAAAACCCAGATCGAAGACCCTGCAATGATTTTTCAGAAAGGAAAGTAGATGCGTTTCATTCTATTTTTTCTCGTATTTTTTATTGCCTCGTTTTACGTCACGAAATGGGTCCGGAAAATTGCGATCCGCCTGGGAGTGCATGACCTGCCGGACATGGATCGGAAAATTCATACCTTGCCTCAGCCCAAGCTCGGCGGGGTGGCGCTCTACGTGAGTTTTGCCGCGGCAGTTGTTGTTTTGGCGTTTTTCGGATTTACTGACGAGGTCGAGTCCATGCGGATCGCGGCTATGCTTTTAGGCGGTCTGTTTTTAATTATCGGGGGGATACTTGATGATAAATATGATTTGCCTGCCTGGGTGCAGATTGTCTTTCCGACCGTAGCCTCTCTTTTCGTGGTTCTAGCTGGCACGCACATCTCTTACATTACAAATCCGCTGGGCGGCGACATTATCCTCGATCAATACAAGATCGGTCCATATCCAATACTCGGCAGTCTCGTGGTTTTTTTGTGGATCATGGGCATGACGTATACTACTAAGTTTTTGGACGGTATGGATGGCCTGGTCAGCGGCATTTCCGGGATTGCCGGCATTGTGATTTTTGCACTCTCCTTAGCACCGCATATTGCCCAGACTACTACGGCTTTTTTGGCAATTATTTTTGCAGCTGTATGCCTCGGGTTTTTACCGCACAATTTCTATCCGGCTAAGATTTTTTTAGGCGAAGGCGGCAGCACGTTTACGGGTTTTATGATCGCTGTCTTGGCAGTCATCTCCGGTGGAAAAATCGCGACCGCGCTGTTGGTTCTCGGCATTCCCATAATGGATGCGGCCTGGGTCATATTTAGACGCCTGTGGTTTGGTGCGTCGCCTTTCGTAGGCGATAAAAAACATTTACATTTTCGTTTGCTCGACATTGGTCTTACCCAGCGCCAGGCAGTCCTGTTTTTGTATTTTTTGTCGGCCGTATTCGGCGGAATCGCCGTGTTTTTGCAGAGCTGGGGCAAGCTTGTTGCCTTGGTCGCGCTGTTCACAGTCATGGTTGCTTTGGGCATCAGTGTTGTGATAATTTATAAGAAGAGAACAATCAAGGATTGAAGATAAACCACGTTGGAGATTTTAGCTGATGGGAGGATGCGAACGATTTATATCGAGAATAATTAAATACAAGGGTTTTTAGCGGGATGAAATATTTTATAATAATTTTGATTTTGCTGATCGCCGGGGGCGTGTATTATTTTCAAAAGCAAACCCAGGATTTGGAAGTGGCTGATTTTCAGGTAGGGAATAAGCAGATTAAGGTTGAGATCGCTGATACTATTGCCAAACAGGCGCAGGGACTTTCCGGTAGAGATTCTTTATGCCTTGACTGCGGCATGCTGTTTACTTATCAAAAACCGAAATTCCAACGGTTCACTATGCAGGGCATGCGCTTTCCTTTGGACATGATTTTTATAGAGAATGGGAAAATCGTGGAGATTCGCGAGGGGCTTAGGTACCCGGAAAATGGAGAAGAACCGGTCATCATCCAGAGTTCGTTTGAGTCTGATATGGTCTTGGAGGTCAACGAAGGATTTGTGTGGCGCAACCGTTTACAGGTCGGGGAGAGCGCAGTATTGACTCGTAATTAGTTTTTAGGTATCATATTTGATATGTTCGCAATCATTGAAACAGGCGGGAAGCAGTATCTCGTTTCCCCCAAAGATAAAATCCGCGTTGAAAAACTAGCCGCAGACAGCGACCAGATAATTTTTGATAAAGTCCTGCTGGTTTCTGACAAAGACACTAAAATCGGCAGTCCGTTTGTTGCAGGCGCGAAAGTCACAGCTAAAGTGCTAAAGCAGGGGAGAGACCGAAAACTGCGCATTTTTAAATATAAATCCAAAGTCCGCTACCGCCGTCGCATTGGCCATCGTCAGGAATTCACAGAACTGGAAATTCAATCAATGGCATAATCTAAAGGGTCAACCGCAAGGTTGACCCTTTAGAAAATACCAATGGTACAATTCGTGAATTGTACCATATGTGGATTTTAATTTACTTGATAATCTCTACGCCCTTCCATGGCTTTGGCAATGGTGAGTTCATCAGCGTACTCGATGTCGCCGCCGATAGGCAGGCCGTGGGCAATGCGCGTTATTTTGACCTCTGGGATGCTCCTGAGGCGGCGGGCCACATACATGGCCGTGCTTTCGCCCTCGAGTGAAGGATTGGTCGCAATTACGATTTCTGCCCCCTGGCCAAGGTTCATAATGCGGTCTAGTAATTCTCTAATTCGCAAATCGTCCGGGCCTACGCCATCGATAGGGGAAATGACTCCGCCCAAAACATGGTACACACCCTCAAAGCCGCGGCCTTGTTCGAGCGCTACCACGTCGAGGGGTTCCTCGACCACGCAGATGAGATTTTGTTTGCGGGTTTTATCAGCGCAGATAGGGCAGAGTACACTTTCAGCCAGATTGTGGCACTGCTGGCAGAATGTTAATTCAACTTTCAAATTATTAACCGCTGTTGCCAGAAGTTCCCGGTCAAAATCCTTGGTTTTGAGCAAATAAAAAGTCAGCCGGGAAGCGCTCTTCGGGCCAATGCCAGGGAGTCTTGATAATTCTTCTATAAGTTTACGAATGGATTTGGGAAGGATGTTCATAGGCGATCAGCGATCAGCGATCAGCGATCAGCGATCAGCGATCAGGAATTCCCAGTCGCTCGTCGCCAATCGCCGTTTGCTAACTATATTTCTTCTATTTCCTCAATCACTTCTCTTTCCTTGGCTAAGCTTCTAAACGACGTTTTACTGGCATCAAAAAACAGCTCAATAGTACCTGTCGGACCATTGCGGTGTTTGCGTACGAGGATTTCCGCGATGTTCGGTTTACGCGAGTCCTTACCTGTATAGACCTCGTCTCTGTAAATAAACATGACAACATCCGCGTCCTGTTCGATGGATCCGGATTCGCGCAAATCGGAAAGCTGGGGTTTTTTGTCCGTACCGCGGTGCTCAACAGCGCGGGAAAGCTGGGAGAGCGCGAGAACTGGGACATTGAGCTCGCGAGCAAGCGATTTTAAAGCCCGGGAAATCTCTGAGACCTCTTGGACTCTGTTTTCCTGGTTGCGGCCCTGCATCAGCTGAAGATAGTCAACCACGATAAGGCCGAGGTTTTGCTCAGCCTGCAATCTGCGCGCTTTGGTGCGAATCTCCATGATGTTGGAGGAGGCGCTGTCATCAATAAAAATCGGCGCGTCCGCGAGTCTGCCCATAGCATGCCCAATCCGCTCAAAATCATTATCCTGGCCGTCGTCCGAGAGGCGCCCTGTGCGCATTTTCCAAAGGTCCACATCAGCTTCGGAAGCCAAAAGACGGTCCACCAGCTGATCTTTACTCATTTCCAAGGAAAATACCCCAACAGGGATTTTTTCCTTGACCCCGACGTGCCGGACGATATCAAGCGCGAGCGAAGTTTTTCCCATGGACGGGCGGGCAGCCAAAATTACCAAATCGGATTTTTGCAGTCCGCCGAGTAGGTTGTCCATGTCAGCAAAACCGCTGGGGATGCCCCGGAGTTTACCGCGTTCTTTATGAAGCTCATCAATCCGGTCAAAGGTTTCATGGAGGATCGATGTCAGAGGTATAAAATTTTGCTTGAGATATTTTTGTGATACTCCAAATAGGCGCTGTTCCGCGGTATCAAGAAGCATGTCCATATCCTCAACATCGCCGTAGGACGCGCTGATGATTTCTGACGAGGCTAGGATCAATTTTCGCAAAGTGCCTTTACGCTGGACGATTTTGGCATAATGCGCGACATGAGCGGCATTAGGCGTGGAGTTGACTAGGCTTGTCAGATAGGCCATGCCGCCGGCTTGGGTCGACATACCCTTTTCCTCGAGGCGGTTGCCGACCGTCAGTATATCAATGCTCGAGCGTTCATCGTAAAGATCGAGCATTGTTTCAAAAATCAGGCCGTTTTTGCGGTCATAGAAATCCTCAGGCGTTAGCTGGTCTGCGACCTTGATGATTGCGTCGCGGTCCAGCATGATCCCGCCCAAAACCGAAACCTCTGCTTCGAGGTTTTGTGGCGGCAGTCTGTCGATTTTTGTGTCTTGAGCCACGGGTTTTTGTTTAGGCTATTCTAAATCAGGGTATGTTAATAATACTTTGCTCGCAGTTCAAGGTCAACCGCTGTTTAATCCTCAGATTAAGCACATTTTATAAACAAAAACAGGGAAGCTCGGCTCTCGGACCGGGCTTCCCTGGCTTCTCGCATATTTACTGAGAAGACTGACTATAGAGCGAATTATCCAGGACAATGCTTGTTATGCTGATTTTTTTTGTGTGTCCTCAGAGTAGATCAGCGCTTTGATGCGCAGTTTGAGACGGTCATTGATGCCCCGCAGCTGCATGATGCCTTCTCTGGGAATGACATTTTGAACCAGACGGAGATTGGATTCGGAAAGAACCATGTTTGGCAGCATTTCCTCGATTCCGGCGCAGAATTTTCCGAATTCATCACCGGTAAACGGGAAAGGAATAGTGCCCTTGCTCAGAAATTGAACAGCTTGCAAGTTGGAGTTTTTTAGCGCCCGTTCCAGCTCAGTGAAAGAGCTGAAAGATACAAGCGTGGGTTTCGGAACTGCGGTGATAGGAGCGGGAACAGGGGGTTGATTAGCCGCACGAGCGGTTTCATGCATGGGAATTCTTGCGGGGGTTTTTACCTCAATCAGTTCCGGAACAGTCTCAATTTTGAGTTTTGCTGCTGATCTGCCGAATAGCGAAAAGTTGTGATGATGTACAGTGTCTCCCTTAACAAACCCGATTACTGTCACGGTTGCAGTTTCCGGATCACCCCCGTATCCATGCTCCGTGTGAATCTTGAAATCTTGTTCTCCGTAGTTGTTTTCGTCGAGTTCTGCGAACACCTCGTTCAAACGATCCTGATATTTTCCAGGATTATTGGAATGGAAAGCACGCATTACCCCGGCGAACTCTCTTTCTTTTGCAGGATCAGGGGTATCACGGATCGTAAAGCAATCGTTAACCCAACTGGCATCGTAGAAAGCTTTCAATTCCCGACTGATATTTTCACCTTCCTCCCCGATTTGAGCTACAGGGATTTCCTTGTGTGTGACGGTCAGGAGCATCGAATGATCGTAGAATTCACAGAATCGGCGTTCGTCGATGCTGTTTCCGTAGTTGTAAAGAATGCTGATCATGGCTCCGAGAGCGAACTCGCCTTGCCTGAGGAGCCATGCTGAAGCGCGATCGCGCGACCAACCATACTTTTGCGCGATGGCTGGAATGGAACTGGTACAGATTTCAAAGTACGGCAATTTTTGTTCGCGCAACCTCTGGATGAGCTCGTCGCCTTGCCTAATTTTTTTTAGGCTGGTGCCGTCTTTTTTTGAGGGGCGATAGAGAAAAGGAAAGACAGCGATTCCTGCTTCCATGCACATGCTAATCGCTTTCTCGATAGAGCCGGCACAGGTGTTGCCTCCGGCAGCTCCTCCAATCAGCCAGGCCTGAGCTCTTGGGAAAAGGTTCTTGAATTTCTCTTTGGAGATTTCAAAAGCTTCGCTTGCTTCAGCAAGGCTATTGGCCCCGCCGGTAATCTTGGTACCCCCCATATATAGGGGATACAATCCGGGAATCTGTGCTGCGACCCGGCCCAGTGTAGGATGCTGAGTGTTCCCCGCGGCATAAATGACTCGGGATCTAAGCTTGTCAGCCAGTCCTGGGTTTTTCCCTTCAGTCGCGATCGAGTTGAGGATTGCGTCTCGAGCTCCGGCTAGCATGCCCGTTCCTTCCTGCCCAATGTTGCCGAGTCCCAAAACGCCGATTGTCGGTTCAATGATGTGAGTCTGTGTCATGCTGCTTTTCTCTCCATGAAGGTGATTTCAACGATGCCAACGCTGTTCTGGTATATAAATCCTTTTTTACAGTAGCGGGGATCGCCGATTTGTTGTAAGGTCTCGTCGATTCTCGTTTCCATCGAGTCTCGATCAAGTTCGTTTCCCGGAGTTGGGACGATTCTGCAAGTCCAGGTTCCATTTTCTACATCTATTGTGCGCACGAAATCAAAAGGCTCTTGATTGAATTGGTCAGCCAAATAGCCTGGGAATTTCTTCATAAACCTATTTTCAAAATCTCCCAGTTCGGGCTCCAACCAATGAGTGCCGATTTCCCGCAGTCTCTCGAGACTGACGCGGCGAAGGCCGGGAAACTCAATTCCCGGAATTTCGTAATGGCCCAATCCTTCGAATCTCAGTCTGCCGTATCTTTTTGCCTCGGCTGGCTTATAGGCTGCAACAGCGTCCGTGAACACGCCGTAAATTTGCCCGCCGTATGAAGGGTCGCAGTAAACGACCCGGGGGCGCCACAGCCAGGATTCGGTTTGGAGAAGGGAAGAGTTAAATGGTATTTGTCTCTTCTCCAACCGATGTATGATATCACGACGTATGAGTGCGAGTTTTTCTCGTTTTTCAGATAATCTAGGTATTTGGAAATTCAGTTTTGTCAGCGCGGTAGAAGGCAGAGTAATCGATGGCACAGACCGCTTGGGTAATTGAGTCGCTGGTGGCACAAGGTTGATATGCCGCGCCCCAATTAGCGCCGTTACAATGCCCGCCAGCAATGCGAATGTCCACAGCGCAGCATAAGATTGCGAAATTTCGGTCTCGCGCACTATTGTGGGTACCAGCCGCTTCAATGTAACCTTGGGCTGGAAATCGTTTGGGATGTAGATGGGGTTGTTGAGCGCGAGAGTAACGTCGCTCACGTCATTGATCTTGCTTAGAGATTTGAGGCATTCAGAATTGATATAGAATGCACAGACTGTTTCCAGTGATTGTTTCACCTGAACTGCTGCAGTTTTTATCTTTTCTTTTGCGATCCAAATCTGCCAGCCGGGCTGAATCAGGTGCTTGTTGCCCCTGACATTTCCCTTGTTATCTACGACTATCACCCAGGATGTTTCCCAATTTGCCCCGTTGCGCGTGGCGCGAAGAACGATATCGCTCGTGGTGTCATTTTCTTGAACCTTGTAGATTCCAAAGCTCTCTTTGTCTGATGGCGCAGTTTTTCCTAAGGCTTCTTGGCCATAGGTAAAAATCCCCAGCATTAAAAACAACTGGATAATTGGCTTGAACATAAAATTCCTCCGTAGATCTTGAATTCTTGCCTATGGCGGCAAGATGCTCCATCAAAATTAGCAAGGCGTAAATAGAAGTACTATGTGCAAACGTACAACAAAAAAAAACCGGCCTTCGCCGGATTTTTTACAAAAGATCTAAATCGCAACTAACACATATATTATAGCAAAAAATTAGTCATTTGTCAATCGGATGACCATTGTTCCGTTTTCTGTATCGCGCACTTGGAATCTCCCGTTTAGCTCAATTTTTATTTTGATTTTGTCGGCTTCGCTCCATTTACCTTGTTTTCGGAGCTCGTCGCGTTGCGTTCGCAACTCTTCAATCTCCTCCGGCAAGGGCAGTCGCCGTTGTGTCCACGTATCTTTCAGAGAGAGTCCAAGAATTTTATCGAATTCCATTAGTGAGGCAAATTTGGCTTCTCCTGGCTGGTCAGAATCAAGCATTTCCCACATCATAGCCAGAGCCTTGGGAGTATCAAGGTCGTCATTCATTGCCTCGAAAAATTCTTTTTGGTATTCAGCGCAGCCGACTGAGCCTTCATTGTATTGCGACAGCTTGGAATAAAGACTATTGAGGGTATTCTGTGCTCCGTCCATGGCTTCTGAGGTAAAATTGAGCTTCGAGCGGTAATGCCCCTGCAAAACGAAATAGCGGTAAGCAAGAGGGGAGTGTCCTTTGGATTTCAATTCTTCAAGTGTGATCGCGTTACCCTCGCTTTTACCGATTCTACCAGCATCTAGCATCAAAAATTCCGAGTGCAGCCAGAATTTTGCCAGAGGCTTGCCGTAAGCGGTTTCGCTTTGCGCAATCTCGTTGGTGTGGTGCACGGGGATGTGGTCTATGCCGCCAGTATGAATATCAAACGGCTGACCAAGATATTTTACAGACATAGCTGAACATTCGATATGCCAGCCGGGAAAACCTATTCCCCATGGCGAGTCCCATTCCATATCCCTCTGTTTTATTCCCCTCCCTTGAGGGGAGGGGCTGGGGGAGGGTGAAAACTTCCAAAGGGCGAAGTCAGTAGGGTTTTTCTTTTCATGGTTAATCTCCGCGCGAGCACCCTCTCGCAAACTTTCGAGGTCTAATCTTCCCAATTTCCCATAGTCTTTTAATTTCGAGGTATCAAAATAAATCCCGTCGCGGGTGATGTAGGTAAAGCCTTTCTTTTCCAATTCTTGAATCAATTTGATCATGTCTTTCACATGATCTGTGGCTTTGGGCAGTTTGTCAGGCGTCAGGATATTTAGCTCGCGGATGTCATTTAAAAAAGCGTCCGTGTAAAAGGAAGCAATGTCCCAGGCGGTCCTGCGCTCGCGCTTTGTTGCCACCTGCATTTTATCCTCACCCATATCTCGGTCACCCGTGAGGTGGCCGACATCAGTGATGTTCATGATGTGTTTGACTGCGTAGCCGTTATGGAGGAGTGTGCGCTTTAAAACATCAGCGAAAATATAGGCGCGTAAATTGCCAATATGAGCGTAATCATAAACCGTTGGCCCGCAAGTATAAACTCCTGCGTACCCTGCTTTGATTGATTTGAATTCTTCTGGGTTGCGGGTGAGTGTATTGAACAGCTTTAGCATAGAATCATTCTAACAAGCTCTCAGAGCCCTTGCAATTAAATGAAAGCAATGTTAAGGTGCCAGCACTATAAAGCCATTCATTGGGGCTTACCAAACCAGTGATGCGTTATTCCTGAATAGGTTCCCGACGAGGAATAGCAAAGAAGGAGGAACCATAATGAAAGAGAAAGATTCAAACACGTTTGCTGATTGGCTTTCGCAATTGCCTGAACTTAACGGCGCGAGTTTTTCCACACATCCCGCAAGAGCATTTGCGCTTGCGTTTAAACGGCGGGTGGATTTACACGACCAAGAATTCAGACAGTTTATCGCCGATTGGAACAGGCATTTTTCGCGAACTCGGCGAAAGCTCGAAAGTATTACTGAGCCAGGATTCTATCGCCTGCGAATCAACTCGAAAAAAGGCGAGTCGCTCGATCAGTTTCATCCGCAGTTGAAACGACACGCTTACAATTCCCAAGTTACAGCCCGGTCGGTCGAGTTGATTGTCTGGATGAGAATGACTGACCACGGTCTGTATTTGCAGGAAGTTTCGCCGCTACCAGAGGGGAAGAGCCTGCAGGTACAATGGCGGGCCGGTTTTTGGGCATTGGTTCAGGAGCCGTTCGTGTTTCAATTGGATGCTGGTTGGAAAAGCGCGCCGTTTTTGCGAGCTTGCCGCTTCATCGAGACGGAAAGCATGCTCTATTGGGATAGCTGTCTTCCGGCACTAAGTTGGATATTCGCGGCCGGAGTTTATGATGTGATCAAGACCGCGGACGACGCCTTGCACAACAAATTGAACTTTCCCCAGGCTCGCAAGCTCGTGCGCGCGGCCTGCGTGTAATCTGGATTGATTCGACCCTGGTGGGGTTTCTCATCAGGGTCGCGTTATTTTAAGTAGGAAACAAGTTCTCATGATCACGAAATCTGTGAGTCACTTTTATTTTAATCTAGGTTCTTGTTTTTTCTAGCAATTGCTAGTTTTTAGTCGATTTTAAATCGACTTATAAAAAACAGCGGGGCGGGGATCCGGATGGATCGCCGCCCTTTATTGTCAGTTGTTTGCATCAGCCGAGCACCTTCTTGACTTTCGCCAGGAGCGACATGATCATGAGAAAGATAGCAGCAGTTGACGTGATGACCACTATAGTCTCCAACCCTCGACTCGGAGAGGCAGCGTACCAAACCATCAAAAGCGCGCTTGTTGTTTCAAGGACAAATTTGAATTTGCCCCAATAGCTAGCCCGCATTTTTTTTATGACGGCACGTACGCTCTCGCCTTGTAGATGAGCTAATGCCAAACTGCACGCTGACAGCACAACTATGATTGATTCCCCAATCAGGGTTAATACAACTATTTGCGGAAAATTGTTGTATTGAAACAGGTATAGAGCGCCGATTGTCGCTTTGTCAGCTTGCGGGTCGATGACGCTGCCAATGTCATCTTCAGGTTTGTTTTCCATTCCGGGGTCTTTAGACATCACTCCGTCAACTCCATCGCTGTATGCCCACAGAAGGATGACTATGCAATATTCCCATAGAGGCTGCTTAAAATTGTTAAGCAGATAAAATGACAGCGGCGCGCAGATGAGCCGGCACACGCTAACTTGATTAGCTGTGATGCCTAATGCGTTTAGCAGCTGTGCTACGGGTTTTGCGAGTAATCGGACAAGACCGTAGAGCGAATCAGAAAGCCGGTTGCCGTATTTCCAGGCACTGAATTCACGAATAGCCGTAGACATGAAGCCTCCTTATTACTCTATTTTAGCACAAAAAACGACCAATACTGTCTTGGCCGTTGTTGAAAATCAATCAGCTTGCTCAGCTTAGTTCAAAACCATTTTTTGTGTTTGAAAAGCCAGAGCATTAAAAGCGAGGCGAGGGTCATAAGTCCGGCCACTATCCAAAAGCCAATCGGACTATCGTGAAACGGCCGTCCGGGAATTTCCACGGCAAATATAAAAGCAACTAGGGTTGCCGGCAGGACAATGGCCGACATTATGGAAATATTCCTGGTAAGCTGATTTAGGCGGTGCGCGACGAGTGATTGGTTAGTATCCGCGAGCGTGTCCGCAGTTTCTTTGAGGGCTTCGAGAATATCCCAGATATTTTCGAAATATTCCAGCAGATCGCGGTAATAGAGTTTGGACTGCGGGAAATTGAGGTAACTGGCGGTTCGTTTCGGCAGTTTTGCCAGCACGTAATGATGGGTTTTCATCATCTTGCGGAACTCAATGATATTTTTTTTCATGAGCGCGATTTTTGAAAGCAAATCAACGCCCGTCTTGTGAAAAATTCCGCTCTCGATTTCCGTTATGTCTTCACTGATATGATCGAGGATCGGATAGGATCTGCGAAACAGGCTGTCGAGAGTTTTATAAAGTAGATACCCGGAACCTTTTTGCATGCGGGCTGCACGCAGATCCGTGGAATTTCTAGTCTCATTGAAAAAAGTTTTCAAGGTATGTATCTGGTTATAGTGCACCGTGATTAGGAAATCACGACCAACAAAAAAATCCACCTCTCCGGGGATTATTTCCTGAGCCGCACGATCGTAAACCGGAAATAACAGCACAATGAAATCATAGCCGTCGCCTTCGTCAATATGAGTGCGGTGCTGGGCTTCAGCCACTGCCTGAAAATGTAGGTTATGGAATCGAAAATTGGTCCGTAGCCACTCGATTTCTTCCGAACCAGGATTGACTATATCAATCCAGCGAAGATTTTTTGTGAAGATTGTTTTTATGTTCACTCGTTAGAATTTTTTCGATGTTAATTTTTATTTTAGCCTTGGATTATATTATACCATGCCCGGGCAAACGGGTTAGACCCTGTCTGAAAACTTCAGATTTGGCTAAAATGTCAGGATTCTGGCTGCAAACTCTTCAAAAAGCTCACCGATGCTATAGCATCGCTTCCGCT
>MFEK01000006.1:24451-38184 GCA_001779925.1 Candidatus Doudnabacteria bacterium RIFCSPHIGHO2_01_FULL_46_14
CCGCTTTTTTCAAAGTTTTCCCTCAAAATCCCGAACATTTTATCTCAAAAGCAAGCTTTTCAGACAGGCTCTTAGACCTTGGCAGAGAGGGTTAGTATTTCCGAAATTTGAAATAGCGTAAATATAACGTAAATTAATATGAGACTCAGGCCTTCTAGTGGCGAAATTCTATTTTTGATGCGGGCGAATATAAAAAAAGTAATATAGCCGCCTATGATCACGAAAAATAAGGGGGCGAACCCTTTGGTTTCAATTGCGAATGAACCGTGCATCAAGGTAAAAACCGCAAATAGCAAAGTGTTGGTGGCCGCAGAGCCCACGTAATCTCCGAATGCGACCTCTGTGTGTCCGGCCCGGAGAGATCGTGCGGCAATCATCAGCTCTGGCATGTTGGTTCCAAGGGAGAGCACGAGGAGGCTGATGAGCATGGCCGGCACATCCAGGAGCTGGGCGGCAAAAATAGTTTGGTCCACTAGGATTTTTCCGGCTGCATAGATGAGGACGGCGCCGATAATTATTCCCAGTATGTCACGCAGTGCGGCCGAACTTTTTTTTTGCGCCCCGCGTTTCAGATGATCAAGGAGTTTTTCTTCGCTTTGAAATAAATTGAAAAAAACTACGTACAATAGGATAAGCAGTACTGCGTCGTAACTACTAACAAATCCGTCGAGAATCAAAAATGCGGGGGCGGCCAGCAGCAGCAAAAAAAATAAGAGCTTTTTTTGATCAAGCCTATGCCTCAGCGTGATGCCGCCGGTAAAAATTGCCAAAACAGGGATTATGAGCATCAATATCACAAAAGAGCCGCCGATCAAATTGCCGACAAAGATAGTCGGCCGTTTCTCGATCACAGAGTTCAGGCCCACGGAGATCTCAGTTAAAGAGGTGAGAACTCCTAAGATAAGGAAAGAAGCGGCAAAGGTAGAAACGCGGACATCTTTGGAAAATTTTGTTATGCCGTGAACCACCAGTCCCGAAGCAATCCACATGATCGCAAGACCGAGGGAAAAATAGAAAATATGCAGACCCACCATATTCTCACTGTAACACATTTGCCAAATTGTCAAAACCGTTGTTTTCTGGTACAATTTTTTTGAAAGATAACTTTTTATTATGGAATATTCCGCTTCCGCCATAACAAAGCTCCGAGAAGAATTCACAGCGCATACCGCCTCAAAAAACGGCTTGCGATTTCAGCCATCGCTGGCGGCTAGTACCGGGATCAGCACGATGACGCGCGACTTGGAAACTAAGCGGCAGCTTGAGAATCTCACGGTCGAGGAGAAGGCAGCGCTTTCCGAAATTGACGCTCTGTGGCAGAAAATTTCCAGGTTCAACAACCAGATGGCTTCCGCAAAGACCGCTCCCGCAAGAGATCAAATTTACAGTATTAAAGACAGCAAATTTGTCCCGGAACCGCAGTTGCCAAAAGCAGAACCACACCCAATGATTACTACGGAATTTGCCGAAGAAATTATTTCCGGACTAAACAAACAGTTCGAAGACAAAATTATGCCTGAACGAGCCGGGGTGGAATCGGGGCGCAATCTCCAAGAGTATTTATCTCACATCCAAAGCCAAAAGCCGCGTTTGCCGTTTGCCAACGAAGAGAGCCATATTGATTTAGATAAGCTTAAGCAGTCTGCATAGATAATGTACTACGATCTGGAACAAAAAATTGAGGACTATTCTGAAGAACTGTTTAGCGATCTGGGGCTTGCATCTTTGTCTGAGGATGATAAGGCTGATTTGTTCGCGCGCGTGCAGGAACATTTGCATCAGGTCATTGTAGAGGTTTTGCGTCCCTTGCTCCCCGCGCCGGAAATCACAAAAATGAAGCAGTCTTTGAACCAAGAAGATTATCACGCGCTCGATCTGGTTCTGGCCGCTTATCCTCAGCATAAAGAAGCGATGGAAGCGAAAATCGATGAAGAGTTTGAAAAATTAAAATTAACCATTGCAGAGGAACAAAAAAATGCCGGATTTGGAACCGCAGCCTGATAGCCACGAAATCGTACCGCCGATTGTTGATGCCCAAACAGCGCAGACAGAAGAGGCTCACGGGCAAATTCACGAACAGCAGCCTGTAGCTGAAGGGTATAGCGCAGAACATGATCAGGCCGCATCAGAGCTTGCAGAAATGGCAGATGAGATTTCTGCTAGGTCACAGACGACAGGGATAAGTGCGCCAGGTCAGGAACACGAAATTCGCACGGTTGCAGATTTGAATTCCATTCTCTCATCAGCCGAAAAAATCGTTCACGAGATAGCTGCAATTCCCCCAGAAAATTTGAAAGGCAACGCGCTTTCAGCCGGTCAAGACAACCTGATAGCTGCGATAAGCGCAGCTCGCGAGTTGCGCGAACAGCAAAAAGACAAACCAAACTAAGAAACAAAATGAGCCCCGTATATCAATTTTGAGTTTATTTATTGTCATGGTAATTGATTAATAATCATTAGTTTATTTATTATTAAACTCCAGGAGACAACTTTGTTCACCTTGTCGGTGAACTCTCGAAGTTGTATTACGGGGTGAATGATCTGATCTTAATATTTTTTTTCCTTCTCCTGTTAGCAATGGTCGGCGGCATTGGAGCGATTTTTTGGTACCGGAAAATACTGAGGCGGAAAATCGCGGGCGCAAAAATTTTAAACTCCGTGTTTTTAGAGGTCTTCATGCCGCGCGAGACAACCCAAGCCGACAAAGAGAAAGATCCGGCCAAAGAAGAAAAGGAAATGATCGGGGTTGCCGAACAGATATTTGCCACTCTAGGACACGTGGAAAAGCGGAATTTTTACACGTTTTTGGAAGGCCAGGAGAGTATTAGTTTTGAAATAGTAAGTATAGATAAAAAGATTTCTTTTTTGATCAACTGCCCGGCGCGTTTGCAAGATCTCGTGGAAAAACAAATCCACGCTCAATACCCGGCCGCGCAGATTGATTCGGTTTTGCCGCCGCGGATTCTGCGCCCGGGAGGCTCATCTGCTGCAGTGGAGCTTGTCTTGCAAAAGAAATACGTTTTCCCGATAAAGACTTACAAAAATATGGAGAGTGACCCCCTGAACGCTCTTGCCAACAGTATGTCCAAGCTTTCCGAGAACGAGGCCGCAGCGGTTCAGCTCATTGTCTGCACGGCGCCATTGGGGTGGCGGGCCAAGGTCATGAAGCGAGCGCGCCATATTCAGAAGGGCGGTGAGGTAGAAATGCATCATAATTGGTTTTTAAAACTCCTGCACTGGATGTTTGCTCTGATGGACGATGTAATGAACTCAGCCAACAAATCCGCCTCAAAACAAGCCGGACCAATGGCCAGCAGTACTGATTCCAAAAACAGCATGTACCGCCAGCTTACGCCAATGCAGCAGGACGCGGTAAAAAAGCTTGAGGAGAAGGCCGGTAAAAACGGTTTTGAATGCAACCTGCGTGTGGTGGTTTCTTCGGCAAACGAACATGAAGCGGCGAGCCATATGCGCAACGTGTTGTCTTCATTTATGCAGTTCAGTCAGGCGCCGTTCAATGGTTTCCGCACCTTGCGCAAATCACAATCACGGATCATCAGGGATTATACGTTTCGTACCATGAATCAGCGATGGCGCAAAAAAATGATTATGAATACCGAGGAGTGTGCCAGCGTGTTTCATTTACCCACCAAATTCAACCAGACTCCGAACATCAAATGGCTCTCAGCCAAACGCGCGCCCGCGCCGGTTAACATAGTACAGGACGGGGTTTTGCTCGGGCTGAATAATTATCGCGGCATTAGGACAGAGGTCAAGATCGGACGCGATGATCGCCGCCGGCACATGTACATTATCGGACGCACTGGCACCGGCAAATCGGAATTTATCAAAAATATCGCGCTTCAGGACATTAAAAACGGCGAGGGGCTGGCGGTCGTGGATCCGCACGGCGATTTAGTGGAAGCAATTCTCCAGAATATCCCCAAAGAGCGGGCCGAAGACGTGGTGCTGTTTGAGCCGTTTGATATGCAGAGGCCCATGGGCATCAATATGCTGGAGGTGGAAAATGATGAACAGAAAGATTTTGCGGTGCAGGAAATGATTGAGATATTTTACAAACTGTTCCCGCCGGAAATGATCGGCCCAATGTTCGAACATAACATGCGCAACGTGATGCTAACGCTTATGGCTGATAAACAGTACCCTGGCACGATTGCGGAGATCCCGCGCATGTTTACGGATCCCGAGTTTCAGCGCTATAAACTCTCGAAAGTCACTGATCCGGTGGTTCGCTCGTTCTGGGAACAGGAAATGGCCAAGACCAGTGATTTTCATAAATCGGAAATGCTCGGTTATCTTATTTCCAAGGTCGGCCGGTTCGTGGAAAATGAAATGATGCGCAACATAATCGGCCAGTCCCATTCCTCGTTCAATTTCCGAAAAATAATGGACGAAGGCAAGATCTTGCTTATCAACCTTTCCAAAGGCAAAACCGGCGAGGTCAATTCGAAACTGCTTGGGCTGATTATCGTTTCCAAACTGCAGATGGCCGCGTTGGGACGAGCCGATATTCCGGAATCGGAACGTCGAGATTTTTATTTGTATATTGACGAGTTTCAAAATTTTGTTACAGACAGCCTGGCTACGATTCTTTCTGAGGCGCGCAAATACAAGCTGAGCCTAATCATGGCTCACCAGTATATCAGCCAGCTGGTGCAGGAGAATAACAGTAAAATCAAAGATGCGGTGTTTGGCAACGCCGGAACAGTGGTTACGTTTCGCATTGGCGTAGAGGACGCCGAGCTTATGGCCAAAGAATTCGCTCCGGTATTCAACGATTTTGACGTGATAAATATCGACCGGTTCAATGCTTACATAAAACTTATGATCAATGGTACAGGGTCACGGCCATTTAACATTGAAACTTTGCCCCCGGTCCAGGCTGGCCCTAAGGAAGTTTACAACGCTGTCCGCAAGCTTTCCAAGCTCAAATACGGCCGGCCGCGTTCCGAGGTTGAGGCGGAGATCGTTCAGCATGCCCGGCTTGGCCAGGTGCCGGCATCATCAGGGATTGAGCGCACTGCATAGCGGATTTGATTTTTTGAGTAAAATGACATATAATAATTTTGAAGGTTATTTTAGGCTTTACTTGATACAAAAATTAAAAAAAACCTGCTAGCTTGCTGGCAGATTAAGATACAACTGTGGATAAACTTTCAAATTTAGCGTTGCTCAGCCAAATGCTGGAAAGCGCGGAAAAAAACATTCAATCAGCCAAACAAATCCTGCGTGAAATCATGGGATCAAAAAGCTCAGTTTCAAGCATTGCGGAAAAAGCCCGGATCATGATGCCGCCTTCTATGGGTGGCGGCGGTAAGGTCATAGAGGGGGTTTTTGACGGCCAAAACATGATGGGCCCGGATGGAAAGAAATACCCGGTGCCGGCCAATTATGCTTCAAAATCAAAACTGGTAGAGGGTGATGTTTTAAAACTCACAATTTCAGATGATGGATCGTTTATTTATAAGCAGATCGGTCCAGTGGAAAGAGAAAAGAAATTAGGCATTTTGAGTCAAACTGAAAATGGTGAATACCGCGTTACAGTCGATGGAAAAAGCTACCGCCTGCTCCTGGCTAGTCTTACTTATTTCAAAGCCGAGCCGGGAGACGAGGTGGCAATAGTTGTGCCCCAAAGCGGCGATGCGCAGTGGGCAGCGGTGGAGAACGTCATTAAAAGCGATGGAACGCAGGGACCGGGAGCGATCGCTGATGCGCCCAAAGAACGGATGGAGGATATTGACCGCGACCTTGAGCTGGGCGAACAAGAATAAATGCGAAACTTGATCGCGCAATTCGTGCGATTTCTTGGGATAGGATTTCTGAACACCGCGATTGATTTCGCGTTTTTAAATACGTTTATGTTTTACACCGGCATTTTTACCGGCGCAACGGTCGGCGGGTTTTCGATGATCACTTTTTTTCTGGCGGTTACCCACAGTTATTTCTGGAATCGGTATCTGGTGTTCAAAAGGACGAACGGAGACGAAGGACTGCTGTCCAATCTGGTTGAATTTATCTACGCGGGCGTATTGGGCGCGTCAGTAATCGTATTGGCGGCTTTCGGCGCTGCCCAAAAATATTCCTACCAATATTATCTGGGATTGATTCTGGTCTTAGTCATCGGGGAAATCATTTTCTGGTACTGGTTCCGGATCGGGCAGAATACTCCGGCCGAAAAATCCAAACAAGAGTACATGTATTTTGTCATCATCACCGGCGTGGGGCTTGTGATCAATACGACTCTGCTGGTTGCGTTTACCAAATTTGTCCCGCCGCAGTTCGGCCTAAACCAAGAACTGTGGACCAATTTCGGCAAAGCCGCCGCTACTGGAATTTCCCTTTTGTGGAACTTCGGCGCATACAAAGTCCTGCTGTTTAAAAAATAGTATACAATTAGGGCATTGACCCTGTTAGAAATTTCTGTTGAGATAAGCTTGGAGGATAATTTAATATTTATTTCAACGGGGTGAATTACTGCCCGTATTGCCTGCCCACCAAGCGCAAATCGCATTGGGATTTGCATGCTGATTATTACATGGAAAAAGTCCGCCGCACTGTGATGTGGCCGGTGGATTTTTTGGCACGCCTATTGATGCCCAAATCAGATTGGCTCTGGGGAAAGCTGTTGGGATTTTTTGCCATGTTTGGGATAGTGAAATTTGTTGCAGAGCCGCCCGATGAGGAAATCTTGAATAGGAGTTTGATAATTATGAAAGAAGCGAAAAAGCGGGGGATAGAAATAGAAGCGATAAAAATCGCAGGCGGATACAAAAATGAATATCGGTACCGACTGCCAAACCCGCCAACCGGGGGTTGGCGGTATTTTGAGGCCAATCCGTTGGCGGATGAAACTCGAGGCGCAACAGACCATAAATTTGAATTCAAGAAATTGATGCAGGGACATGGCATTCCCGTGCCGGCGGGGGGAATGTTTACCCGCCAGAGGCGGGCAAGCCGGTATGCCAAAAGTTTAGGATTCCCGGTTGTTGTAAAGCCAGCGACGGGGTCGCTTGGGTACCACTCCACTTATCAGATTCAAAACGAGGCGGATTTGCTGGAAGCCATGAAGATTGCCAGACAATACCGTCCCGATTTTATTGTCGAAAAACACATTTCGGGTGACAATTTTCGAGCGACAGTGATCGGGAAAAGGCATGTGTTTGTCTGCGGCAAGGACCGATCGAATGTGGTTGGAGACGGACGCTCCACCATTGAGCAACTCATTGACGAAAAGAATTCTGACCCGAGGAGGGGAGAGTACGAACAAAAGAATTTCACTTTGCATAAAATTCCCAAGGCAAATCAAACCTTGCTGGGGAATTTGCGTGAGCAGGGACTGAGCTTGGATTCGATTCCGGCGACAAACCAGAAGATTTATTTTTATAAAGATTTTCTACCAGGAACCGGAATAGATTTTATAAATGTCACCGAGCAAACTCATCCTGCAAACATAGCGCTGTTTCTAAGAGCAGCGCATACGCTCGATACTGACCTTGTTGGGTTTGATGCCATAGCAGAGGATATCAGCCGGCCGCATCACCAGCAAACTTTTGCCATTCTTGAAGGCAACACCATTCCATATCTCGATATGCACCAGTTTCCCTCGCACGGCACGCCCTCCGACGTCGCCAAAATCGTGTGGGACATTATCCTTGAAAATTTGGTATAATACGGTCTATGAGCCCCGTTAGAAATTCCTGTGATACTAGCGGTGCGGCATAATTAACCATTTATTTCTAAACGGGGTGAGCGAAGTTTTATATAGAAAATATCGGCCGCAGAAATTTGGCGAAGTGGTTGGGCAGAAAATCATAAAGACCATCCTGCAAAATGCCGTGCGGCTAGAGAAGCCTGCGCACGCTTATTTATTCACAGGCCCGCGCGGGGTGGGCAAGACCACGTTGGCTCGCATTATGGCCAAGGCCGTGAATTGCCTCGCGCCTGCAGAGGGCGAGCCTGATACCATTTGTCAAAATTGCGAAGGAGTACAAGCGGGAAGATTTTTAGATCTCATCGAGATCGATGCCGCCAGTTACACTGGCGTGGATAACATTCGCGACATCATCGAGCACGTGAAATTTACCCCGTCGCAAGGTCGCTACAAAGTGTTCATCATTGACGAGGTGCACATGCTGTCCCGTGCGGCATTTAATGCGCTTCTCAAAACCCTGGAAGAGCCGCCTGCGCACGCGATTTTTATTTTAGCGACCACAGAGATCCACAAGGTTCCGGCGACAATCATTTCCCGTTCCCAGCGTTTTGATTTTAAGCGCATGGCGATGGCGGAGATCATGGAGGTTTTTGAAAAAATTACCCTTGATTCCCAGCTCAAAATCGAAACTGAGGCGCTGAAACTAATCGCACAAGCCGCAGACGGCAGCATCCGAGACGGGCTTTCCATTCTCGACCAGGTCTCCAGTTTTTCAGCAGAGGAGATTACCCTTGCGCAGACTGAAGATATTCTTGGTATAGCCAGGCTATCCTCAACCCAGAATTTTATTGACAAGATGATCATCGGCGATCAGCAAGGAGCCGTAAAATTCGTCAAAGATTTGAGTTTCCAGGGCAAAGATCTTACACAGTGGACGCGTAGCGTGTTGGAATACCTCAGGCTCATTTTGCTTGTAAAAATCGATTCGAACAATCTCGCGGAAATTGGCCTCAGCACGGAGGAAAACGTCAAACTCGGCCGGCACGCTGCCAGTCTGCCTGCAGGCAGACTCATGGAATTTATCAAACATATGCTGGAAGCCTATCGCACCACTAAAATATCGCCAGTTGCGGAATTACCGCTTCTTATGGCGGTGATGACCTTATTGCCTGAGAATAACGCGCCCTCCACCTTTGTTGAAGCTACGGCGGACAGACAACCTCCCCTTAGCTCAAAAGGGGGAGAGGACGGGTTATCTAATTATCCCCCGGCAACTACAAGCGACCATCTACAATCTGTTACCATTATTGACCTTGGCACTGTGCTCGACCATTGGGCAGAGGTTATGAATAAAATCAAAGAATATAACCACTCGCTCGTTTCCAGCCTCAGGTTGGCCAGGATTTTGCGGATAGAAAATCTGGATGTTGTTTTGGTTTTTCCTTACAGTTTTCATAAAGACACTATCGATGCGCGAAAGAATAAGATCATTGTTGAACAGGTTCTCGAGGAAGTGTTTGGCCATCCTTTGCGCATCAAACTGTTTTTGGAAAGAGAGTTGGGGAAGGATAAAGATTTGCTTAGTGAGGCAGTGAAAGTGTTGGGTAAATTGGAATAACATGACCAAGGACAGTATTAAATTCCTCAAATTTACCAATCCGACAAAAGGCGAACTTTTGTTTGCTGAGGTTTTGAAAGAGGTTGTCGAGTTTATGAAGCTTGATCCGCGCGCCCATTATCGGGTAATGATCGGTTCGGATTCGAACGGCTACGGACTGCTTGATCTCGTATCTGTGATCGCAGTACATAGGGTTGGCAATGGCGGACGATATTTCTGGTTTCGCCAAACAAAAGAAAACATCAAAACATTGCGTCAAAAAATTTACGCTGAGGTCCAGGCTTCGTTGGATCTGGCCAGCCTGTTCCTGCCCGCTTTCCGCGGCGAATTGGAAAAAGTAGAAGACGAATGGCTTGCCCGCCATAGCCTTGGCGAAGGCGGGCCGTTTGATTTTCAAATCCACGTGGATGTGGGAGCGAAAGGGGAGACCCGCGACCTGATTCATGAGGTTACTGGCATGGTTACGGCCCATGGCTATGACGTGCTCGTCAAGCCTGAATCGGCCGCAGCCACCACTCTTGCGGACAAGCACGTGAAATAAGAAGGGCGGAGCGTTGAGACGCGTCCGCCCTTGTGAGGAGGCATTATTTCTCCTCAACCGAAATGATAATAACGATTTCCAGAATGGGTTTTTTCATCCCCCAGCAAGCCTGATATACAGCAATTAAGGCTTTTTCTTCTTCGTCGAACCCAATGTCATCTATCGTTAATCCCATTGTACCTCCTAATGGTTGCAAACAAAAAATCCGCCTTGCGGGCGGGTTCTCTTTGGTGGCAGACTAAGCGCGTTATTTTCTGCTAACATGCACAGTCTGAAGAGCCGCCGCAAATGGTTTGCGGAGTGTAAGGCTGAGGAGACCGAGCAGTATTGAAAATGCGATTATTTCCTGCATACTATTATTAGTTTAGTATGGTTATATAAAAGTAGTCAAGCTTATCCGTCTCAGGCGGATTATTTCAGCTCCGCGTAACTAAACAAGACGCGGAATGGCTCGCACCAGACGAGAACGTATTTATATTTCGCGGTATCAATTTTTTCGTCAACGTTGTAGTTCACATTGCCTTTTGTGGCGCGAATCGCTCCGAGATCTACATAATCTTTGTCGGAAAGATCAGATGCCAGGTAGATATGCAGATCAGGACCGTTGATAGTTTCAAAATCCTCAAACCGGAGGATTTTTTGCTCGCCAATCTTCACGAGCGCCGCGGTTCCTTTGACGTCATGGGCTCGTGCCTGGAAACTGCCGGAGGAAATAAAGGTCAGAGTTTTGTCAGGCATGGAGTCATTCATAGTCTTGGTTTTTGGCCCCATTTCCGCCATGGCTTGGGAAAATTTTTCAGCAGTTTCACTGTCCATTTTCCCAAAATTGTCATCGATCACTGGTCCGCTTGCGCCCGGTAGAGGTTCGTTGAGCTCTTTGACCCGCCAAATAGGGGAGACGAGATACCACAAAATCGGCAACGCAATTATTATTAGCAAGATTATAATATTTCGTTTCTTCACCTTGTTATAAATAAATGGTTAATTGTGTACCGCCGTTGAGATTATAAGGCATTTCTAACGGAACTCATACTGGTATTATAGCATCAGATTAAGATTTCAGATATTTCAGGCGCTGTTTTTCCGGGAAACGTTCAATAGCATAGCGCAGAGCAGTACGCGGCATGCTATTGGCATTTTTTGAGAGGAATTTTTGGAGTATATGCTGGGATCGTTTACCAACCTCGCGCAGCATCCAGCCCACGGCTTTGTGGATGAGGTCATGCTTATCTTTCAATAACAACCCGGAGATTTTCAGGGTATCAACAAATTGATGATTGCGAATGAACTGATAGGTAGATACGATAGCGATTCTACGTTCCCACAGATTTTTGGAATTTGCCAATTTGTAGAGTAATCGGCGATTCTTATCAAGAAGGTATTGGCCAACGATTTTGTAACTGCTCAGATCCACCAAATCCCAATTGTTAACATATTTTGTATTGGCAAGAAAAAAATTGAAAATTTCTTTTTGGCCTTTTTGGTCTGCCTTCTCGAATTGGTAAGTCAAAATCAGAAGCGCGATCAAGCGCTCCTCGTGGAATTTTGATTTCAGCAGTTTGCCAATCGCCGTAAAACCCGCGGAGATATGTTTTTTGGCAATATTGCGGCATTCCGGGACCTTTAGGCCGAGAAATAAATCACCCTCGCCATAATGTCCTTTGCCGGTTTTGAAAAATCCTAGCGAAATGCGTGCCCTTTTCGGATTGGAAAGCTTCCTAATTTCTTTAATCATAATATGATTCTAGCAAAAAAAAATCCCGAGCGCAGGGGCGAGCAAAACTGCGCTCGGGATTTGCGGCTACAAAGGCAGGGGTAAGTCTACCCTTGAGCCGCAGAAATACAGATTAGGTCGTTCGTGCGTGAGCCATCTAGTATGCCTTCGACGCACCGATAGGCTAGGCGCTCGCTGGTATTTGTTGTGACTTGGGCTTTTACGTCGAGAAGCCGCAGAAGCATGGCACGGTATTCATCGGTAATGAATCCATCGGCATCCATTTGCATGGCTTCTTCGTCACGGAACAGCCGCGAAATGTCTGAGCGGGGTATGTATTTCTGCGCCGCTGATTTCAATTCGGACGGCCTGAATCGTAACCTTAGTTCACTCATCTTCAGTCCTCCTGCAAGCTTTACTGCCTGCAACTATAGCTGATTTTTAGAAAAATAAAAAGACCCGGGCACTAAAGAAAGAACAGCCCGGGTCGATTAGAGAGCATGCCCATGCGGGATTTTACATACCAGACCAAAATCGCATGGCTCCGGCAAGAGCCGCAAACATCCCGAGAATTGCCGAAGCGGTTTGGCTGCGGTGAATTTTGTTTTCCCGCGAGAATTTAGTCACGCCGTACACGACCAATATCCCCAGAAACATTAGAGAGGCGAGACTGAAGAGCTCGAACGCCGGGTCATAGCCGCGATTTTGGATGAGTATATGTCTCGTGCACAGAAAGAGTGTTGCGATTCCGTACGTGAATATGAGTCCTACATCGTAAAAGAAACCCACAATCGAGTAAGTCGCAACGCAAATCACTGCCTTCATGGCCAGCTCTGATGGGTCGGTTGTCACGAAAACCGCAAATACCAAGACGTCCAAACCCAGAAGAGCGAGAACTAGTTTCCAGAAAGATCGGCCAAGATACAACCAATCTTGTAGACCAAATGCTATCTGTTTCATGAGTTTCTCCAAATTTGGAAATGATTTTAAGCTTTTGCTGTCGCGGTTCTTTTCGAGCACTGTTTGGTCGGCAAATCCGCTCCATTGGGAGTCAGACAGATTCGGATGCTGCATTTCTGGCAAATTGACATAACCCTGTCGCCGGAACGGACAAATGCTGAGAATTCGTGGGAGCTTCCGCTGGCCGCTACGAGCTCGCGGTGAATTTGGTTTTTTTCGGCTAGAATGAACTCGCCAAGCATCTTTGCACCTGTAGCGTCGATATGGACAGGCTCATGCAGTTCTGTTGGCGTCAATTCGATCGCATGCAATTGTCCCACGATTCCACGGGTGCTCATTTCCGCCTGAACTACTGGGAGCATCTGTTGTATGGTCGGTTGATCGAGTGTGACGAAACGCAGTAGGCTGTTTCTCGCTAACCAGCCCGGATCTTCTGTTGCAATAAAGAACATGGATTCCTCCTTTGGGTCAAACTATACAGCAATTGAGGGCAAAGAAAAAGCCCGTAGTTTTTTCTGAAAAATCCCTTAAATGTATACCACAAACACACGCGAGTCTCAAATACTGGATGAGGCTCCTATTTTTTGATACAATTGCTCTACTTTGCCCGGTCGCCAAGCGGTAAGGCAACGGCCTTTGGAGCCGTCATTCGTTGGTTCGAATCCAACCCGGGCAGCCAGTTGGAATTTTGCAAATCCCGCGATAGGCTATAATCAGTGCCCCAAATTCGTAGGATAGATTTTGTGCATGAAACTAGTCGTTGTGGTACTCGGAAATTGTTAAGCTGGGGTTGGTGCCCAGGGTTCAAAAAAGTACCTATTTTATGAAAAACATTGAAGGACGGATCCGATTGGATACCGTCCTTCATCTTTCTTTGTGTCTACTCCGTCGGCGATGAAACGGCCCCGTAAATCGCAACCGGGTTGCCAGTACCCCATGCCCATTCGCGATTGCCAAAATCGAAATGCCACCATTCTCCCGGGTAGGGATAAATGCCCCATTTCGCTAGGCGCCTTTCCAGATACCCAGCATTGGCTCGTTGTTCTGCAGTGGCGTGAGGGTATCTTCGATACGAAGCGGCCGGGATGGTGAAGTCGTCGTATTTGGTTGGCATTGGGACTTCTGCCTCATTGACGTCGTCCCAGATTGAGATGTCAACCGAGCCGCCTGTTGGGTGACCGGCAACGTCCGGATGGGCCCATTGGCTGGTTGCTTCCCCAAGGACTTG
>MFEK01000006.1:38200-80398 GCA_001779925.1 Candidatus Doudnabacteria bacterium RIFCSPHIGHO2_01_FULL_46_14
ATTCGCAGCGCGGATTGATTGCAGAGCGGCTTCGTATTCCCGCCGCTGTTTTTCGTCGTTGCGATGCGCGTAGTGTATGAGCAGTCGCCAGGTTGGGTGATCAAGGCGGCGCATTTGGTCATTGGCACTAATCAGCATGTCCGCGAAGCGGCGGCGCAACCATGGTAGTTCTGCTGACATGATTTTGAAAACATTTGGGTCCAGCAGCACCATCCGATCGCCGCATTCGTGAACCCTAATCTCCAGCAGTTGTTGAACAGTAGCTATAGGGCCAGGGTCAAAACCGAGATTCTTATCAAACACAGATCCCTCCTATACCAGAAATTCAGCCGTTTCAGTTTCGTGGTTTGTAGATTGTTATCATTCCTCCGTTCAGACAGCGTATCTTACCATTCACATGACCGAAAGTCAAGTATTTGAGAATGGGATATAATCAAGTAATGCAAGCCAGGCTGATAAACAGAGACATATTGATCCAATGTATAGTTTGCGAATTCGAGGCAAGCGACCCTGCTTTTATTTTTCAAGCAGGGGAGTATGTTCAGATCGTGCTTGAAGACGGGTTGAAGCATTATTTTTCCGTTATGAGTTCGCCGAATGAACTGCCGGTTTTGAAAATTGCCACGCGGCCCAGCCAGAGTGAATTTAAAAAAACCCTGTTACAGATGCCGATTGCTTCAGAGGTCGAGATAAACGGGCCGTGGGGTGATTTGTTTCTGCCGGAAGATGGAAAAGAACGGACATATTATTTTGTCGCGGGCGGCATTGGCATCACGCCTTTCATGAGCATGATCAAATACAAGGTCGAGGAGAATCTGCCCTATGATATTACGCTTTTATATTTTGCCGATCCGGATCCGATTTTCCGAATGGACCTGGAAAACTATGCCAACAGAAGCCCTCACGTAAGAATTCTTTTTATTCATGAAAAAATCAGCGCAGAGTCAATTAAATCAAAAATCCTTGACGATGCTCGGAACGCGACATTTATGGTTGCTGGCCCGCCGGGGTTTGTAAATATGGCCGTGCATACGCTTGTTGATTTGAAAATTCCGCAAAAAAATATCATACTAGAAAGCTACACTGGTTATACAAACTGATTGATCGCAATCGAAAAAGGAGGAAAAGTGAAAACGACAGTCTTTGTTATTGCCCTAGTATTTTGTTCCTGCGTTGCTCCAAAGCGGTCGGTTCAGCCGCGGACCATGACAACCCTTGTCGAGGTCATTAGGCTGCAGCGGCCGGGGGAAGTTCCGTCGGTATCCAAGCTGTTCGAGAAGACGACTTTGCGCGGTATGGTAGTTGGCAGAATCTCAGTCGTACCCAAAGACAGCGCCAGATGTCCGGATGAGCGCTACATCGAGCAGGATCTTGAGAAGCGTCTCATTGCTGCCGGAGCCAGGAAAGCCAAGATATCAGACAAAAAAGAAAAGGTGACGGATTTTTCGATTCACCTAACTTGTTTTTATCAAGGCAATAGCTTTCAAGAACTCTATGTGCTTGTCGATATGGAGAAGCCAAATATGGGCGGCACAGGGAGCGCTTACGGCAAAACATTCAAGGAAGCAGTCAGTGAAGCGCTCGATGAGGTGATGGAGTCCATCGTCCCAGAGTACAATGAATCGCTTCATCCTAAAATCGGGGTTCGCCCCGATTTTTTTGCCAAAAAAATCTCCCCAACACTGGTTAGGGAGATTTTTTTGAAGCTGTTTAGAAATTTGCTTTTGAGGTAAAATTTCAGAATTTTGAGCGAAAAAACTTAAACATACGGAAACGATGTGATTGCATCGTTGAGTACTGTTGAAGATTTTGCAGCCAACAATTCTGAGATTTTAGCTAAATATGAAATTTTTAAACAGCTTCGAAGCCCAAAGCAAGTCTATAAGCCGAATTCTGTGTTTGTGTAGCTATCTATCTTGGCTGTCTGTTGCCAGTCAGCTCATGCACCCTACCTAATTTGGGTTTGCACTCAAGTAAGAGTTTAGCCGTTTCACTCCCTACGTTACCGTAAGGACTTCCCGACCTGAGTCGGGATCCCTCGGCTTTCGCCTCAGGACGTCTCTGTTCGCATCTCGCGCCTTACGGCGGACGGGAATTACCCGCTACCCTTGAAATTGATCACTCATATGAGGTTATCAATCCCGGAGTGTTCGGACTTTCCTCCCCGTGAGATAGCTATATACTATTTTTGATTCGATTTTTTAAATATCGCTTTCCCCAAGCTGACTTTAAATATTTTTCTCGAATCAATGCGTCTGTCTTCGACTCGCAAGCTTCGTAATAAACTAGCTTTAATGGTCGCCGATTTTTAGTGCTGAGAGTGTCACCTTTTTGATGGTTTAAAAGCCTTTCACGCAGATCGCTAGTTGATCCCGTGTAAAGGTTGTTATCCTTCAAACTTCTCAACACATAGACGTAATACATAAGTATCTCACGGGGCAGCTACCCGACTTACTTTGGGCAATGAGAATCTTATCACTCTTGAATTTGTTTGTCAAGCTGTTTTATGGCATAATAAAACCATGAACCCAGTAATACAACTTTGAGTTATTGTTGTAAATACGTGGGTTTTTCACTCATTAGATTTATTTATCACTAACGTCATGAAAAGGCAACTTTTGTTCGTCCGCAGGACGAACTCCCAAAGTTGATATACCGGGTGAAAAAATCCGAACTAGCGTTCAATGTCATCTCTGTTCCGGTTGATTTTTTGATGATTTTTTTGGCCGCCTCACTGGCATATTTCTTCCGATATAAGGTAGAAACCTTGCCAGTGCTTTTCGATTTGTCTTACCTGCAATATCTGCAACTAATCCTCATCGCCATTCCCTTTTTGCTTTTGCTTTTTGCTCTCAACGGACTTTACGCGCAAAAAAGCACGCACGGCATCTGGCGCGAGTTTCTCAAAATCGCGGGCAGTGTTTCAGCAGGCCTCATGATTGTGGTTGTCTTGTTTTTCTTTAACAAAAATCTGTTTCCCTCGCGCCTCATCATTTTGATGAGTTGGATATTTATTATTCTCTTTGTCAGTTTGGGGCGATCGATTTTGCTCATTGTCCAGCGTGAAATGCTCTCGCGCGGTACCGGCCGGCATCGGCTGGTGCTGGTAACCGGAGATGAAACAAATCCAATCAGCCGAGAGATAGAACAGAATGCAGTGCTCGGTTACGAGATTGTAGCGGACATTAAATATTCAGACGACATTTGGAGCAAGGTGGAAGAAATGCACCGTAGGCACCGTATTGATGAGCTTTTGCAGGCAGATACCAAGCTTGGTAATGAACAGGTTTTAAATCTCGTAAACATGTGCGAAAATCTTGGAATCAAATTTAACTATCTCCCGAGCATTTTGGAGAGCCACCGCGCCAATATTGAGATAGATGTGATTGGCAACATGCCGGTTATCCGGCTCCAATCAACGCCGCTCGACGGCTGGGGGAAGGTTATAAAGCGCATTATTGATGTCATCGTTTCAATATTCGGACTTGTTTTATTCTCGCCGTTCTTTGCCCTTGTTTCAATGATCATCAAATTCGATTCCCGCGGGCCGGTATTTTTTCATCAGCGCCGGGGGTCGTCTTTTCACAGCTTTGAATTTTATAAATTCCGCACCATGCACGCCGACCTTTCCGAAGGTTCAGAGGAGGGGGATAGAATCAGAAGAGAGCTTGAGGAAAAAAACGCGCGCCTCGGCCCGTATGTAAAAATCAAAAACGACCCGAGAGTTACAAGGGTAGGGAAATTTCTGCGGCGCACCAAGCTTGATGAACTGCCGCAGTTTTGGCATATTCTGCGGGGGGAAATGTCGCTTGTTGGACCTCGTATTCACATGGTCAAAGAGGTGGAGAAATTTGAAAGCTCGGATAAATACAAGAAAATTTTTGTGATCAAACCGGGCGCCACCGGCCTCGCGCAGTTAAACCAATTTACCAATCCGGAACTGCCGTTTGAGGAAGAAATCAAGCTTGATCTGTTTTATATTGAGAACTGGTCAGTGAAGCTCGATCTTTATATTATTGCCAAGACGGTTTATTCCCTGCTGACGCGGAGAATAAGTGCGGATTATTAAATGAGAGTAGCGCTGGTCCACGAATTTTTGATTCAAATGGGCGGAGCAGAAAAAGTTTTGCAGAATTTTCATGAAATTTTTCCAACAGCTCCGGTTTATACTTTATTTTATGACCGCGCACGTACCGGCGGCGTTTTCGATGGCTGGGATATTAGAACCAGCAAACTTCAAAAATTCAAACAGCGCTACAAATGGACCTTGCCGCTAATGCCGCGAGCAATAGAAAGTTTTGATTTCTCCGGCTACGATGTTGTTCTTTCCGATTCCTCGGCTTTTGCAAAGGGTATTATTACAAAAAAACCAACTGTTCATATTTGCTATTGTCACACGCCGACGCGTTATCTCTGGGAGTCCATGGATGAATATGCGGCAAATCTGGCATATCCGAGCTTCATAAAGCTGGCATTGAAGCATTATTTAAAATTCAATCTTAAAAAATGGGATTACAAATCCGCACAAAGACCGGATTATTTTATTGCCAACTCCAAGACAGTGCAGGGCAGGATAAAAAAGTATTATGACAGAGATTCAACTGTGATTTATCCGCCGGTGGATACGGATTTTTATAATCGGAAGAAGGGGGGTAAAGGGGAATACTTTCTCACTGGTTCGCGACTGGAGCCGTACAAAAAAATTGATTTGGTTGTGCAGGCGTTTAACGAATTAAAACTGCCGTTGAAAGTCGTCGGCACAGGGACCGAACTTGAGAAGTTGAAAACCACGGCCAAATCGAATGTAGAATTCGTCGGTAGAGTCAGCGATGAGCAATTAAGGGATTTGTATTGCGGCGCGCAGGCATTTGTTTTTCCGGCAATCGAGGACGCAGGCATCATGGTTTTGGAAGCGCTTTCCTCCGGAACGCCTGTCATCGGATTAAATCGCGGCGGCACGGCAGAGTTTGTCGAGGACCCTGAAAATGGGGTTTTGTTTGAAAATCAAACAATCAAGGACATCCTGGCTGCAGTCAAAAGATTTCAAGATATGCAATTTGATTCGGAAAAAATTAGAGAGACCGCGCTGCCATTTGATAAGAAAGAATTTAAGAGGAAAATTACAGAATTCATCTACCTCTCCCTTAATCCCTCCCTTCTCAAGGAGAAGGATAGAGAACCGCATGCGTATAGCAATTGATATCAGGGCGCTTATGGAAGGGAAAACCACGGGCATTGAAGTTTATCTGATTAATTTGCTGAATAGTTTGTTTGTACTCGATGAGAAAAATGAATATATTTTGTTTGCAAATTCGTTTCGCAAAATTGATTTGCCGAAATTTAACCATCCCAACGTGAAGACTATCGTAACCAGATATCCCAATAAGTTTTTTAATCTTGCGCAAAAGATGGGCTTTCCTAAAATTGAAAGATTGCTGGGAAAAATTGATCTGTTTTTTTCGCCGCATTGGCGAGTCGTGGCTCTGCGGGAAACCACGCCGCTCGTCATGACTTTTCATGATTTATTTTTTGAGATTATGCCCGAGTTTTTTACCTGGCGGAGGAGAATATGGCATTGGTTTATGAATTACCCGACGGCGGCAAAAAGGGCTGATAAAATTATCGCAGTATCAGAGAGTACAAAGAAGGATTTGGTGGAGATGTATGGGATTGAGGAAAATAAAATCGAAGTGATTTACCCAGGGGTCACACCCTCAACTCACTCCTCTCCCCTCAAGGGAGAGGAAGAAAAACCCTATTTTCTCTATTTCGGGACGTTTGAGCCTAGGAAAAATATTGAAACAGTTTTGATGGCTTATGCTGCTTATTATGCCCAAAGCAAGATTAAAAAATCTCTGATAATTGCTGGCTCGGAAGGTTGGAAAATAAAAATTGCAATTCCGGCTGGATTGAGAGGTAAAATCACAGTGAAAAAAAATGTTAGCGAGGAGGAAAAATCTCAGCTTTACCAAAATGCGTTTGCTTTTATTTTTCCAAGCTTCTATGAAGGTTTTGGTTTTCCCATTTTGGAAGCAGCGAGTTTTGGTCTACCTGTTATTGCCAGTTACAATTCAAGCCTTGCGGAAATTGGAAAAGATTTTGCCTTGTTCGCAAATCCGTTTCGACCGGAGCAGTTTACAAACCAGATGCTGCGACTCGAACAAGATGAAACGTTTTGGGGAGATTTGGGAGATAAGGGATATAGGGTGGCGAAGAATTTTGAGTGGCTGGAGACTGCCCGCAAAACCCTTCAACTTTTTGAGGAGATTGCTGCATGAGGATTGGCATTGATATGAGAATGGCGGGAACAGGGGAGGGGATAGGGAGATACTGCGAGGAATTGGTAAAAAATTTGGCTGAGATTGACAAGGTGAACGAGTATTATTTGATTTTTAATGATCACACGACTAGTTTAAAGTTTAAATTTAAAAATGAAAAGTTTAAGAATATCATCGTCAAATCAAAATACTATTCATGGATGGAACAGACGTTTTTTATTTACGAGCTGAGCAAATTGAATCTGGATCTTATGCATTTCACGAATTTTAACATTCCTGTATTTTATCAACGGCCATTCGTAGTCACCATCCATGACTTGATTCACCATCGGTTTCCGGGCCGAAAAAAATCGCGTTATCTGCACCGTGTCGCATACCGCACGGTCATATGGACAGCTATAAAAAGAGCAGAGACCATCATTACCGTATCTGAAGCAACAAAAAACGAGGTAGTAAACATTTTTTCCATTGATCCTAAAAAGGTAAAGGTAATATACGAAGGCGCAAAAGCCTTGCTTGCCGTGACCGCGAATTCTGAACAAATACTCAAGCGCTATGATATTACCAAGCCATTCCTGCTTTTTGTTGGCGTATGGCGGCAATATAAAAATTTGCCCCGGCTCGCCGCGGCTTTTGATATACTAAAGCGGCGGCATAACGTTGATGCTCACTTGGTACTCGTTGGCAAAATCGATCCGTTTTATCCGGAAATCCGAGAGGCGGTTTTTAAAATCCAAAATCATCATGGCATCAGGGCGTTGGGTTTTGTCCCGGATGATGACCTGTCCGCGCTCTACAGCAAAGCGAAGATTTTCGTTTTACCGTCTCTTACCGAAGGTTTTGGGCTCATCGGCCTGGAAGCGCAAGCCGCAGGATTGCCAGTTGTCGCGTCTGATATCACGGTTTTGAAGGAAGTATTGGCAGACGGTGCGGTTTATTTTGACCCCCGGAGCGCGGATGATATGGCGGCCAAAATTTTTGAAATTTGGAACGATCCGGCGGCGGCCCAATCCCTTGCCAGCACTGGCGCGGCGAACGCCAGCCGATTTGACTGGCAAAAATGCGCTCGCGAGACTTTAGCATTATATAGACAAGCGATATGACAATTTTTTTGGTCGGCGGCGGAACCGGAGGGGCGACTGCGCCAGTGCTGGCGGTCGGTGAAGCGTTAAAGCAGATCAGGCCGGACGCAAAATTTTATTTTATAGGCAATAACGGCGTAGAAAAAAAGATGATTGCCAAATCAAAACTGCCGCTCGCGTATTTATCCATCCCCGCCGGCAAATGGCGCAGGTATTTTTCTTTAATGAATCTCGTAGATTTGTTTAAAACTGCCGCTGGATTTCTAAAATCGTTTTACTTAATAAGCAGATACAGCCCTGATATTATCTTTGGTGCAGGTAGTTTCGTGCAGGTGCCAATAGTTTGGGCTGCTTTTTTTCGACGTGTTCCGGTTGTCATCCACCAGCCAGATTTTGAGCTTCTCCTGTCCACCAGGCTTGCAGCGCCGATCGCCCGGGCGATTACTGTGAGTTTTGCCGGATCGGAAAAAGATGTACCGGAGTTTTCAGGGCTATTAAAAAAAATAAAAAAATCAAAAGTGCACGTGACGGGCAACCCGGTTCGGAAAGAGATTTTAGGAGGTTCAAAAGACAGGGCTATAAAAATTTTCAGTTTGAATAAAGATTATCCTGTAATCTTGATCATGGGCGGCAGTCAAGGCGCAGTCAAGTTAAATGATATAATCGAGAATGCCGCGACTGAGCTTGTAAAATATGTGCAGATAATTCATATAAAAGGAGGAAAGGGCAGCGGAGGGGAGGATTTTAGGAACCCGCATTATCATGCTTACGAATATCTCGGCGCGGATCTGCGCGATGCTTATGAAGCTGCTGATTTTGTGGTATGCCGCGGCGGTATTTCTACGATTGCCGAGTTGTCGCTTCTCGGGAAAGCCTCGATGGTCGTACCGCTCCCAAACAGTTCCCAGGAAACAAACGCGGAACTCCTGGCTGAGACCAAATCAGCGGTGGTCGTATTTGAAGAATTTTTGAATCCGGAGCTGCTTGTAAAATTGGTTAGGAAAGTTTTATGGAATGTAGAGGCCATGCAAACGATGAAAGCAAATATTAGACACTTGCTACCCCGAAATGCAGACAAAAAAATCGCAAAAATTATTTTAGATATTTATGCGCAATAACAGGCCTGCCCCACCGGCCCGCCTACCGGACAGGAATGCAGTCAGACCCAAAATTGGTTTAGCCTTTTCAGGAGGTTCAGGGAAGGCGATTTCCTACGTTGGTATCCTTGAGGTCTTTGAAGAAAATAATATTCCGATTGATTATATTACCGCTTGTTCTTCCGGGACGATTATCGCCGCCAGTTACGCCTGCGGCACCCTACAAAAATTGAAAGATGATTGGCTTTCTCTGGATAAAAAGTTTGTATTAAAAATGTTTGAATTGAATAATACTAAACAGGCATTATTCTCAACAGACAAATTCGCTGAGTGGCTTGGGCAATATGTGAACAAGAATTTCGAGGATGTTACTCCCAGACTGGGTTTTGTCTGTGCGGATTTGAAAACAGCGACTCAGATCGTGCTGGGTTTGGGGGATATTCTCAAGGCCGGGCAGGCCAGCTGTGCCGTGCCCGGTCTTTTTTCTCCTATTCCTTGGGGCAACATGCTCCTTGCGGATGGCGGGCTGGTTTGTACTATCCCCGGGAAAGAGGCGCGGGAAATGGGCGCGGACATCGTAATCGGCGGCGATATTTTAGGGAGGCGACATGTGTTTACCAGGAAAACGATTCAATTCCGTGAAAAATATAATAATTTCAAAGAGAGTTCCTTGTTTTGGCCTTTTCGTTTTCTATCCAAGCAGTTTAATAAATTTAGAGATGCAGTATTGGTCGAACAGCGCGCTTCGCATGGCCCCAACATATTTTCTATATTAGGCAATGCCATGAATATTGTCGTTGATATTGAAAAAAATGAAATAATTGACAACGGAGGATGCGATGTTGTTTTGACCCCGGACGTGAAATTGACCAATAAAATCGGATTTTCCGATTCGAAAAACATGTACGAAGAAGGCAGGCGAGTCGCTTTGGAAGCCATTCCTCAGATTAGGAAATTAATTGCGGAGCACAAAGCTTGAAAATTTTTGCGCATCGCGGCGGCATGGGGCGCGCCCCCGAAAATTCTCTCAAGGCTTGGCAGACCGCGCTGGCCGACGGAGCTGACGGATTTGAGTGCGACGTGGTCTTCACGCGCGATCGCGAGCCAGTCATCATGCACGTCCCAATGCGCAGTTTTAATGTGCACCGCCAAACCGGGTACAGGCTGTTCCTTGACCGCATTGATTGGAAGGATTTGTGCAGGTATAAAACCCTTGGCGAACCGATTGTCCATCTTGACGAGCTTTTGCAGTTTTTATCGCAAAACCAGATTTCGTGCGTGATTGAACCGAAAAGGACTGACAGACTGCTCGTGGAAAAAATTGTCGCGGGAGTAAAAAAATTTCATGTTGAAGACAAGGTGGAGATGATCGGTTTTTATTCCCGGCGCGAGAACCTCATCTGGGCGAAGCGGCTTTTACCGTCTATGCGCACCAGCGTTATTACTCTGTGGCCTTTCGGTGATTGGCCGGAGCTTTGCCGTACGGCCCGCGCGGACGCAATTGTTGCGGGTTGGAAATTTGCAAACCACTGGCTGACGGCAGATAAATTATTGAGGCATCTCAAAGAAAAGATCGGGGCCGCTCAGGCTGCGGGCATAGAGGTGCATTTGGGTCTGGCAAACAGCGAAACTGATATAAAATGGGCATTTGATCAATGCCCGGATCGGATTTACAGTGATGATATAAGGTTTCTCAAACAAATTTTAAAAAACCATGTTCACAGCTAAAAAAATTCATATCATTGGGATTGGCGGAGTCGGCATATCGGCGCTGGCAAAAGTTTTGGAAGCACAAGGCGCAATTATTTCCGGTTCAGATCTTGAAGCTGGCGGGCATAGAGCGGAAAATGTGGCGGAAAATACGCAGCTCGTGATTTATTCCAATGCAGTACCTGAGGATAATGTGGAACGCGCCAAGGCGCGCAGGCTTGGTATCAAGGAATTATCTTATCCCGAAGCGCTCGGAGAATTTTGTAAAAGCAAAAAAATCATTGCAGTGGCCGGAACCAATGGCAAGACTACCACCACAGCCATGGTTGGCTGGATCATGCAGCAAGCAGGTCTCGATCCTACGGTGGTCGTAGGAAGCAAGGTTTTGGATTGGGACTCCAATGCTCGGACAGGAAAAGGAGAATATGTTGTTTTGGAAGCCGACGAATACCGGCGGGCTTTTTTAAACTATCAGCCGGATATTGCCGTGATTACAAATATCGCCGCAGATCACATGGATTATTATAAAAACCTGGACGACATCAAGACCGCATTTTTTCAATTCACCCAAAAAATCAAGCCCGGCGGCACGCTGATTTTCAATGTCGCTGATGGGAATACTGCATCGGTTGCCGAGAAATTCGAGGGCGAGGCTATCGGATTTGCCAGCGCTGGTAATTTTCGGCTGTTGGTGCCCGGCGATTTCAACCAAGCGAACGCTCAAGCGGCCGCTGCCGCAGCGAGAGTGCTGGCAGTTCCCCAAAACACAATTGAAAAAGCACTGGCGGAATTCTCCGGCACATGGCGTCGGTTTGAAAGAATCGGGAAATTAGGCAGAGCGCAAATTATTTCCGATTATACACACCATCCGGACGGAATCGTGGTGACATTGAAAACTGCCAATGAGTTATACGGAGATGCAACTTTGGCAGTTTTTCAGCCGCACCAGCACAACCGAACAAAAAAATTATTTAAAGAATTTGTAAAAGCTTTTTGCAAAAGTTCCGTCCAGGATGTCATTATTTCCGAAATTTTTGAAGTGGCAGGACGAGAAGACCGAGAGGATCAGGATATCAGTTCGCGGGATCTTGTCCGCGAAATCAAGAAATGCGGCAAGAATGCAATGTATTCCCGGGATTTAGCAGAATGTGAGAAAAAAATCAGAGGAATTGCAGAGAAGTACAAAGCTGTTGTAATTATGGGGGCAGGGGATATATATAAAATGGCTGATCAGCTTGTAGCTGATAGGAGTAGCTTGAAGATATGAAGATAAAAAAAGACTTTCCTCTGAAAAAATTTACTACCATTAGCATTGGCGGGGCAGCCAAATATTTTGTTGTGATAAAAAAAGAAAACGAGCTAGTGGCCGCAATCCAGTCTGCTAAAAAATTCAAACTGCCCTGGTATGTCGTAGGGGAGGGTTCAAACCTGATTGTTTCTGATACAGGATACCAAGGGGTAATCATTCAGAACCAGATTAAGGATTTTGAGCAAAAGGGTTTAAATACTTTTGTTGGGTCCGGGTATTCGCTACTTAGGTTTGTCCTCGAGGCCGATAAACTAGGAATGGCAGGCATGGAGCGGATGGCAGGCATACCGGGAACAGTTGGTGGCGCAATCTACGGCTGCGCGGGCGCGTACGGTCAGGAAATAAAAGATCATCTGGTTTCTGTGAGATTTTTTGATGGCAAAGAATTCCGAAATTTAACAAAACACCAATGCCGGTTTCGATACCGCAGCAGTATTTTCAAAAAACATAAGAACTGGGTAATCGTCGGCGTGGAATTCGAACTGGAAAAAGGCAACGCGAGGCAACTTCTCAAAATTTCTCACGATATTATTAAGCTTCGCGCCATAAAATACAAGTCTGGACTGAAATGTCCGGGTAGTTTCTTTAAAAATCTGATTGCCGCAGAAATCAAAGTGCCTGCTGTGCTGAAAGACCAAATCGTGTACGGGAAATTGCCAGCCGGGGTTTTGCTTGAGCAAATCGGTGCCAAAGGCATGCATGAGGGGAATATACGGGTTGCTGATCATCACGCCAACCTTATCTACAATCCTGGCAACGGGCTTTGCTCGGACGTAAGAAAATTATCAACAAGGCTAAAAACCCTTGTCAAAAAGAGATTTGGCATTATAATTGATGAGGAGGTTCAGTACCTCGGCTTTACGAATAACTAATCGTTACGAATATACGAATGGATTCAGAATTCGTATATTGGTACTTATTCGTAATTCGTAAAGCTGTGAATATACAAATCAAAGGAACAAATTTAGAACTGACCGGGCCGCTGAAGGCTTATGTGAACGAGAAGATCGGACATCTGGAACATTATTCGGAAGAAATAATGGAAGCGCGAGTAGAACTGGAGACATCTACTCATCATCAGAAAGGTTTTTTTCGCTGTGAAGTGAACCTCGATTTGCCGCATATGCAGGTCATGAGGGCTGAATCGACCGGAGACGACCTTTATGCGGCGATTGATCTAGTCGTGCCCAAGCTCCGCGAACAGATCGAGCGTCATAAGGGGCGCGCTCATGGGGAAGATCGCCGTCTGAAAAGATCCCTTAAATCCATTTTTGGCTGGCGGCCGTGGAAAAGGGGTTGACAGGCGGAGCGAGCGTGGTATGATTCGTCTTGTAATTTTTTAAAAAGGAAATTCTGCGCTAAATTGACTGCTAAAAAAAATTGGAAAAGGTTTTGGAAACTGGGCGTCGAAGAGTTTAACACTCAGTTTTTCGACATTACACGTGACGGCGAGCTCACGGTTAGAGAAGGCAATTATATCTACAACCTCAATGATTTGGTGAAAAAATACGGCTCACCTCTGGAGGTTGTTTTCCCTTTTATTTTGGAAGAGAGACTGGAAGACCTTCAGGATTATTTCCGGGCATATATGAAGATCCAAGGGTATAAAGGCAAATTTTTCTACCATTACCCGATGAAGGTCAACCAAAATAAGGAATTCGTTATGCCTCTGATTTCCGAAGGCGCGCACATGGAGGTCGGATCGGTAAATGAGCTTTGGTTGGTTAAAAAACTCTGGGAGGGAGAGAAATTCCACGCCAAGCTTCGCGTACTTTGTAATGGCCCGAAAACTGATGCGTACCTAAAACTTGTTGACGAATTGCGCAGCAAAGACCTTGCCATCATGCCAATCATCGAAGACGAACATGAACTGGATAAGCTCTATAAATACAAAGGCGATGTGGGGATCCGCGTTAACCTGGATACCAAAGCAGACACGCACTGGGATAAAAAGATTGACCGATTTGGACTGACGGCCAAGCAGATTCTTGCTTTACCGCGGATGAAAAACCTCAAGCTTCTGCATTACCATATCGGCTCGCAGATTGTTACCGCTGGAAGCGTGATTAAACCGGTAGAAGAGGCAATGGATCTTTATATCAAGCTGTCCAAAATCCAACCCGGTCTCGATACACTCGATATTGGCGGCGGTTTCGGAGTGCCTTATGAAAAAAAGCCGTTTTATACAGCCAAGGAAATATCGGAGAGAATCGTGAAGCTCCTTAAAAAAATGAGCGACGAGGCCGGCATTCGACATCCAAATCTTGTCGTGGAATGGGGCAGATACGTAGTCGCACCGGCTCAGGTGACGATTTACAATGTCATAGCCGAAAAGCCGATTCCTAAGGCCAATGCCAAATCGTGGTATGTCATCGACGGCAGTTTTATGAACGACCTTCTGGATACCTGGGCCATTCACCAGAAATGGCATGTGGTCCCGGTAAACAACGCCAATACCCGCGACCTGAAAAGCGTATGGCTTGCCGGATCCTCGTGCGATTCAGACGATAAATACACTGCCGGCGGAAATTATATCCTGCTTCCAAAACTCCGAGAAGGCGAGCCGCAGCATTTTGCCGTGTTAGATTCCGGGGCTTACCAGGATGCACTGGCTTCTCATCATTGCTTGCTTTCCAGCCCTGCCAAACTCATTGCCCAGGACGGGACGATCAAGATCGCCCGCAAGCGCGAGAGCTCGGAAATGGTGGGCAAACTGTTCGGTTGGGGCAACGGGGAGCACTGACATGGCAAAGAAACAGCTCGTCAAAATTGGATTAGTGCAGATGGCGGTTCCTGCAACAAAAAAGGCGGCTTTGGAAAAAGCCGCTCGATTAATTACGCAAGCTGCCAAGAAAGGCGCAAAGATTATTTGTCTACCCGAATTGTTCAACACGCCGTATTTCCCCCAAAAAGATAAGCTTCCTAAAAAACAGTACGCTGAGACCGTTTCCGGAGTAGTTATGCGTTCTCTGGCCGCTCAGGCAAAAAAATTAAAAATTACTTTAATCGTTCCGATCTATGAGCTGCGCGATACAAAATACTACAATACAGCCGTGGTATTTAGCGAGCAGGGAAAGTTTTCCGGTCAGTATGACAAGATCCATATTCCTCATGATCCGGGTTTTTACGAGAAGAGTTATTTTGAGCAGGGAAAAGGCGATTATAAAATTTTTAAATCTCCGTATGCCAAATTTGCCGTTTTGATTTGCTATGACCAGTGGTATCCGGAAGCAGCCAGGGCGGCGCGGCTGAATGGCGCGGAAATAATTTTTTACCCGACAGCTATCGGCGACATTATCGGATACAAGACGGAAGGGGATTGGCACAATGCCTGGGAAACCGCCCAGCGCGGGCATGCCATAGCCAATAGCGTTTATGTTGCCGGAGTGAACCGTACGGGCCGCGAGGGGCAAATGCGATTTTTTGGACAGTCGTTCGTCTCTGATCCGTTCGGCAAAATCATAAAGCGAGCAAGCAAATCAAAAGACGAGGCAGTAGTTGTGCAAATAGATTTGGAAAGAAATAGATTTTTTGCGGATGGCTGGGGATTTTTGCGCAACCGCCGTCCGGATACCTACAAAGCCCTGGTTGCCAAAAAACTTACGGAAAAGCACCGCGGCTTGAAAAACGTTCCGCACTACAAAGACGAAATCCGCGCTCTGGAAGGAAAATAATATGCTAAGGTTACCAGCAGAATGGGAGAAACACGACGCGGTGTGGATGGCCTGGCCACATGATAAGATTTCGTTTGGCGCTTTGAACGAGCCAAAAGATTCACCTGACCATGAGCGTTTGGGTCGGATTGAGAAAATCTTTTTACAAATTATTGACGCGCTTCAAGGTTCTGAGCAGGTGAATTTGATTGTCAGGGACAAAAAACAACATGCTGATATTCTTGAGAAAGTGAGAATGTATGAGACGAACTATGCTGATGTATGGACTCGCGATTACGCGCCGAGTTTTGTAATCGAGGATGCCAAAAAATTAGCAGGTATTAAATGGGAATACAGTGCTTATGGTTCTAAATTTCCAGACCTCTTGAAAGATAATGAAGTATTTAAAAGTTTAGATTTGGGAATGCAGCTCGTTGAGCCTGGGGTGCTGTTGGAAGATGGAGCGATAGAAAACAATGGACAAGGAACGCTTATTACCACGCAGCAATGTTTGTTCGCTCGCAACCCGAACATGACCAAAGCAGAATTTGAAAATATTTTTCAAAAACACCTCGGTGTGACAAAGGTTATATGGCTGGAGCAGGGGATAGTGGGTGACCATACTGACGGACATATTGATGAGGTGGCAAGATTTGTTGCTCCTCATAAAATCGTCTGCGCATACGAGGATGACCCAAGCGATGAAAATTACCAGATTCTCCAGAAAAATTACGAAACTTTAAAAACAGCCACAGACGGGCAGTGGAGGCCTTTTGAGATCATCAAACTCCCTATGCCGCACCTGAAATATCGTGACGGACAAAAAGCCCCTGTGTCTTACGCAAATTTTTATATAGCAAATAAAGTAGTATTGGCTGGGATTTTTAATGATCCGCACGATGCTGAGGCTTTGGAAATTTTGAAGGGCCTGTTTCCGGAGAGGCAAGTCATAGCCATTGACTCGACAGATATCGTCTACGGTGGGGGCGGTGTCCATTGCATGACTCGCCAACAACCCGCTATAATCTAGGCCATGAGCAATCTACCCATCTTCGAATTTATTCTCAAAAATTACAAAAATTTCAACTCGCGTGCGACTAGAGATGCGTTGATTTCTTATTGGCAGCATATTGAAAAGGGCGGGAAAATGCTCTGGGCTGTGGCTGGGGCGATGTCGAGCGCGCAGATGGGCATTACCATGGCTCCTGCGATCAAATCTGGGCTTATACACGCTCTCTCTGTGACTGGGGCGAACCTTGAAGAGTCACTTTTTCGGTTGGTAGCTCATAATTCATACAAGGATTTTCCGCACTATCGCTATATGCGAAAAGAGGATGACACAAAAGTTTTGGAAGCTAGAATGCGCCGCGTGACTGACACGAGCATCCCCGAGGACGAAGCATTTCGCGCTGTTGAGAAAATCATTGTGCCAATGTGGACGGAAGCAACAAAATCTGGAACCCGCAAATTTTGGCATGAATATTTTTACGAGCTGATTCAAAAACTGGACAAAGGTTCACACGAAGGGCACCCGGAAGAATCCTGGTTACTAGCTGCCGCAGAAAAAAATCTCCCGATTGTCGTGCCAGGACACGAAGATTCCACTTTTGGCAATATCTTTGCCTCGCATGTGAAGACAGGTGATGCATCGGCAAATATTGTGAAATCCGGCATAGAATATATGGTTTGGTTTTACGATGTTTATCAAGAATTATCAAGAGGGGAGCCGCCCACCGCAGGTGGGCGAGCCTCGCCTGCTAATGCGGGCGGGGGGATTGGCTTTTTCCAGATCGGCGGCGGCATAGCAGGGGACTTCCCGATCTGCGTGGTGCCCTCGATCAAATACGACCTCCAGCAAGAGGTCATGCCCTGGGCATATTTCTGCCAGATTTCCGATTCCACGACCTCATATGGCTCATATTCCGGCGCTACGCCGAACGAAAAGATCACCTGGGACAAACTGACGGCCGAAACGCCGATGTTCGTCATCGAATCTGACGCGACAATAGTCGCTCCGCTAATGCTCACCGCGCTTTTGGAAGCCAAAGCCGATCCCAGCGGCGCAAACAAACTAATCGAAAAATACACCTAGAAATTTTTAGTGAATTTAAACCCGCCGATGAGGCGGGTTGATTTTTTGCGGGCGAAATGTTAATCTGATTTTTCACATTTCCGAAGGAGGGAGTGATGAGAAAACCGAAAGTTCTTAAATTCATCAACACAAGCAGTGACTGCTGGACGCCAACAGAAATAATTGCGTTCGTGCTTCTGTGCCAGAAGATGCGGTACTGCGCATCCCGAGGGCATGCTTATCCGCCGGCTGTTTTCGAGGCCCTCTGCACTATCAAGAAAAATCTCAATATCGACATTATCTTGGAGGACAACAAGGGCCGAGTCTACCTGAGGCGGCGGCCGTCGCGAAAAAAGAATCCGCATGAGCCGTTTCCGGGCAAGCTGCATTTTCCTGGAACGACCCAGCGGACCGAATCTTTAAAGGACGCTTGGCAACGGCTTCTTACAGGAGAGCTTCGTGGCATCGAGTTTGGGAGTGATTTGTGGTTCTGCGGTATCGTGGAGCACCGCGACAAGCCACGGGCCATTTGCCTGTCTCTACTGTTCCGTGCAACGGTTAAATATGTCCCATCGCGGTTACGCAAGCATTTCTACGAGATCGACCAAATCCCGCTCAAAGAGCTGGTCGTGTCGCATCGAACAGTAACTCTGCCGTATTACAAAAAGGTTCGAAGAGAGAGGAGCATCCGAGAGATCCAAATTTACAAGCTGGTTGGTGTATAGGAGGCATTATGGGTTTTTGTTGGGAGGTTAGACTCGAAAATGTTGCCGCTGATTCTTTACTCAGGAAGGGTCACCCAGACGCAGACGCAGAAGTAACATTCTCGCTGTATCTCGACCATGGTTCCCACAAAGAGGTCATCGGCTACGTGGCTGCGGTTATCGATGGCCGAAACAGGATCATCGACGGGACGGGTGTATTCATCCACGATTTAGAGCTGTCGCTTGAGGATGTTTTAGAGGAGCTGCCAAAAGTCCCGCACTACCAGGATGTTGCAGCGCAGCTACTCGAGCACAGGGGCAGCATCGTAAATGACGGAATAAGCGAAGAGGCAAAGCTGAGCCAACACGCGCTCAGGGTTGACGCACGAATACGAGCCAAGGCCAAAGAATGGGCCGCGGATCGTGAGCAGAAACAAATGTTAAGCCTTAAGCTCCGAGAAACTCGAACTACGATGGAGCGCCTCAATCGTCGCCGGCAAAAAAAATGAAGCTGATAGCGGCAACTGGTTTTCATAACAGTTGCCGCTATGTATTTTGTGTGGTAAAATCTTTTTTATGAAATTAAAGCTAATTATTGCAGGAATCATTGGTATTGCTATCGCTTTGGCGATGATTTTGTTTTCTGGCCCTACCATTGTTGACAGGCCGGAGAAGGGGACTAATATAATCGCGTTTGGGGACAGCCTTGTTACCGGGTACGGTGTGACTACCCTCGGCGATGATTTTGTTTCGCTTTTATCCAAACGCACCGGAAGGACGATTATAAATGCCGGGTCAAACGGCGACACAACCGCGTCCGCGCTCGCCAGGCTCGATAGAGACGTGCTCAGTCAGGATCCGCGTATTGTCATAGTTCTTGTAGGCGGTAATGACGCGCTGCGGCAGGTGCCGGTCGAGGAAAGTTTTAAAAATCTCGTATTGATAGTTGATCGCATTCATGAAAAAGGCGCGGCCGTGATATTGCTTGGGGTGAAGGGGAGTTTGCTTGGCGATAAATATGATAGTGAATTCAAAAAGCTTGCTAAGGAGAAAAAAGCCAATTTTGTGCCAAATATCTTAAAAGACATTTTTGGGAATCCAGAAATGCTGACAGATGGGATTCATCCGAACAACGCGGGCCACGCTATAATGGCTGACCGTATCGAACCGATTCTAAAAAAACTGTTGCAATAAAAAGCAGGGGAGCTTGAAAATAGCTCCTAAATAACTCTCATAACACGTCGCACAATATAGGTTTTATGACGTAGTATAAATAAATCCCGGAACTTCCTGCAGAAGCATCGGATCGCGCCATTCCAGACGTTAGATCATTTGGTAAGTCTAATCGTTTGATTCGGCCTTGAAATAATAGCCGATTATAAATCCTAGTGGCCCGGACAAAATACCTGATATTGTTACTAACATATTGGTGACGTTCTCAAACTCCATTTTGCCACGGTAGAGTAAAAAAAACGAAATCAGCAGAGCGACAACTACGATAATCATGAACCCCACGATGTAATAAAGAGCAAACCTGCCTCGGATGCGTTCGCGCTGTTCCTGAACCTGAAAACCGTATTCCTCGGCCGGTTGCTGTATGGTATCGATCTCTTCGTTCATTGAACTTATTATTGGATTGCTTGGCGGATTTACTGTTTCTGGCGCGATCGGATCAGCATCAAACCCGCCCTCAAAATCTTTTGAGAGATCAAGTTCGTCAGCCATGTTTTATATCTCTTTTACGTTGATCAGATAACGCTTGCCGTCCGGGTCTTCTTTGTAAAGCTTGCTTGCCTTGGCTACCTGCAAGAGCTTTAGGCCTTTGCCTACAACTTTATGCAGCTCAGATTCGGGTATGCCCAGATGAGTAGCCAGATCTTTGAGCTGCTGGAGAGCACCGTCAGAGAAGGTTAAATTGTATTTATTTTCTTCCATAGTCAATCATTATAACAATTTATTTCAAGAAATCCAAGGGGTTATAAGTATAGCCATAAGGGATCTGATATGGGCCATAAAGGTTTTGGTAAGCGCCTGCTTTGATGCCAAAGCCCTCCTCGTCAAAGATCGTGAAATGCAGATGGTATCCCCTCTCCGGTCCGTACAAAAGGCGGGTGGTGTTGCCGGTGTTGCCTTCAAAACCAATGATGTCCCCTGCCTTGAGGGTTTGGCCAGTGCTGACCCGAACCGAGCGCATATGCGCATAGAGTGTATAGATGCGGAAAATTTTACCTTCTTTGGCAAGGGCGTGCTTCATAACCACCCAGTTGCCGTAGGCTGCGTTTCCTGAGCCCGTAGCGTGCACTATGCCGTCGCCTGCAGCGTAAATCGTGGTTCCTGCCGGCCCGGCAATGTCGAGGCCATTGTGGAAGCTGTAGCCGAGAGCCGTAAAACCGGTCCGGCCGTAGCTTTGCGTAAGTACCCCGGACATTGGCCAACGCAAAAGGCCGCCAGTGATGAGTGGGGCGGATTTGTCGCCAAGTCGGTCGCGGATTGCGGCCTCCAGATCGAAAATTTCGCGTTCTACCTGTTCCTGTTTTTGCGAGGCATCGGCAAGCAGTGACTGGTAGATTCGTTCCTGGCCGCGCGTCGCGGTCAGCAGGCCTGCCTTGAGGCCGCGCTGATCTTGGAGTGAAGCTTCGGCGAGCTCAAGCTCATGTTTGACCTTTTCCTCGTTGGCTAGCTCGGTCGTGAGTTCTACGCGTTTTTCTTCGAGTTCAATCTTGAGTTCCTTGATTTCCACCAGTAGCTCTTGGGTTTTTTCCTGGAGATTTGCGGCATACGTAACCTGGTCCAGAAATTCCGAGAAAGTATCGTTGGCCAGTGTGATTTCCAGAGTGCTGAGGTCATCATATTCATTGATCAGACGCAAAGTTTCCGAAAGAAAAATTTTCTGCCGTTCAATCTCTTCTTGTTTTTGCTGAATTTGCTTTTGGAGTTCTTCGATTTTTGCCTGAAGCTGTTCGATTTCCACCTGCGAGGCGGTGATTTTTGTCTCAGTCTGTCGGATCTGCAGATCGTAGAGCGCTATTTCGTTTTTCAATGACGCGGCTTGTTTTTGCGCGCGGTTAATCTCCTGCTGAAGCCCGTTGATCTCGTTTTGGATTTGGTTAAGTTTTTGCTGGCGCGCGGCAATGTCGTCCCGGATCTCGTCCACAGTCTGCGCAGAGGTCATGCCAAACACAACAAAAAACAGTATTCCTGCGAAAACTGCTCTTCTCAAAAATCGTCCTGAACTCTGTTTTTGTTTCCCGCCAGAGGCGGATAAGGACTGATCCATTTTCTATATTATAGCATAAAAATTACAATTTGGCAATAGCTTTCTCTATTCGTTCGCTTATAATTTCCTTGCCCTTTGGCAATACAAGAAACAGGCTCAGGATCTCAAACGGCCCAGGACTTGCTTTGAGGCCTGACAATGCCGCTCGTAGGGGCCAAAGCAAACCACCCTTATCCCCAGTTCCAATGTAATCAAAAAAGATTTTTTGAATATCAGCGGCCGATGCATTGAAAGCCAGTTTGGCAACTAGTTCTTTAGACGTATTGAGTGATAGCTTTATTTCATTATCAACCATGTTTTTCCAACGCAATAAATTTTTTTCATACTCGGGCACAGTAAAGAAGAAAGAAAACTCATTCTCTACCAGTTGTTCAAGGTTCCAAAAATCTTCAACGCGGCCTAGCACTAGACGGGCAATCGGATTAATTATCGCCTCTCCCCCCACCCCCCATTTATTCTTGATAATATTTTTTAAGTTCCGGTAAAAAATTGTTTGTTCTAATTCTTTTTTTCCGATCCATTGTTTGTTCAGCCAGGTGAATTTTTTTACGTCAAAAATCGCGTTAGCACGGTTGATTTTTGGCAGGTCAAACTGCGCCATGAGATCCTCCTTGCTAAAAATTTCTTGTTCGGTTTTTGGATTCCAACCCAGAAGCGCGATGTAGTTCAAAATCGCCTCGAGTTCGAAAATTTCCAAATACAAAAGAGCGTCCGAGGCCTGGTCGCGTTTGGAAAGTTTTTTATGGTCTGGCTTGGTGATGAGCGGCAGATGCGCGAACTGCGGCACGCTCCAGCCAAGCATCTGGTAGAGAACCAAATGTTTTGGGGTGGATGGAATCCATTCTTCGCCGCGCACCACGTGCGTGATCTCCATGTCGTGGTCATCTATGATATTAGCGAGGTGGTAGGTCGGAAAGCCGTCGGATTTGACGAGTATTTGGTCATCGAGAAATTCATTTTTTGTGACTATGCGTCCATACACAATATCCTCAAGCACGCTCTCCCCTGCCGGGATTTTCATGCGGATCACAGGTTTGGCCGAGGCGCGTAATTTATCCTTTTCTTCGGAGGATAGATTCAGACAACGCCGGTCATATTTTGGCGCTTGTTTTTGATCAGTCTGCAGTTGCCGGAGTTTGTCGAGTCTTTCCGGCGAACAAAAACATTCATAAGCATGGCCTTGAGCCACAAGCTGGTCAGCGATCTCTTTGTAGCGCGCAAGATGTTTGGATTGAATATAGATATCATCGAAATTGTCGGGCACTATGCCGTACCGCTCCAGCGCTTGCTTGATCTGATCTACGGCGCCTTCCACGTATCGCGCCTGGTCCGTGTCATCAATGCGCAGAAAAAATTGGCCTTGGTGCTTTTTGGCGAAAAGGTAATCAAATAGAGCGGTACGCAACCCTCCCACGTGCAGGAATCCTGTTGGCGAAGCCGCAAATCGAACTCGAACTTTGTCTTTTTTCATATTTGAATTATACCTGAAAGGCGATTAGAATTACAGAACCTTAAGGAGGTTACGATGCGTTTCCTAAAATGCTTGTTAGTCCGTGCTGTACAGCGATTTCTCTTGATTCCGCAGGTGCAGGTGTACCTCGAAGCCCCTGTAAAAAACAATGCTTTCAATTTCACGCCGTGGATGAACGGTTAGATTGGGGGAGGCCTATGAAGGCAATTGTTATTTTTCTCGTCCCGCAAGAGCTGGTAACTGAGTTTCTGGCACAAAACAATGTCTCGCTTCTTTTTGCAGCGGAAACAACGTTGCACGCTGAACTGAGACTCGCGGTCGATTTGCAAGGCTTTCAGATGACGGTAGCAACGGCCGTTTCCGACAAACAGAATGTTGTCGGAGTACTGTCGTTTTCACAAGCCAGGACTGGCGTTGGTGAAAGATTGCTGGCTTATCCTGTGGAATCCGCTCGGGCCATGAGCCAAGAGGCAGGTTTTGAGTTCCAGGTAATTGATCCTGAGAAACCTCTCGCTGAATCCTGCAACGCTCTTGCCCGCAAAATGCGCTTGCGGCTGTATGCCGATTGGGCGTAATAAAGAGTCTGACTCAAAGCCCGCGACTATCAGTCGCAGCCCGAGAGTCAGACTCGCTTTGTTTTTAGAGCAAAAAAAAGACCTTTTATTTCGCGCACTGACTGATTCAGTGAACTCCGACGCGAGGTCGGAGAGGTCTTACGCGTGAAAGCTGAGCGATGGTTTCGATTGGCAATTTCATAGGGCCAACCATTTAGCTCGCTGTTTCTCGGACATTTCGGCTATCAGATCAGTGGCCCATCGAATTATCGTTTCGATTCTGACAGGCCTTTGCAGTATGCATTGTCTTATGTCTCCACTGATCAGCCTCCGTCCTTTTGAGGCAGGGCCGATTTCATCGTTGCGAATAATGAAAGTCGTGCACTTTTTTCCAGCTCGCTCTTCCACCAGATGCATATCAAGCGTGAAGTGGCAACGGTTCCGATAAGTTTCTTCCAGAGAATTGCCGTCGTCAATTGGTATCTCTTTCAATCGGAACCTGGATCGGCCCAGCTTGATAATCGCGCCTTCAAGTTTTCCATGGTAAGTCGGACTGCAATCGCAAATACCGATCCGTAATTCGAGGATTTTCATGCTCGCCTCCTGACTGATTTGTGAAAATTATACCCTAGCTTTAACGCAATACCAAATTAACCCCAAAACGCCCTTTGAAACCCTTACAACACGCCAGGGCTGGGTGAGGAGGCGCCAGAGCCATTCCAGGCCTAAATTTCGCCAAATTTGGGGCGCTAGCGGCACTTTAGAAGCCATGTAATCAAATGTGCCGCCGAGGCCGATGGCGAGTTTTACCTTCAATTTGGGCAGGTTCTCAGCAATCCATTTTTCTTGGGCAACCGGGCCAAGGGCGACGAAGAGGAAGTCGGCTTGGGAGGAATTAATTCTTTCGATAATATCACCCCCACCTTTATCCTCCCCCCTCAAGGGGGAGGAAGTAGAAGATTTAGGAGGAGAAAAAGTGCCGGCGATTTTGAGATTTGGAAATTTTGATTTCAATTTGTCCGCAGCGAGATCGGCAGTATTTCCAAAGCCGCCGAGAAGAAAAACCGAGTGTCCCCTATCAACCGCAAGCTTGGTGAGGTCCCAGATAAAATCCGAGCCGGAGATTTTTTCAGGGATGGGACTGCGCAGACTTTGAGGATTGAAAATAATCGCGAGCAAGCTTGCAATTAACTTCAAAAGTTTGCGACCTCTTCCTTGATCCCTCCCCGGGACTGGGGAGGGAAATAAAGACAAATAATGTGCTGCCCACAAAACTCCAATGCCGTCTGGAAGGGAAAAGGTCGCGGAATTTAATATATCCCTGAATCCATTGTCTTTTTGAGCTCGGACAATCATTTCTGAATATGGAGTGACAATGAAAATTCTTTGCTGTTCGGTAAGGAGTTTTTTAATGAGAAAAATTATCGTGTTTTTTGTGTCAGCATTAACGCCAACTCCGAGAACGTCAATTTTCATGCCAGCGGAAAGCTTTCGATCAGCCGGTGAGTCGCACTGCCTGGGGTCAGCTCGCTTTCGTAGAGATTAATCTTGTCCGCAACAAATTCTTTTTGCGAAAAATTTTCAATCACCGGCCGCATGTTGCGGCCGGTTTTGGATCGGGCAAGCAGGATGTGAGGCATATAGCTGCGGCGTTCTCGTTTACCGAGACGCGCGCCTTTCAGTTTATCTTTGAGTTCGTCCTGAAGACTGGCAAGTGTTTCATTGTCCTCCGGCAGGAGCCACAGCATGTCGCGCGAAGGCTCAACCTCAGCCAGTTTTATATTGAACGGCTGATAAAGTGCGGCAACTTGTTTCAGCACCAATCTTGCCTCCTCGATTCGTTCGGGTTTGAGCTCTCCTAAGAAATTCAAAGTAATGTGAAAATTTTTAGGATTTGCCCATTTGATCCAATAGATATCATGATGCGCCAGCCGTCCCAGGTATTCCTTGACCGAATTCGGCAGATCAATGCTGACAAAACAACGAGAAGTCATAACCTTGCAACTCTCTCCTGTCGAGGAGAGAGTTCCGCCGTACTCGGCGGGAGAGAGATCGAACGGCCATCTACCCCTCCTGCCCTGTGGGCATCCTCCCCTCTCAAGGAGAGGTTAAGTTGATTGCATCTTTTCATGCTAGAATTATAACAGAATGAGTAATTTCAAGCGCGTCATCAATATCATACCCTTGACCTCAGTGAATTTGGGCAGTACCCAAATTTTTACTTATTTGGTGCCCTTGAACCTTCATGACCATCTGCGTCCCGGACAGCTCGTGCGCGTGCCTTTCGGCGGCAGGCGCTTGATTCTAGGTCTGGTGTCTTCAGTGGAAATGCACCGTTTGCCCAAAGAAGCCAAAGGTCTCAAAGAAGTGACAGAGCTAATTGGCGCGACTCCGGTCCTCACGGAAAAACACATTGCACTGGCGAACTGGATCGCCAAATATTATGTTACGCCCCTGGGTCTGGTTGTGAAAGCCATGCTCCCGAAATTTGTGAAGAAAAACAAGGACCCGCAGATTACCGGCTATGAGAAATTTAACCCGGACTATATACTCACTGACTATCAAAAGAACGCGGTATCGGAAATAACGCGCGCGCTCGGCTCGCCGAGTACCATCTTGCTGCACGGCATCACCGGTTCCGGGAAAACAGAGGTGTATATGCAGGTTATTGAGCGGGTGTTGTTCGCCGGCAAGCAAGTCATTATCCTGGTTCCGGAGATATCTCTCACGACACAAGCTATCGAAAGATTTGCCAGGCGTTTTGGAATCGAGAGAATCGCGCTTTTGCACAGCAAGCTTCGCGATTCGGAGCGGTTGTTTATGTGGCAGAAAATCTGGGAAAATGAAAAGCAGATCATTATTGGGCCGAGATCTGCGGTGTTTGCGCCAGTGCAGGATTTGGGGTTGATTATTATGGACGAAGAGCACGACCCTTCGTTCAAGCAGTATGACCAGCATCCGAAATATCATGCGCGTGAGGTAGCCGGAAAATTATCCGAGTTGTGGATCTGTCCGCTGATCCTGGGTGATGCCACGCCGTCGATCACCAGTTATTTTAACGTGGCCTCGAATATTGATCAGGCCTCGATGAGCCGAGGCGAGACTGGTGGCAAATCGATTCTACTTACTCTTCCCCATCGGATTATGGCTGATGTGGGGCTACCCAAAGTACGAGTTGTGGATATGAGGAAAGAACTCGCGGCCAAGAATTTTTCTATTTTCAGCGAAGCGCTGAAAGCGGAAATGATCATGAAGCTCAAACAGAATAAACAGATTATTTTATTTTTGAACCGCCGCGGCTCAGCAACGTTTATAATGTGTCGGGACTGCGCTTATGTCAGCACTTGTGAGCATTGCCAGGTGCCGCTTGTCTATCACCTCACCACTCAAAGCCTGGTTTGCCACCACTGCGCCCGGAACTATGATATCCCGACAGCTTGTCCGGCGTGCGGCGGAGCAAGGATAAAATATTTTGGGATCGGTACCGAAGCAGTGGAAGAAGGGCTTAAAAAATTCCTGAAAGAAGAGCTTAAGGACAAAGAGCTCCCCCTGATCGTGCGGATGGATCGCGATTCGACCGCAGTGGCGGGGGCTCACAAACAAATCTACGATGACTGGACTGCCGGCCGGACGCGAATCCTTATAGGCACGCAGATGATTTCAAAAGGCTGGGATGTGTCACGCGTTGGGCTTGTAGGAATAATTACCGCTGACACCATACTGCATTTGCCGGATTACCGTTCCAATGAGCGGACGTTTCAAATGCTTACCCAGGTCGCAGGCAGAGCGGGTCGCGGCAGTGACCCCGGTGTGGTTGTCTTGCAGACTTATAACCCGGAGAATTTTGCCATTCAGGCTGCCAAACTACATGATTATCAGGGATTTTTTGCCCGCGAAATCGAGGTAAGAAAGAAATTCGGGTACCCGCCATTTACGCGCCTCATAAAACTGGTGTTCAGCCATCCTGATCGGGAAAAAGCCCTCGCTCTTTCCGAACGTGCAGTAAATTTGTTAAGGCAGGAAGGTTCTCCCGGCATAGAAATCATTGGCCCTATCCCCTCTTTTATAATGCGACTGCGCGGGCGTTTCCGTTTCCAGGTAATATTGAAGAGTGTGGCAAACGTTGATTTCGATTTTTATCCGCTGCTGGCAAAACTGGCAGACGCGGATATTGATATTGATCCGGAAAGCTTGCTGTAGAATTTTTTATATACTTAATTTCTACATAAGTACCAATGTCTAATTTGGAAATTTGGATTTTACGCCATTATTTTAGGTCAATTAGAAATTAGTAATTAGAAATTGTATACTGAACGCATGCCCAAAACCCTTCGCCTACATACCCTTTCCCAGGATGAAGCAATCCTCCGAGCACCAAACATCGAGCTCACTTTTCCTTTGAGTAAAGACGTTCTTGAGCTTATCGAAGACATGAAGGTGACTGTAAAGAAAGCTCCGGGTATCGGCCTGGCTGCGCCGCAAGTGGGCGCAAATCTGATGCTCGCCATTATTCATTTAGAAGAGTTTGGTATCGAGGCGTTTGCGCTAATCAATCCAAAGGTCATTTCGCGGTCAATAAAAAAGACCGCTATGGAGGAAGGCTGTCTTTCGATACCAAAAGTTTTCGGCCAGGTCAAGCGTCCTGCCAAGGTTGAGGTCACAGGGTATACCCAGGAAGGACGTAAGGTTCACATTAAGGGCGGGAAATTACTGGCCAAAGTGCTGCAGCACGAGATCGATCATTTGAACGGAATTTTGATTGCAGATAAATTTGAGAAATAAAAAAACGCGGTTTCAAAACCGCGTTTAGTTTAATAACTTTATTCTTCAGTAGTCGAGCCCGCGACATTGCTGAAGGTATTGCCGGTCGGGTACAAGGCGAGCTGGGCAGAGTCTGTGGTGACCAGGTGGTTAAACGAGTACCCTCTGCTCGTAAATGACAAGATGGAGCTAAACGGCCGTTTCTGTCCGCTTTTGATTAAATAAACAGTAGCGCTGTTTTTAGCTTTGACAAGTGTGCCTTCGGGTAATGTCATCACAGCTCCGGTGGGGAGCATGAGATCGGCATCGGTCGCTGCTCTTACCTGGGAAAAATTAAAACCATGTGCAAAAAATACTTCTGCGTTCGAAAACGGCCTTTTTTGGCCAAGGTAATTGGTATAATAAACCGTACCCTTATCTAGGAACAAATCCCCCGCCGCAGCACTTGTTGTATTTGCGCTAAAAAACAGAACAGCAACTAGGATTAAAAATGTTTTTACTGTATTCTTATTCATGTGGTTATTGTAATGATAACCACGTATATTATCAAATTTTTGGTCACATGTCAAGGATTAGTGTAATATTTTTTGGAACTTCAGATTTTGCCGTGCCGGCTTTAAAAAAGCTTGCCGCTGATTCCAGATATCAAATAATCGAGGTAGTCACTCAGCCAGACAAGCCTGCCGGGCGAAAGCAAGAGTTGCACTCCTCCCCTATTAAGGTTGAGGCAGAAAAATTGGGATTAAAAATCCTTCAACCCCCCCGCCTTTCCTCCCCTACTAGGGAGGAGGAAAAAGAAAGTATTTTCCCTCCCCTCGATGGGGAGGGTTCGGGAGGGGTGGATCTCTTCATCGTGGCCTCCTACGGAAAAATAATCCCGAAAAGCGTGCTTGATATTCCAAAACATGGCACGCTAAATATTCATCCTTCTTTACTTCCGAAATACCGCGGTCCGTCCCCTATTCAGGTGGCGATTCTAAATGGCGACACTGAAACAGGCGTGACTATAATAAAGCTTGATGAGGAGATGGATCATGGGCCGATAGTGGCACAGCGAATATTGAGTGTCGAATCGGGAATATTGTATAAGACATTGCATAATCGATTGGCTGAAGCGGGTGCAACACTATTACTTGAATGTTTGTCCGATTATATTTCTGAAAAGACCAAGCCTACGGCACAAGATCATTCAAAAGCGACTTTCACTAAAATTATTACCAAAGATGACGGCAGAATTAATTGGCAGGATTCCGTTGAAGAAATTGATAGGCAAATTCGCGCCTATGAAAACTGGCCGGTGGCATGGACGACTCTGGATGGCAAAAAGTTAAAAATTTTCGATGCAGCGCCATATAACCCCTCCCAACCTCCCCTTAGCTTAAGGGGAGGGGTCCCCCCTCTTAATCTAAGAGGGGGTGAGGGGGAGTTATTTTTAGCTGGGAAAGATTTAATTGTGCATTGTGCTCGAGGCAATTTAGAAATAAAAAAACTCCAGCTCGAAGGGGCAAAAAAAATAACCGCACGCGAGTTTGCGAACGGATACAAAAACCTGCTTGGCAAAGTGATGCAGTAGGGCTATAATAGCGAAAACACAGCAACAGGAGGTTATATGGGCGGCAGTTACGCAGCCACAAAACGCTGGCGGGAGCGATATCCGAAAAAGGATGCACTGCTTAAGGCTTCATATTACAAAAGAAGAAGCGGTAGCAATCTGCGCGAGGGCGAGCCATGGCTCCCGATAGAACTGGCTCTGATCCGAGATCCAAATAAACCAAGCGATCCTATGATCAGCAGAATGATTGCCCGTTCGATTCGGGCAATTCAAGATATGCGGAGCATTTTGAAAAATGGCCGCCGCCATTGGTAAATACAACCCGTTAGCAACATTTGAGGGTTTTCGGGTCCCCTCTTTTTTTATTGTCATTATTGAAAAATATAGTGCTAAGTGGTATTATCCAGTTCGTATTCCTCGGTAGCCAAGTGGGCCGCTAGAGGCAGGCAAATAAGCAGTAATTTTGTTGGGGAGTAGCCAAGCGGTAAGGCAACGGACTCTGAATCCGTCATACGAAGGTTCGAATCCTTCCTCCCCAGCCACCTTGTATTTTGCAAATCCAAAATGAAAACACTTTCGATAATTATTCCCGCTTATAACGAAGAAAAAACTATTGCTAAGATTTTAGAGCAGGTCATAGAGCAGGATACTCCGGATTGGCAAAAAGAAATAATTGTTATCAATGACGGTTCGCAAGACAAAACCGAAGAAGCTTTGCAGCCGTTTTTGAATTCTATAAAGTATTTGAAAAACGAGACAAACCTCGGCAAGGGTGCGTCTCTGGCACGAGCGCTTGCTGCTGTTAGTGGCGATGCGGTGATAATCCAGGACGCTGACCTGGAATATCATCCAAAGGAATTCCCGGTCATGCTTGCCGCACTTTCTGACCCGGCGGTTGATATTGTCTATGGCTCCCGAAATCTCAAGCCCAAGCGGCGCGGCTATCCGCACTATGTGCTTGGAGTGTGGGTTTTGACCAAACTCAACAATCTTTTGCACGGTGGCAACCTCACGGACGTCTACACAGGCTACAAGCTTTTCAGAACGCCTGTGGCCAGGTCTTTGGGGATTACCAGCTCGGGTTTTGAGGTTGAAGCAGAGATCACCATCAAGGCTTTAAAAAAGGGCCTAAACATCAAAGAGGTACCGATTGATTATTTTCCGCGGTCATTTTCGGACGGAAAAAAAATCGGTTTGTCTGACTGGTTCAAGGGTGTTTACACTATAATCAAGAATAAATAGCCTGCATGGTCGCTGTTCTTCACAATGTGCGAAGCAGTTTCAACGTTGGTTCAATATTTCGCACAGCTGATGCTGCTGGGTTCGAAAAGATGATCTTGTGCGGGATTACCCCTGCTCCAGTCGGAAGATTCGGCAAGGTTAATGCAGAGTTAGCCAAAGTCGCGCTCGGCGCGGAAAAATATATTGCTTGGGAATATAAAAAGTCTGCCATAAGCGCAATTAAAAAGCTCAAGAAACAAGGATATTATATCGCGGTTCTCGAGCAATCAAGGAATTCAGTTCCATATTCTAAATTCAATCCGTCAACCAGCGGACCAAATTCCAAATTCTGTCTTGTGGTTGGCAATGAAATTTCCGGTTTACCCCGCTCTGTTTTAAAAATGGCAGACAAAATTCTGGAGATTCCCATGCACGGCCGCAAAGAATCATTGAATGTGGCAGTCGCTTTTGGCATCGTTTCATTCAAGATCGTGGAATGAAACACCCCTATCTTATTTTAACGCTAATAGTGCTTGCAGTGTACGGGCAGATTATTTTTTTTGACCTTACTTACCTTGACGATTACACGCTTATCGTCGCAAACTCCGAAATTTTGGGAAATCCGCAAAATTTGATCAAAGGATTTGGTGAAGATTTTTTACGGGTCGTGTCCGGCGGATATTATTACCGCCCGCTTATCACCTTTTCATTCATGCTTAATGCCCTGATTGCGGGCACGAACCCGTTTGTGTACCATTTAACAAATGTATTACTGCATTTGGTCACGGTTTTATTTTTATATAAATTTCTAAATGAGTTTTCCAGCAAGCTTACTGCCCTGCTTGGAGCAATTTTTTTTGCCGTGCATCCTGCTTTACTGCAAACAATAGCTTGGATTCCCGGCAGGACAGACATATTACCCGCCTTGTTTACACTTGTTTCAATTTGGGCTTTCCAAAAAGCGTGGTACGGAAAAAGCCTCGCTTATATATTTCTGCATTTTACATTTATGGCGTTGGCTCTTCTTTCAAAAGAGCTGGGCATTTTTATTCCCATATTATGCGCAAGCTATGCGTTTTTGATAATTAAAAAATGGAACTGGAACAGACTGGCTATTTTCGTTTCGGGGTGGGCAGGGCTTATCGTTTTGTGGTTTTTCGCGCGCAGTGATTTTATCAGCCAGTCCGGAGGAGGGTTTTTTGAAATGCTTGGCTCCGGTTTGACCGGGTTGTATGCAGGCATGATTTATTATGGAAAAATTCTCCTCCCCTTTAATCTTTCCACCTTCCCTGTGCTTTCTGATTCTACGTTGGTATACGGCCTTGTTGCGCTCGTCCTGCTTGGGACCGCTATGGTAGTAAGACAAAATAAAAATTATCACGAGATAATTTTTGGAACATTCTGGTTTGTGTTGTTTTTGTTCCCAGCTCTTGTTCGCCCAAACCCCGGCGCAGATCCTGAACTTCTGGAACACCGGCTGTATTTACCGATGATCGGGATCATCATCGTTTTATTGCAACTGGCCATCCCGCGCTTGGTGGCATATTCGGCGATTATTTTACTTGCAATCCTAAATATTGCCCACGCTCGAAATTTCGCTGATGGTTTCAAATATTGGTCCAAAGCCGCGCAAAGCTCGCCACATTCTGCAGTTGCCCACCGCCAGCTGGGAGTGATGCTGTACCTGCGCGGAGATAAAGCCGCGGCGCAGTATGAGTATGAAAAGGCTATTGAGCTTGATTTTCAGCAGCCAGTGGTGCACACAAACCTCGGACTGGTTTATCAAGAGCATGGCAAACTGAAGCAGGCGGAAAACGAATTTTTATCAGAGATAAAAATTAATCCGGAATACGATCAAGGCTATTTCAACCTCGGGAACCTATATTATGAGCTTGGACGATTTGATTTAGCGAGACTCAATTGGGAAAAAACCTTGAAGATTAATCCAGGACATCAGGACGCTCGCCGCAATCTCCACGTCTTGACTGGTATCCCAAGATAGTGTATATTTATCTGGCAAACGCGAACGATTGCACTTTAAATCTTTTAAGTTAGCACGAGTTTAGGTTCGGTCCGAAGTTCGCCTGCCTGAAATACGGCATGGGTCCCCTGCTCTGCTAAAAGGAAACGTGGTGAACAAGAAACTCTACGTAGGGAATCTGCCCTACAAAACCACTAGCGACCAGCTGCAACAGCTGTTTTCGCAAGCCGGCAGTGTGACCTCTGCCACGGTGATTTCCGACAAATTCTCAGGCCGATCAAAAGGCTTCGGGTTCGTCGAAATGTCATCGGATGACGAGGCCTCAAAAGCCATTGAAATATTCAATGGTCAAGAGATGGAAGGCCGCAAGTTGATAGTCAACGAAGCGCGCCCCATGACCCCTCGCCCAATGAGGTAACAAAAATCGCTCCGATCTAATCGGAGCGATTTTCTTAATTTACCTTCCAAAATTTCTTTGACCCAGCTCGCTAAATATTATACTTTTTCAAGTATGCGCAGTGTATATCCTCTGAATTCAACTTCGGAAATTTAGGAGGGTGAATGCACGAACATTATCAGTTCGCTTTACAATTCGACCTCCACAAACTGGAATTTTTTCTGGTCACTGCCGCGATGACATTTCATGTCATTCGTTATCGCAAGCAAATGTTTCCGTTTCTGCAAAATGCTAAACCGGAGACATCGGAGTTGCGCCGGAAGGAGTAGCCATGCTCTTTTTGGCAGCCATGTAGGTCCACAGACCCCAAATACCGAGCACCAGATGGACCACGCTGATCCAGCCCGGGAGATTGATTATTCCCAGGACATCCTGTGTAATCAGGAAACCGATTACAGCAAGCAAAAGACCGACAATACCCACCCACATCGCGTAGCCGCGAGCGTGATCTTTGGCCGCCCAAATTCCCAAAAGCCCGGCAACAATGTGAACCACCGCGTGAGCCGGCATCAGATTTACGTCAAATACTGGCGTGTGGAAGAAATTTAAAACACCGACGATAACAAGAACCCATCCTACCAGCATTGCAAAAGTTTTCGCCATTTTTTGTATCACCCCCTCGAAAAACTTAACTTTCCTAAATTATAAGGAAGCCGTACCAAAGTACAACCGCCAGTGTGGATAATCAGTCTTCCGTCTTGCTTAAATGCCATATTTTCCGCTAAAATAGCCTAGTATTTAACCTTAATTTTCAAACAATGAATGCTGTTAGTTTTGCGATAATCTGCGCTCTTGCCGCCCTGGTATACGCGGTTTTTTTGATAATTCAGATCCTCAAAGCCTCAGCCGGCCAAGGCAAAATGCTGGAAATAGCGGCCGCCATCCAAGAAGGCGCCAGAGCCTATTTGACCCGCCAGTACAAAACCGTCGCTGTGGTGGGAATCGTTATAATAATTTTAATGTGGTTTGGGAAATTTTCTGGTCATACGATTGAAGGCTTTATCCTGGGCGCTGTGCTTTCCGCAGTGGCCGGATTTGTGGGGATGTATGTCTCAGTGCGCGCCAATGTTCGTACTGCTGAGGCTGCAAAAAATGGCTTGAGCGCCGCCTTGTCCCTTGCCTTCAAGGGCGGGTCAGTGACCGGACTCTTTGTGGCAGGTTTGGGCTTACTGTCAGTCACTGGATTTTATATTGCGACAAAAGATTTAGCCGCACTGGTTGGTTTGGCATTTGGCGCATCATTGATTTCTGTTTTTGCCAGGCTCGGCGGTGGCATTTTTACCAAAGGCGCTGATGTGGGCGGCGATATGGTAGGAAAAGTTGAAGCTGGCATTCCCGAAGACGACCCAAGAAATCCAGCGACCATTGCGGACGCTGTGGGAGACAATGTCGGTGATTGCGCCGGCATGGCCGCGGATTTGTTTGAGACTTATGTAGTATCTACTATTGCGGTAATTCTCCTCGGGTCGTTTACTTTCCCCGATAACGTGAACGCTATTGTGTACCCACTTTTGATTGGATCCGTATCAATTATTACCACAATCATCGGTACTTGGTTTGTGCGTCTCGGGAAATCGCAAAATATCATGGGCGCAATGTATAAAGGCTTTGTGGTAGCCGGCGTACTATCAGCGGTTGCGTTTTATCCAATCACGATAAAGTTAATGGCAAATAACGGGCTTTACAGTGTCGCCAATTTATTTTACTGCGCTTTGATTGGTCTCATTGTTACGGCTTTGGTTACGATTATAACCGAGTACTACACTTCAAAATCATTTTCACCCGTCAAAGCCATCGCCGCAGCTTCGACTACGGGACATGGTACTAATATAATCAAAGGGCTAGCTGTGGGAATGCAGTCTACCACTGCTCCGGTGTTTGTTATTGTCTTCGGGATTTTGGCTGCCTATCATTTTGCAGGGCTGTATGGCATTGCTCTTTCGGTTATGTCCATGCTCTCTCTGACGGGAATCGTTGTCGCAATAGACGCCTTTGGTCCTATTACCGACAACGCCGGCGGCATTGCGGAAATGGCAGGCCTTGATAAGTCTGTACGCGGCGTTACCGACCCGCTGGACGCAGTTGGCAACACAACCAAGGCTGTTACAAAAGGTTACGCTATAGCAAGCGCCGGACTTGCGGCAATGGTTCTATTTGCCGCATACACGCAGGAACTCGAGGCTCATGATATTTCTTCAGTGTTTGATTTATCTGACAGTAAGGTATTGGTTGGTTTGCTAATCGGCGGGTTGCTCCCCTATTTGTTTGCCTCGATTGCCATGTCTGCGGTCGGTAATGCGGCCAAAGCCGTGGTAGAAGAGGTCCGCAGACAATTCCGCGAGATTAAGGGTATTATGGAGGGAACCGCCAAACCTGATTATTCCCGCGCTGTGGATATCGTGACTAAAGCGGCAATCAAGCAAATGATTATTCCCGCTCTCATCCCGGTTCTGGCGCCGATCTTAGTAGGATTGATTTTAGGACCGGCAGCTCTCGGCGGTTTGCTCGTCGGCACGATTATCACTGGGCTCTTTGTTGGTATAAGCATGACCACGGGAGGCGCGGCCTGGGACAATGCGAAAAAATATATTGAAGAAGGAAATTTTGGCGGTAAAGGCAGTGACGCGCATAAAGCCGCAGTTACGGGCGACACAGTCGGCGATCCATACAAAGACACGGCGGGGCCGGCCATTAACCCCATGATTAAAATCATAAATATTGTTGCCCTGCTTATCGTCGGATTTTTGGTGAAATAAATCCAGCACCACTTTTTTCAAAAAAGTGGTGCTGGATAAGTATAAAAAATAGAGACCAGGAAGAAAAACAAATCTTTCTGGTCTCTATGGTCAGGCTAGCCGTCTAGTCGTACGGATGGCCCGCGTGAGCGTGTTCGGCCTCGTGCAGTACCACACGTGTTTCGACCGGTGTTGATGTCGGTATGGCAGGATCAGTGTTACCGAGAGAAATTACCCAACCGCTGATCCCGCGAGTTAACTCATTGAGCGGAATCGGGTCGACTCCGAGTTGCGGAAAGTGCAGCGTGTCCACGCCATCCACAACCCGAAATATTGCATCGACACTGTGTCCGACGCCGAGACTCAGTGGAACATTGTCGAGATGCAGATGTGTTTCCCCTTGATGAGGAAGGCAAACGAATGCATTCTGATCCCTCGGTTCGCGTGATCGAAAGGTGGTCCCCGTCGGTCCAGTTGTAGGGTCAACCCTTTTTGCGACCTTGAGCGAATGCCCTTCTCGCGCCTTAATCAACCGTTCTCCTGGTCTGCGCAGCGCGCAGCCGTTTCCCATAAATTCCTCGCTTTTGTTTGAACAAATTACTGTGGAGGAACCAACCTCCGAAACCCGATAGTTTCTGCCAGCTTTTCGTTCTGTCCTGATAAATTTAGCATAAAAACAGGAAATGAAGAAGGACCGAGTGCGCAACGCATCTCGGTCCGGTCTTGTTTGTAGTAATTGCCCATTTAGGCGGCGTTTTGGAAAAACTTCACAATCGCTCTCCGGGCTCGCGCGACAGCCAGATGAGGAACAGAGAGCAAAGGAGCTTTCGCACGACGTTCGAGATCTGGGATTGTCCGTCCTTGTAGGCCCACGCCGTCCTTACCGAGCTTGTTTTTAGCCAACCTAGCGTGAGTTATCCCCCAATCGCACCAGGCTCGACTGATATCGTCCATTGCCTCAATTATCTCTGGATTCAGTTTGCGCTTTTTTGTTACAGCCATGAGTTCTCTAGCGCTGTTCTTTGTACCACTGGCGCCAGGTGAATCTATGCCAGAACCATTGCTGAGTTTTTCTTTTCGCAAGTTGTTGAATTCCTCAACGGAAAGAAAATCATTGAGGATTGCCAGTAGCTGGGTATTAAGCCTTAGGCATTTTGATATTCTGTTCGCCAGCATCAATGCGGACGAAACATCATCCAGACGCGAAAGCTTTCTCAGGAGGCGCGGGATTTCTATACGCAAAGGAACGAATTCTAGGAGCCTCCTCATTATCCTCGCAATGATATTGGGGTCCAGAAGTTTTGCCAGGTATTTCAAATCGATGTCGGTCCGGGTAAAGAACAGCTCGCTCGTCCAATGGGCGACTAGAAATACGAGTTCTCCAGGAAGGAGTTGCTGCCGTTCGAGCAATGAAACGAGCTTGTTTAGCTCAGCTTCTCGTTTGACTGTCTGTCTGATTGCGGAAAGCGTTTGAGGGGAGATGCACCTCAGAAAGCTATGGAGAAACGCAATGATTTCACCATAACGAGAGACTTTCTCCAGATTCCCTGTATCCATTCTCAATAAATACAGCCAGGAGCCTTCGCATTGGTCGACAATAGTCACAAGGTGTTGGTCTCGATGGACATGATCATTAGGCATCCCTTGCAATGTCAAAACCTCGGCCAGACGCAGATACTGTTCGTATGCCGAAACACTTACTACTGTCCCATGAAATGGGCACTTCATCGTATTTTCCTCCAATACAGAAAATTGGGAAGGTATTTTAGTAATACGAAAAAAAGCTGATTTTGTCAACTCTTTTTTGTGTGGATGACTAGATTTTTGTTATGCGATTATCCCGCCGCCGAGGACTTGGTCATGGTCGTAAAATACGACGGATTGGCCTGGGGCTATGGCGAATTGCGGGGATTTGAATTGAACCCTCACCCCTTCCTTTCCCTCCCCCTCAAGGGGCGGGAAAATGCTGCAAATCTGATCCGGCTGCTGGTAACGGATTTTGGCTTTACAAGATAAGGGGAATTGAGGAGGTTCGTTTATCCAATGGATATCTCTTAATGTTGCCGATTTTGAATGTAACCCTTCAATTTCGCTCAAGGAATAATTGTTAACTGTGATTACATTATTTATGACATCTTTTTTCGTAATATAGTAAGGCTCTCCCCCGCCAAGACCCAGGCCGTGGCGTTGGCCGATCGTGTAGTACCATGCCCCTCTGTGCTGGCCGATCACGCGCCCGGATGGATCCACTATCTCCCCTACTCTTTCCGGGATGCGCTGTTTGAGGAATTCACGGATATTCACGTGACCGATGAAACAGATGCCCTGAGAGTCCTTTTTTTTGGCATTTGGCAAACCGAATTTTTTTGCCAGCTCTCGGACTTCAATTTTTCTCAGGTGCCCAATGGGAAAGAGAGTCTTTGAAAGTTGTTCCTGCGTAAGAGTACATAAGAAATAAGACTGATCTTTTTTTGGATCAAGGCCTTTAAGGAGTTGATATAACTCCCCCGCCCCTCCTCTTAGATTAAGAGGGGGCTGGGGGGTGTTACGAATTCTTGCGTAGTGTCCGGTAGCGATGTAGTCGAAGCCGAGCTCTATAGCCTTCTCTAAAAACAGCTTGAATTTAATTTCCTTATTGCACATTATGTCCGGGTTTGGGGTGCGGCCGGCCGCGTATTCGGCGAAAAAATATTCGATGACCTTTTCTTTGTATTCTCTTTCGAAATTAAAACTGCGGCACTCTATGCCCAGGTTCTCACATACTGCGCGGACATCCACAAAATCCTGTTCCCAGGGACAGTCAGCATCCAATACTCCTTCCCAGCTTTCTGGAGAGAAATTTTTCATGAACCCGCCTAATACAAAATAACCTTGCTTTTTGAGCAAAGCCGCCGCGACTGACGAGTCTACGCCTCCAGACATTGCAACTAGTACGCGCTTCATCTATAGATTCTTCCAGCTTGCCCGCCTCTGGCGGGACATAGCTACCAATACTTTTTTCACGCAAATAGAATAGCTAGAACTTTATTTTTTGACCAGGCTGGACCGAATTGCCCTGGGCAGGAGAGATTGGCTCCGTAGGCTTTGACCGCGGAGATGAATCGGATTGCGGGCTAGTTGGGCTTGCGGGCGGACTGGCTTGGGGTACGCGTTCTGTTTTGACGTCCAAGCTTCCCTCAAAAACCACTGCCTGACCAGTTTCATCACCGGCAGGCGGTTTAGGATGAGGAGCCTCTTTTTTTCCGAAATTAAACACCAATTTGTTAGCGATTTTTTTCGCAGTTTCCTCTCGTTTTTTTTCTGTTTCTTTGGCGACCTGGTTCCAGATATCAGGAGTTTTGGGTTTGGCTGGTATATTTTTGATTGATGTCTCTGGCCTTATTGGAGGCGGTGGCAATGCAGCCTTGGCCGGCGCAGATGTCTGTGGTCTAGCAGGCAGACTGGGTTGAGGCCGGGCGATTACGGTGGCAAGAGGCTTTATCGTTTCTGTAGGCGCTACCGCATCAGTCTTGCCTGTGAATATCACTCCCCCTCTTTCCGTTTCTTCTTCCTCATCGGTCAGCTCCTGGTGAGCAGCTTCTTTGTGGTATTCCTGCCCCATCCACCGGGTAATCCGTTCCTCAATGTCTTGTCGGCGATTGGCAAAGCGTTCACGGGAAACCTTGATGACTTTGTCCTCGTTGCCCGTGAGGGCGGCCAGCGGCGGCAAGGTCACGCCGCTGAATGGCTGTGATGCCACGCCATTGATCATCAGTTTGAGATAGATGTGATATTTAGTCAGGTTGACCATGGCAGTTGGGGGGAATGTCGGATCAAATTCGCTCTCCAGATCTTCTGCGTCCGCGGCGCCGATTCGAAACAAAATAATAGTGCCTACGTTTCCAAAAACCGCGTCTTTTATCGCAGTGTTTCCTTCTGTTATCAGTTGGCCGATGTATTGATGGGCAATGATCAAATTGAGGCGGTATTTCCTAGCCTCCGAAAGAATGTTCGCGAACGATTCAGTGGCAAAATTTTGAAACTCATCCACGTAAAGGTAAAAATCAGCGCGCTCTTCTTCGGGAATGTCAACCCGGCTCATAGCCGCTAGCTGCAGTTTTGTGATAAACATCGCGCCCAGCAGACGCGAGTTGTCCTCGCCAATGCGGCCCTTGGACAGGTTTAAAAGCAGAATCTTTTTTTGATCCATGAGTTCCCGCAGGTCAATAGAGCTTTTGGTTTGGCCGACAATATTGCGTATCAGGGCGGACGACAAAAACTGCCCTACTTTGTTTTGGATAGGAGCGATCGCCTCACTGCGGAATTTGTCATTGTAATTGGCAAATTCGTCCACCCAGAATGATTTAACAACCGGGTCACGAACATTGTCGACTATGCGCTGGCGGAATTTTTTGTCAACAAGCATGCGTGCGATCCCGAGCATTGTGTTGCCGGGAGTGTCTAGGAGCGCCAAAATCGTGTTGTTGAGGATGTATTCCATGCGCGCGCTCCAGACATTTGCCCACATTTTCGTGAACACGCCCATCAGTCCGGAAGCCACAAGGTGTTTGTATTTTGGATCTACGGATTCGAGCGGGTTAAAGGCGATAGGGAAATCGAGGTCAGAAGGGTTGAAATAAATTACGTCATTGATCCGCGAGGATGGAATATAGTTGAGGACTTTTTCTATTGAATCACCGTGCGGGTCCACGAAAGCCACGCCATGGCCATGCTGGATGTCCTGCACGATCATGTTTTCAATCATGGTGGTTTTGCCCATGCCGGTTTTCCCGATAATATAAACGTGCCGGCGGCGGTCGTCCGGTTTTATGCCAAAAGCGATTTCCTTATTGCGGAAATTGGTTCGGGCAAATACGTTAATGTGGTCTTTTTGCGGTTCCATTTACCCGCCTAAATTTTTAAGTGTAGTTTTTAGCATTGTATTAAATTTCTGAAAAAAATTTGGTGGGTGAATTTATAGTCCTGGCACTATCGGCAAATCGGGCGGCGGTTGTTCTTTGATCACCCTGACCATGTCAATTTGCGGAACCTTCACTGTGAGCTGCGGGAAATGGATGAGAGTCGCCAGCTCTTCGGAGCTCATAATTTGCGCCGGCGGGCCGTGTAGCCAGAAACGGTTTTTCATAAATTTGAAATATTTTCTTTTACGCCAATGCAATCGAAATTGGGTTATGGGTTTTTCCCACTCTTCGAATAAATAATATTTTACTCTTGTCCAGCGCGCCAGCAAAGGCTTGAGGGCATTCATATCGTCCGAACCAAATGATTTGAGTGCGCCAATGACCGAACGCAGCAGCAGCGTTGGCTGGTATTTTTCGCGAGGCGCAATATACATTCCGTGAATTTTTGTGTTATAGCACCATCTGGCAATTTTTGCTTCAATCTGCGTGATAACCTGTTTTTCCGTTTCTGTCAGATGCAGCATCAAGCTCGGCGGTTCTTCTTTCACGTGCCCCGCTTTAGCCTCGCTGTCAGGGCGCAATAACACATCAAGTGCTGGTCCGATAATTTTGCCGATGATGCCCAGCATTGCGTTGCCATGCCCGTGTCCCTCTTGAAACTCCGGAACTCCTTTCAGTTTTTGTACAAATTCTTTAGCGCGCCCTTTCCACTCATCACCTACCGGACGCATTACAAACTGCAAGATAAACATTTCATAGGGACTAATCTTGCCCATCTCCTCCCACAGGCCGGCAATCGGATCAACCATTGTTTCCGCGGTAGGATGCTCCCAGTAGCGATAGCTTCTTATCGGGTATTCATTGCGCTGAGTATATCTCCAGGTGAGCGCGTAAATGTCGTAGGGCGATTTTTCCGGGTCATATTGTGGAAGTTTTGCAAAATAATCTTCAGCCTCGCTTATTTCCGCGGCGGGGAATTCGGAATAAATCGCAGCTTCCAAAGTATCGCGGTATTTGGGGCTGATCCTCACGTAGTTGCCGATTACTCCGCCAATACTGGTGATCTCCCATGTAAACCACATTTGCATTTGCCCTTCCAAATGGGTTTCAGCCCAACTGAAGGTTTCCTGTATCGAATGCAGTTGTTCAAAAACGTGTTCGAATGCCAAAGGACTGCGTTCATTTTCTGGAGGGACTGTTATTTTCAGAAATACCCATTTTTGGTTGTTGTACCATTCAATCTGGATATGCTCAAGATAGAGTTCATACATCATGTAAAGCATCAGTCCGGCAAAAAGCACCCATCCGCCATGAACCAAAATCCACTCAGTTGTTTTTAGGAGTTCAACTAGTTCACTGAACATTGAGATATTTGTTTTCCGCA
>MFEK01000006.1:80406-137912 GCA_001779925.1 Candidatus Doudnabacteria bacterium RIFCSPHIGHO2_01_FULL_46_14
GAATTTGTTTTTATTTGAAAGACCAACGATAATCGTGTTTCTTTTCACCACGCGCTGTCTCAATACCTCAGAAATGATTTCTTCTTTGGAGAGTGGTTGACCAGCCTTACCTAGGATTTCTGAAATGATTTCAGCTACTACACCTTTCTTGTATCCCCACTCCGCGAGCGCGTATATGCCGCGGCCAACCAGAACGAAGCGTTTGTCCTTGATAAGCTCATTGTGAACAGATTCTTTGTGTGCGGTGCGACTGTCAAAGCCCTGTTTGTTAATCATCTCCGTGATCTTTGAATAGTGCTCAGGTTTACCTTGGTGGGAAAGGATCAGAAAAGCCTTATCCCCGACGTCTTTGGGGTTAATTTGCGGCCAGGAAGAAAGGCCGATTTCATCATAAGGATTTTTACCAATCTGCTTCGAGACGCTGACATAACTCTCTATTGCTTCAGAAGTAAAGTTTTCCAGTTCGCCTGGATTTAGCTGTTCACGCAAAAGTTTTACCAGATCATCCAATACCAGAGGTTTCCCTGTCCCAGTTAAAATTTGAACAGTCTGAGTAGAAAGTTTATCCATCAAATTCTGGTCAAAACCCGTTAAATACCAGCTTTGATGATAGATTGGCGAGTCTTTGAGCAGATTAAACTGTGGCGTGAGATTCAAAATGAATAATACGCTTTGTTGGGCTACGGCTGAATTGTTGGTTGCGAGGATAGATGCAAGAATTTGGTTTTCTTGGGCAATATTTCCGCGGTCTTCTATGATCTGAAAAATAAGATCTACGCCCTTGCGTAGATTTTCCGGGACATTCAGACGCCGAAGCTTTTTCAACGCGTCTTTTTCAATTTGCCTGATCCGTTCCCGAGTCAGGTTTAATTTTTGGCCTATTTGTTCGAGCGTTAATGATTTGCCGTCATCAAGTCCGTATCTTCCGCTGAGTACGTTCCTTTCCCTGTCCGCGAGCTTTTGCAGGTGTTCTAAAACAGCACTGTGGGGATCAAAGGTCCGCAGAGTTTCATTTTGCTGGGTGTACGTAATGGCATCAAGGATGCTGTGTGCGGGTTCGTCGTTATTTGTGTTTGTGTCCTCAAAAGGCTCGTTTATCATGAGCCGTAGTATATCATAAAAATTACCAGTTGTCAAATTGCGGACCGCACCGCAATTTGTCCTGAGCGAAGTCGAAGGGCTTGCCTCTCGGCTACGCTCGAGGCAAAAAAGGATTACCTTTTTTGCCAAAGGTAGAGAACAGGGCTGGCGATAAAGATAGAAGAGTATGTTCCAAAAGTAACCCCAATCAGCAGAGCGAGCACAAAATAAAATACTGTTGCTCCCCCAAATAAGGACATGGCGATTAACACAAAAATCAAGGTTGAAGAGGTATTTATGGAGCGTGCCAGGGTTGAACTGACCGCGTAGTCAACAATCGCACCAAAGGGTTTGTAGGGATATTTTTTCAGACTTTCGCGGATCCGGTCAAAAACAACTATCGTATCATGCACGCTAAAACCGAGGATAGTCAAAAGCGCAGTAACAAATAAGCTGTCAATTTCTACTCCTTTAAATTTGCCCAGTAACGCAAAAGCGCCGACAGTGATGATAAGGTCGTGGACAAGAGCAATCACTGCTGCCGCCCCGAGTTTCCAGGATGACAGTTTACCCTGTTTCATTTCACTCCCCACCCTGCGGAAAGAATAGGAAACGTAGATGATAATCCCCAGACAAACCAGGATGATCTGCCAATAGGCTTTGTTTACAAGCTCTTTACCAATCGCCGGCCCGATGGATTCAAAACTGTTCTCCGTGAAATTTCCAAACTTGTCTTGTAGAAGTTTACGAAAATCTGCGAGCTGAGTGTCGCTCAAAGGTTCGGTTTTGATAATCACAGCATTGTCACCGGTTGGTTGCACGACTACGCCATACCCGGACCTCTCAAGCTCTTCGCGGATCGAATTTCGCTGCACAGTTTTTTCAAATGTTACATCAGATAGCGTTCCGCCACGAAAATCAATGCCAGGTTTCAATCCCCAAGCAAAGATGAACACCAGGGACAGAATAGTCAGCAGTCCCGAGAAGATAAAAAAGTATTTATAATTTTTTACAACTGAAAACATATTATTAGGTATTTTTTCCGCCAGAGGCGGATCCGCCTTGGGCTGAGAAACTATAGAATAGGCGCAAAAAAGTTCTGGTCACCGTCAAAGCCGTAAACATTGATGCGAGTACGCCGATTCCGAGCGTGATTGCAAAACCGCGAATAAGGCTTGTGCCGAAATATGCCAGTATCGCCACAGTGATAAGCGAGGACACATTGGAATCGCGGATCGCGTTCCATGCCCGGCTGAAAGCATGGTCCAGAGCGGTCCGCAAAGGCTCTCCCGCTCTGAGCTCGTCTTTCAGTCGCTCAAAGACTAAAATATTAGCGTCCACCGCCATTCCTACAGAGAGAATAAAGCCGGTTATTCCGGCCAAGGTCAATGTCACGCCTCCGAGCTTGAAGATTGCCAGACTGAGCGATGCATAGACTACCAGGGCCATCACTGCAAACAGCCCTGATAAGCGGTAGTAAACGATCATAAAGAGCGCGATAATCGCAAATCCGACAAGTCCGGCGACAATGCTTTTTTTCAAAGACTCTTGCCCAAGAGAAGGACCGATATTCTGCTGGTGTATGAGCTTGATGGGAACAGGAAGAGCTCCAGCGTTAAGACGCTCTGCAAGCTGCCTTGCTTCTTCGGCAGTAAAATTGCCGGAAATTACCGCTTCTCCCGAGGAGATCTCGCTTTGGACATTGGGCGCGGAAATTATCTGGCCATCCAGAAAAATCGCTACCGGACGGCCAATATTATTTTTTGTAATTTGTGAAAATAATTTTTCACCTTCGCTGTTGAAACGAAGACTGATTTGCGGTCCTCCGCCTGACTGGTTAAAAACAACTTCGGAACGCTGGAGGTGCTTGCCTGAAAGCCCTGTCGGACGGAATTGCTTCGTGAAGTCAGCTTCTTGGGGATTTTCGGGGACTGTATAATCAGGGTCGAGTTCGCGAAATTCCAAAAACGGAGTTAGCCCGATTTGTTTTATGGCCTCGTTAATGTCCCTTATCCCAGGCAGCTCCACAATGAGTCTTGTATCCCCTGCTCTCTGTACTAGCGGTTCAGTAACTCCAAAAGCATTCACCCGACGTTCTATCACCTGGCGAACCGCGTCCATTGCCTCGTCTCTATCTGCTCGGGGAATGTCTTTTAGATCTCCTTCGTAAACAAGATGTGTGCCGCCCTGAAGATCAAGGCCCAATCGAAATGGAAAAGCTGTTTTGATTCCCACGAGCGGCAGTTTATCAAATACGACAAAGCCGGCCAGAACAGCCAGTACAAGAATGGCGACGAATTTTAGAAGAATCCTAGTCCGAGACATTATTCAAATTTTAGATTATTGCCGCTGAAAAAGCAATGCCGTATTTTTATTCATGCGCCGTCATTTGCGCTTTGGACAGCAATCATGTCCGGGGGGTAACGATATCGAATTTGTATCCTAAGTCTCTCAGGATACGCGCGCGTTTTGGCGATGCAGAACCTAGAATGATCCTCATTCTATTCTGAAACCAAATGGAAATGCAGGTAGGTTACGTCCTGATAGCCGGGGCCGTTGGTTACGACCTGGTAGGTCTCCAGGTTTTTTTCAGCAATGACGCGTTGGATTACGGCTATGGCGTCGAGCAGATAAATTTTATCCTCCTCGGAAACCTCGGCTATGTTTTTAATGTCTTTTTTTGGGATCACGACATAATGATGTTTAGTTTTTGACGTAGGGTGAACCATAGCCACGGTTTTGTCGGTTTCGTAGATTTTATCGGGAATGTAATCGGAAGCGTATTTCAAGCCAATTGAAGCAAGCAGTCCCAGCGCCTCATTAGTTTTGAGACAAATTGGCTCGCAGTTTTTTGTTTCAATGGGGCGTCTAATCTTCATGTCTTTGAACAGGTACTGCCCTACAACAATCCCGACCGCCATCAATAATAGGTAAAAAAAGAATTTTTTAATCATGAGTTGTTTTTACCGCGCTCCTCAATCTGGATTTGGTTTGCTTCCTTTTGGACTTTCCACTGGGCGAATTCCGATACGGCCTGCAGAATCGCCGCTAAACTCAAAACAATAGTCAGGATGATAATAACATTTGAATAACGGTTATTGCTCTCAGCAAGCTTTCGATTTGCTTCAATAGATTTTCTCGTTGCATCCTCTATTGTGTTGCCGATCTGCTCAACACTCTGCGGAATTTCTTCCTGCAGGAGTTCAACAGCTTCGCTTAAAAGCAGGGTCGCCTCAGTATTTAAAAGTCCAACGTGTCCTTGTGAGGTTCTTGGATCGGCATTTTCCACCCATTTTTTAAGTTCTTCAATTTTTTTAAGCCGATCGTTATTCATGTTTGTTTGAAAGATTCTTTTGATGTTCTTCAGTATTCAGCATACCGCATTTCTTCCATTTCTTGCCAGAGCCGCCCACCATCGCTGAAGCTATGGCGGACTTCGCTCTACTGTTTGTGATGAGGAGCGTTAATTAAACCACAGTGTTTATACTTATAAACTTTTCCAGTGTTAGGATTTATCGCTCCGCAGGGGCAGGGGTCATTTCGACCTATGGATTTTCCTTCCGAATTTGTTTGTACTGGCACGTGTTGATGTCGCATCTCTTCCCGTGGCTTCACCTCTACCCGGAAAATCGTATAAACGATAGTGCGGTCGATGGCGGCAAGCATTTGCTCGAAAAGCCGCAGGCCGTCCTGCTTGTATTCTACGAGCGGGTCTTTTTGCGCGTAGCCTCGCAACCTTACTGACTGCCTGAGGTGATCCATGGTGTCCAAATGCTCCATCCAGAAATTGTCGATTGTTTGCAGGGTAATAACCTTTTCAATTTCTCTCATGAACCGGGGAGTCAGATGCTGCTCTTTGTGCTCGTAGAGTTTTAAGGCCTCGTTTGTCAAATCACTTATCAACATTTCACTGCTGGAATTTTTTACTTTTTGTTGAAGTTCCGGACTTATAGGGAAAATACCGCCCAAAGCCTTGACTCTGATCTCCCCGTCATCTTCTGTGGTCATGATGTTGTTGATCTCTGAGGATATTTTTTGCAGAATCTGTTCTTTAAGGTCAATCTCCCCTTTTAGTATGCGGCGTCTGCGGTTATAAATAGTTTCACGTTGCTTATTGAGCACATCATCAAAATCAAGAACATGTTTTCTGGTATCAAAATTGAAGCCTTCGATTTTTTTCTGTGCATTCTCTATGGATTTGCTGACAAGGGAATTTTCTATGGGTTGGTCTTCCTCTACGCCCAGGGTGTCCATCATTTTTTTGACCCGATCGCCTCCGAAAATGCGCATGAGGTCATCATCAAGGGAAATGAAAAACTGCGAAGACCCAGGATCGCCTTGTCGCCCCGCGCGGCCGCGCAGTTGGTTGTCAATGCGCCGCGCTTCATGGCGTTCTGTACCTAAAATATGAAGCCCCCCCGCCTCTCCGACCTTTTTTGACTCCTCCGGATCCGGAGGGTTCCCCCCCAGAAGGATGTCCACACCGCGTCCTGCTATATTTGTGGCAAGTGTTACAGCCCCAAAACGGCCCGCCTGAGCAATTATATGGGCTTCCCGCTCGTGGTTCTTGGCATTTAGGATTTCATGCTTGACCCCGGTTTTTTTTAGCATTTCTGAAAGGTATTCATTTTTTTCGATGGAGATAGTACCTACCAGGATTGGCTGACCTTTGTTGTGACGATCCCTTATTTCTCTGATGATCGCTTCAAATTTACCGTTTTCAGTTTTATAAATACTGTCAGGAAGGTCCGCTCTAATCATATCTTTATGAGTCGGTATCTCCACTACATCCAGATTGTAAATTTTATGGAACTCCTCCGCCTCTGTTAGCGCCGTTCCAGTCATGCCGGCTAGTTTTTTGTAAAGCCGGAAATAATTTTGAAAAGTAACGGTCGCCAGGGTTTTAGACTCTTGTTTTACCTGAACTCCCTCTTTGGCTTCGATTGCTTGGTGAAGACCTTCCGAATATCGCCGCCCAAACATGAGCCGGCCGGTAAACTCGTCTACAATAACTATTTCTCCTTCTTTGACTACGTAATCGCGGTCCAGGCGAAACAAAGTTTGAGCACGGAGAGCTACATCGGCATGGTGGCGAAGCTTGATCTCACTGTAGATTTCCTGTCCGTATTTCAACTCAAGTTTTTCGAAACCCTTATCAGTGTAATTTACTTGGCGGTGTTTTTCTTCCAAAAGATAATCTTCAGGAGCCAAGGTTTTTGCAAATCCTGAAAATTCGCGGTAAAGATCCGTACTCTCTGCGTCCGGGGCAGAGATGATCAGTGGTGTTCGGGCTTCGTCTATGAGAATCGAATCTACCTCATCTACAATAGCGAAATGTAGATCTCTCTGGGACATGCTCTCACGCGACGGCGCCATATTGTCGCGCAGATAGTCAAAGCCAAATTCATTGTTCGTGCCGTAGAGAATGTCCGCCGCATAAGCCTCCCTTCTGGTAACAGGAGCCATATTTAACACATCGATCTGCACACCAGCGCCTCCTTCCATGGTGACCTGGGCTTCCGCTGCGGATTTCTCTGAGTATAAATAAGACGCCTCGTGTTGAATAGCTGCTGTACTCAGCCCCAAATAATGATAGACCTGGCCCATCCATGAGGCATCACGGCGTGATAAATAATCGTTTACAGTTACGACATGTACACCCCTGCCAGCCAGAGCATTCAGGTACACGGCGAGAGTCGCGGTCAAAGTTTTACCTTCTCCAGTTTTCATTTCCGTGATCTTCCCCTGGTGCAGCATTACCCCGCCAATCAGCTGTTCGTCATAGTGGCGCTGGCCGAGCGTACGATGTGCGGCCATTCTGACCACTGCGAATGCCTCAGGCAAAATTTCGTCGAGAATTATCTTCTGATCCTCCCACGGTTTATCTTTGAGCTGCGCTTGCCATTTACGAGTCTGTTCCTGAAACTCGGAATGTGAAAAGCGCTCAAATTTGCGTTCGAGCTCGTTTATTCGATCTATAGATGGTTTTACAGTTTTAACCGGGTTTTCTGTCCCCAGTAGTTTTCCAAAAAATCCCATATTTACCTTGCAAGTATACGCGAAAATTTGAGAAATTTCAACGGCTCGGACAGGTTTGTGCTGTTGAACTATCTTTGGCTTTTTCGGAACCCTGCGGCTTGCGCTTCGGCCTCTGTATCAAAGCAAGCTTCGGGTATAGTGCGTTTATAAAACGATCCGCCGGGTATGTGGTAAATCCTGGAATTTGATGAAATATTGCCTTTGATTTTGCCTTCGCAGTTAAGATCGGAGGTGTCAGCACCTGCCACTTGTCCTTCGGAATTGGTCTCCCCGCCTGATTGCTTTCCTGCGATATTTAAGCTATTATTAAGCTGAGTTAAATCGATAGTCGGTTCTTCGATCTTTATTTCAGGAGGCTTTTGGGAGGTTTGATACGCTCCCAGACCATAGAATAAGCTGGCAGTCAGCACGTATCCCAAAACCAGAGCAATTTTTTGTTCATGTCCCTTCAGTTTTGATAAAATGAAACTAAAATACGCTTTTAACCTCGGTAGAGTTTTTACATTGTCGCTTGCAGAGTTGTTCGCGGTGTTTGAAAACATGGCCTTGTCATTTCGCCTCGTGGATCTATACCGCGAGGTTTTAATTATTGAGGTCGAGGAAAAACTTGATGTGGTAAAGCTGCAGAAAACACTGGGCGGCACTATCAAGATAATGCAAGTGCTCGATTCCCTGGGTCGTAAAAAGTTTTTAAGTCCTTCTCTGGTCCTCAAAGATTATTTTGACGCAAAAATGCTCAAAGAGCAATTTTTGTCGAACTATACCGGCAAAATCCAGATTGGCATTTCTTATTACCCAATGGCTGACCCACGCGAATTGCCGATCCGCGGAGACAACAAACGAATTGGCTTTAATATCAAACAGATTCTAACGGCGGCAGGCTATTCAGTACGGCTGGTTTTGCCGCAGATGGCGGGATTTGCACTGGCATCAGTGGTGGTCACCAATGAGCACCTTTTGGAAAAAGGCGCGGAGATAGATTTGCTGGTCGGCATGGAGCGGGTGTATTTGGCCAAAACACTTACAGTGCAGAACTTTGAGGATTATGGCCGGCGCGATTATCAGCGGCCCGCGCGCGACATGCAGGTTGGCATGCTGCCGCCCAAGGTAGCCCAGATCATGATTAATCTTGCCCAACTGCCAGTTGCGTCTAGCGGGAACCTCAAACACGCGATTCTGGACCCGTTTGTGGGCTCAGGCACGGTTATTCAGGAGGCTTTGATTATGGGCCACAAAGGAATCGGCTCAGATATTTCCCAAAAAGCCATAGAGAATGCGGAAAAGAACCTGGAATGGATAAAGAACCGCTACAAATTGCCTCCTGGAAGGTTTGAGCTGTTTGTCGCGGATGCAAAGAAGCTCAGCGAAAATCTTCCAAAAATTGAGATTGACGCAGTTGTCACGGAAGCAACGCTTGGACCTGCTTACGGGACATCTCCTAAGCCTCAGGAAATCGAGAGGAATTTCAAAGAACTCGAAGCTATCTATATTGGTGCGTTCGAGTCATTCAAAAAGTTCCTTGTCCCCGGAAAACGGGTGGTGGTTGCCTTACCTGCTTACCGAACAGAAAAGGGCTATATCTATTTCCCAGGCATTGACAAGCTGGCGAAAACAGGGTACGATATTGTAGATCCTTTACCGGAAATCGTCGCTGAAAAATATCCTTTCCTGCAAATTACAGCGCGAAAAAGCCTAGTCTACGACCGCAAAGATCAGTTTGTATCAAGAGAAATATTTATATTTAGAAGTTTATAGCATTAAGTCGCAAAAATTAGGAGCGCAGTCCCGAAGCTTACCGAGGGACGAGCACGGATTTTTGCGAAAGAGGAGTGGCAAGGGAATTGTAGTGGCCGTGAGTTAATCAAACGGACACGAAGATTTCCCCAGACACGAAGTGGCACATAAAAAAGCCGGAGGCTCAACTTCATTAGGACGCGATTCAGCTTCAAAACGCTTAGGCGTTAAGCTTTTTGGCGGTCAAAAGGTCAATGCTGGCAATGTGATAATCCGCCAGCGCGGGACAAAATACGGGCCGGGAACAAACGTCAGACTGGGTAACGACGACACGATTTATGCTGCAAAAGGCGGCACTGTTAAATTTCAAACCAAAAAACGCAGACGCTTTGACGGCAAGCTTGCTTCAAAAACTATGGTAAGCGTGATTTAATAAAAAGCCCCAGAGAGCGGGGGCTTTTTAAATTTGTTTTATGAATCACCAACACATTGAGGTCTGCGTGTTCCATATGGAAAGACTGATGTTGCTGTCGGGTACATTGCATGGAGGAGTGCTGGCTAGATCATTGCGCGCCAGATCTTTATATGCGGAAAATTGCCCATTAACGTCAGTCAGGGTCATATCCGGGATTCCCCTCTCTAGAAATTTATAACTTATCCCGTCAGAATTGTATATATAACAACCAGTCGAAGGATCTGCCGGCATGCTGGCTATATAGTTCGGCACTAGACCAGGAGCGACTTGAGCCTGGTCATAGCTTCCCCACCCTGCACACTGGCTGCGCCAACCGTTTGTTGTTGGATACGAGCCGAGATCTAAATTGTAGAGTTCCAGAGCAGTGCGAATCTGCAGGAGATCTGCAATCCTTTTTGCGTTTCGGGCCTTAAGTCTGGCACTATTGAGGGACACCATGATGACGCTCGACATGAGGCCGATGACCGCTATAACCACCAATAGCTCGATCAGGGTAAAGCCCTTATGCGTTTTTTTGACTCGCAACATAATCAGTCGCATTGGAAGAAGAATTCTTAATGGCACCAATTGACTTTAACGCAGTAGTAAGGATCATTACAGCCTCCATCACCTGCGCTATAATGATCACCGTCAGCATCGCTTTGTAAGGCGGGATGATTGGTTTCAAGCTGGGCCCACAGAATATACATCTGATCATTACACCATGCCCATCCGGTCTTGTAGGTTGTACTGTTATCATCCACGTCAGGAGTAGGGTTTAGAGGATCATCCGGCACTTTTGATAGTGCTGCTTGATAACCGGAAATATCACTCCCGTCTCCCGCCCATTCCTGGCAATCAACTCCGGTCAAAAGGCAGGTCTTGAACTTGAGCCAATGGCCTTCCCAGGAGGGGGAGCCTCCTGTCCTCGGATAGCGACCGTAGTTATCGTAGAATAGCTCAAGCGCAGTACTGATTTGCCTAAGGTCGGCAATTCGTTTTGTATCCCTAGCTTTAGCCCGAACGGAATTTAAAGCTACCAAAATCACGCTTGCCAAAAGCCCGATTACGGAAATGACGACAAGGAGTTCAATAAGGGTGAACCCCTTATTCAATTTTGACATAGTTTTTTATTTCGATTGTTTTATTGCCGCTTTGATGAAGCCGTCAAACAATGCTTGCGGTTTCCAAGGGCGGCTGTTGAACTCCGGGTGGAACTGAACTCCCAAAAACCACGGGTGCTGTTTACGGTCGAGTTCGGAGATTTCTACAAGGTCTTTTTTCTGGTAGATTCCTGAGAAAATCATTCCTCTATTTTCGAGCTCTTTTCGGAATTTATTGTTGACCTCATAACGATGTCTGTGTCTCTCAATCACCCTATCGGTTTTGTAAGCATCGAAAGCGAGTGTGCCTTTTTTTATTCGGCATGGGTAATCGCCCAACCGCATGGTCGCGCCGAAATTTTTGTCAGCTAGATTCTTTTTTTGTTCAACCATGACGTCGATGAGCGGGTATTTGGTATTGCGGTCAACCTCAGTGCTGTTCGCATCCTGCATTTTTGCCACATTTCTGGCAAATTCCACAACAGCCAGCTGCATACCATAGCACAATCCAAAGTATGGAATTTTCTTTTCTCTGGCAAATTTGATTGCGGCCATTATCCCTTCTACTCCCCTGCCTCCAAACCCACCCGGTACTAGGATGCCATCCATTTTTGCGAGCCTTGAAATGCTGCCAGGGCTTTTTTCAAAATCCTCGGAGTTGATCCAATGCAGTTTCGGTACGCGGTTATTTGCCCAAGCTGCGTGTCTCAGGGATTCAACTACGGAGATGTAGGAATCGGCCAGAGTGTAGTCCCCGGTCGCGAAATATTTTCCCACAACTGCGATATTCAGGGGAATTTTTGCGTTTCTGATTTTGCGTACCAAAGTCTTCCATTCCTGCATGTTCTGTTTTCTGGGGCGCATGCTGAATTTTTCCAAGATTTTGTCCCCGAGGCCGTCCTTTTCCATTATAAGCGGGACTTCATAAATAGATTGAGCGTCCGGAGCAGAGATCACATCACCCGGGGACACGCTGCAGAGCAGGGAAAGTTTTTGTTTGCGTTTTTCATCCATCGGCAGTTCGGACCGGCCAATGATGAAATCCGGCTGGATGCCAGCGGAGTTTAACGTTCGCACCGCGTACTGTGTGGGCTTGGTTTTCATTTCCCCTACCGTTTTTGGGACCGGCAGGTAGCTGACTAGCGCAAATTGCACGCGGCCGGGGTTTTGGAGCTTGAGCATACGGCCCGCTTCAAGGAACAGCACGTTTTGGTACTCGCCGACAGTGCCGCCGATTTCTATAATGACAAAATCCGGACTTCCTTTCCTGGCAATAACGTTAATGCGCCGAATGATTTCATTGGGAATGTCAGGCACCACCTCAACATCTTCACCTTTGTATTCTAGGTTTCTTTCCCTCCTGATTACCTCCTGATAAATTTGACCGGTTGTAACATAGTTGTCTTTGGTAGATAGATTACCGGTGAAACGTTCATAGTTGCCCAGGTCCTGGTCAGCTTCGATTCCATCACTGCCCACGAAAACCTCGCCATGTTCCGTCGGACGCATGGTACCGGCGTCAATATTTACATACATGTCGCATTTGATCAGTCCGACCCGGAAGCCTTTAGAAATCAAAATACGGCCGATAGAGGCCGTAGTTACACCTTTGCCAACCGAGGACATTACACCACCGATGACAAAAATGTATCGGGTTGATTTTGTCTGGTTTTTTTTGGATTTGGGCATCAATCTTTGGCTTTTACGTAAATTTTAATTTTTTTCGAACCTGCTCTTCCTATCTCCACCATCACCTCGTGTCCGCCTGCGGTTTTAATGGGAGTATAACCTGGAATTTTCACGCTATTTCTAAATGACGGTTCTCCCTCCATGATTTTAGCGAGGATTTCCGATTCTTTCAAGCCAGCGTACAAATGCCCGTTTTTATCGCCGGGAAGCTCGAATTCAATGGCTTTACTAGTTGCTCTTTCCAGAAACCTTCGGGCACTCTTTTGCCAGCGAGCGGTTTGCTCTTCAGATCTTTCCATTTCCGCCTTTCTGGATTTTAGAGCTTCGGGGGTCGCTAAAATAGCAAGATCATGTGGGATTAAAAAATTGCGGGCGTAACCCTCGGAGACATTCACAACATCACCACCACGCCCAAATTTTTTTACGTCTTTTGTTAATATGACCTTCATTTAGTTATTGGAAATGCTAATATCGTAAATCAAAATAGTCTGTCTAGGGCTGATGAAACTAGAATTTTAAGATGTAATTTTGCATTTTGATTTTTAAACTTCAAATTTTCAAATATCTGCGTATCACAATCGTAGAAGACAGTACTCCCAGCATCAAGCCAGTGGCAATGAGCAAAAGAAAGAGGAGCCAAAAATCCATGCCGAGATAATCAAAACGCTGAACTTCGAGTTCTAAGAATCGGGAAATTTTTGGGGTTAGCACATAAATAATGGGATAAAGAATCGCGGATGTTAGGAGCGAACCGGCAAGGCCGTAAAGGGCACCTTCCACGATAAACGGGCCCCGTATGTACCAATTGTTGGCACCGACGAGACGCATTATTTCTATTTCCTCACGCCGGTTATATATGGTGAGTCTGATGGTGTTAAACATCACAATAACGGTAATTACCCCGAATATCAGCGTAAGACCGAGACCGAGATTCTTTATGCCGTCTGTGATGCGCGACAATCTTTCCACGATGTCGCGTTTGTCAGTGATTTTTTTGACGTATGGGGTAAGTTTTTGGTCCTCAAACATGCTGATGATTTGCGGGTAATCATCGAGGGTATTAACGCGAATAGCGAGTGAAGCAGGAAACGGATTCTCCGAATCTGTGAACTGTTCCACGGATTCTATGAGCAGGGGTTCGTCTTTATGCAGTTCCTTGAACCTCTCGCGGGCGGTTACCGAAGGGATGAAAGTCACGCCTCTAACCTGCGGTAGCAATGAAACCTGTTTTTCAATTTGTTTGATTATGCTATCCTCAACATCAAGTTTAAAATACACACTGATGTCAACCTTTTCTTTTATGGTTTCCAGCGATATGTTTGTGAGACTACCTAAAATGAGCAGGCTGGATATTATAAAGAGCGTGATAACCATGACTGCGGTGGCTGCCAGAGATAGCCAAAAATTGCGCGAATAATTAAGCGCCCCGTTCTTGAGTATTCTATAAAAAGTAATTTTGTTCACCCCGTTAGAAATTCCTTATGGTTAAATATAGACCTTCTGGTTATTTATTTGCCCTTATCAATTATAATTTGTAACGGCCTTGCGCTTCATCGGAAATTATTTTGCCATGCTCGAGGACAACGACTCGTTTTTTTATCTTGTCCACCAGTTCCTTGGCATGGGTAGCAAGAACAATCGTGGTTCCCATTTCATTGATTTTACGCAAAAGCGTTAAAATTTCCAGAGCGTTAACGTTGTCCAGGTTGCCCGTTGGCTCGTCAGCCAGCAGCAGGAGAGGCCGGTGCGCGAGCGCACGGGCAATGGCAACTCTTTGTTTTTCTCCGCCTGAGAGCTGGTCAGGAAACGCTGCTGCCTTTGATTCCAAACCGACAAGCCCAAGAAACTGCGGTACCTCTACTTCGATCTGCGCTCTAGGCATACCATCAACCTCCATTGCGTAAGCGACATTTTCGAAGGCTGTCCTGGTGGTCAAAAGTTTTATATCCTGAAAAACCACGCCAATCTTGCGGCGCAAGTAAGGTATATCTTTAGAGGCGATTTTGGAAATGTCAATTCCTTCGATGAATATCGTTCCACCGGAGGGAATGTCCTCGCGGATAATCAGCTTGAGAAGTGTGGATTTGCCCGCGCCGCTTTTTCCGACGATAGAAATAAAATCACCTTGAATGATCTCGAAATCAAGATCATCTATTGCGATGGTGTTGTTCGGATAAGTTTTGGTTACATGGTCAAAATGAATCATTGTTTAGCTTGTAGGAATTAGGTTGTAGCTTGTAGAAATTGTCTACAAGCTACCAGCTACGACCTACTTTCCAAATACTTTTCAATAAACTCATCAAGCTCTCCGTTCAGAATATCATCTATATTGCTCGTCTCAAAATCTGTCCTGTGATCTTTCACTAGCTGATAAGGGTGCATAGTGTAGCTTCTGATTTGATTGCCCCATTCTGCGCTCTTGTATTCGCCTCTCAGCTCCAGTTTTGCTGCGATTTGTTTTTCTTCTTCCAGCTTTTTGAGTTTGGCGGTGAGAATTTTCATGGCCTGCTCTTTGTTCTGGGTTTGGCTGCGCTCGTTTTGGATCGAAACAGTGATTCCGCTCGGGATATGCGTGAGGCGTACAGCAGAGTAGGTAGTGTTTACAGACTGCCCGCCATGGCCAGATGCGGTTTTGGCTTCAAATTTGATGTCTTTAGGATCAATTTTGAACTCCTCCTCTCGCTCTAGCACAGGAAGTATTTCCACAAGTGCAAACGAAGTTTCTCTGGTGTGTGCCGGGTTGAACGGGGATAGTCGAATGAGACGATGCACCCCTGCCTCGCTTTTGAGGTAACCGTAGGCATAGTCACCGTGCGCCTCAAATGTCGCGCTCTTAATGCCGCCTTCCGGATTGCGGTTGTTGTCAATGAGAATTGTCTTGAATCCCCGCTTTTCCGCGAACCTCAAATACATTCGAAGCAGGATTTCTGCCCAGTCCTGCGCGTCCAAACCGCCTGCCCCAGAGTGTATCGAGACTATAGCGTCATGGTCATCGTATTTATCACTGAAAAAGGTGCTAACCCGTGTCTGCTCGTAACGGCGCTTTAAATCCTCATATATGCTTTCTAGCTCACTCCCTGTATTTTTTCCCTCCCCTTGAGGGGGAGGGTTAGGGAGGGGTGAACTCAATTTTACCAATTCCTCAAGCTCGACAACATCTTTCTCGAGTTTTTCCCAAAACTCCACCTGATTTTTTAAACCGGCAAGTTTTTTACTGACCTCCTGCGCGTTTCTGTTATCCTTCCAGAAATCCGCTTGACCAACCTGATCTTCTAATTCAAGAATTTTCTGTTTTTTTTGAGCAAGCTCAAAGATGCCCCCGTAAATCCTCGATTGAGGATTTTAGTTGTACTATACGATTTGATAGCCTTACCTCATTCATGCATAAATCATAGCAGAAAAATGCCAAACTCGCGAATTTGCGAGTTTGGCAGTCTAATTATTTACGACGGTAAATCGCGAATGAAAAATTTTCATGTTTTTCTTCTTCTGTCTTCTGCCACTTGTCAAAATCGATCTTTGGGAAAAAAGAATCGCCTTTCGATTCAAACTCCACGTGGGTGATGTACATGAGCTCGGCCAGACCGATTGTCTGTTCGAAAATCTGCCCACCGCCGATTATAAACAGTTCTTTGTCCTGGTAATCAGCAATAGCTTTTTTCAAGTCATTGTATATAATCACTCCTGCGGGGACTTTATAATCAGGGTCCTTGGTAATAACAATATTTAACCGATTTGGCAAAGGCTTTCCTAGCCTGCGCATTATAGATTCAAAAGTTTTTCTGCCCATCAGGCAAATTTTCCCGGTCGTGATCTGACGAAAGTGTTTCAGGTCTTCCGGCAAATACCAGGGAAGATCGTTTTCACTGCCAATAACCCAATTTTTAGCTATAGCAACCGGACCTAAAATAATCATTATTTTATTATTTTATCAACCTCTAGCCAGATATCCTCCGCGACCTTTTCCTTGTCCTGATTAGCGTTTACGGTTTCCCAGCCAAATTGCTTTGCCAGGGTACGGTGCGTGGCATCAACCTTGTGCATGAATTCCTCATCTGTTTCGTGCAAATGATTTTTTTCAGTGGCAGACCGAAACCTTTCCCCAACGAGCAGAATAGCCAAATCTTCGAACATAAACTGTTTATTGAGTACCAACAAAAAATCCTTATCAACCCCGGCCCCCATCCCCCATGCAACGCCAGTGCCCCAGTAATCTTCGGCCACAATATCGATCCCGGATTCCAGATCAGCTTTCAGCGTCGTTTCGTACTGCGCTCGGTTTTCCGCGTAGATTTTTTGCGCGTCTTCAGCTGAGAGTTTTTCCGGGTTACCATGACGCAAGTATGCATTAAGTCTTTTACCTGAATGTCCCAGATCGTAAACAGGGTATTTTAAATATTTCGCCTTGCGGCCGATCAAATTTAATTTCTCAACCAACAGTCTTGCTTGCGTTGTTTTGCCAAGGTTGTTTACTCCGTAGAGCACTATAAGTTTTCCATTGGCCATAGCTACCTTTTTTATCTTCCCGCAACGCCCGCGACCGTTAGATAACCGACAATGCATGTGGCTATGACAATCACGATGACTACCTTGTTTATCTTAAGCTTGCCCATAACCGTCTCCAGGATCAGGATCAGACCAAAGAAGCCGATTTCCAGAACAACAGGGCCGCTTAGTACGTATTTAATACCCATTTGCCTGGCCAGGAATCCAAGGTGCACGATAAGGAGAAGAAGAATTATGATATTGAGCTTTTTGATCATGACTTTGATTTTAATTTTATTATTAGTTCAAGCTTACCATAAGAGAGATTATTTCGTAAGCATGCCAACGAGGGCTATGACCAAGAAAGGCGATGGCAGCATGCACACCCCGAGAATAGACCAATGCTTGCCTTCCATGTCTTTGGCATGTGCGATGATGCTGATGACCAAGCATGCGGACATGCTGGCCATGCTTAGCAGAATCGCGCCAATAACCAATATCCAATTTTTACTTATACTTGAGGGAAGCGCTGTAAAAGCCAAAGCCACGACAGACGGAAGCATTGCAGCCATCAGACCAACTATGCCCCAGTTTATTTTTTTTTCGGACATTTTATTTTTACTCCGGCAAGACTTTAATTAAGTAAAGATTACCAGAAATCGCGCGCAGGTACAATCTAGGATTTTAAAGGGGGTTTTCGGATAGTGGAAATCGTTTTTTCAGCTCCTCGATATCGCCTTTGGCAATGAGCTCGTTTTCCGGCGAGGAGCCTTCGCCGATTACGCCGGCGATCACGTCCTTTTTATGGTAGCGGCTGAGCTTTGGCTCAACGCTCTCTGCAAGTTCTTCAAAAACCAGCTGGCAGAATCTCTCCCCGGGGTACAGCTTTACCACCTGTCCTCCTGTGTTATTGCGCACCGGAATAATAAGCTGGCCTTCATAGCCCGCATCAACGATGCCGCTTAGATCCACGGACAAGCCTTTGCGGTTTGTCGAAGATCGCGGATACAGCACGGCCATCAAATCGTTTGGCAGCTTTACGGTTTCGAGAGTGGAAACGAGAATATGTTCGTGGGGCAGGATTTCAAAATGCTGGCCTCGCTCAAGCTCGATTACTTCAAAATATTTCGGCCGATCCTGGCTTAAATAGTCCAAACTCAGGGCTTGCCGTCCTGCGGCAGTCACGTGGGAAACTTTAGGCACCATAAACGTATAACCCAGGCGCAGATCAATAGAGTGAGATTGCAGCTGAAATTCGTCCAACCCCGGGGAGAACGACAGTCCCCCCTCCTTGATTCGCTTCATTATTTGTTTTTTTACCAGTATTGCCATTTGTAAATTTATAAAACTATTTTTAATCCTTTAATCGCTTCTCCGGGATTATAACCTTGAGAAAGACTTTGCGCAATTTCCGCGACTAGGATTTTATCGCCTCTTTCTGCGCGCTCAAAACTATTATTCGGAAGAGTTAGGATGACTGGCTGCTGCTCTATGGATCTGCCCAAGAGTTCCTGAGCGGCCTCATAATGTATATCGTAAATGTGGGCGTTAGAAATTGAATGTGAATAAATGCCCGGCCTCATTTCCAACTTCTGCGCCAGAATGCACTGTAGTAGAGCGAATCCGGCGACATCATGCGGGAAACCGAGGATCATATCATTCGATCTAACAATGTTATGCATGTGCAACCGCCCGCCGATTATGTTTACCGTGAATGTATACGGGCAAGGCACGTTCTTTTTACCGATGCCACCGAGTCCGTCACTGCCCGGATCCCAGGTAACTACCACGCCGTGTCTAGAGCTCGGGTCTTTCTTTAAAAGCTCAATTAGCAACCTTAGTTGGTCTCGTCCGAAATGCGTACGCCAGCGATAGCCGTAAGCTACGGTCACCACGTCTCCAGGATTGGTAAAATCATCCCAGATATGCGTGAATTCACGGAGGAAATCAGCAGGCTTCCTCGAACCCATTATATACCAGACCTGCTCTGCGACAAAGAGTTTTATGGGTATCTTTCGAAGGGAAAGGAGTGGAAATCCGTCCTTTTCAAGGTCAATGTTAAAATGCATTCCTGGAACAGCTACAGTCTCATGTCCGGTCCTGCCATTGACCTCACGGATGCCTTCCCGCATGATTTTCCCGATCAAATCTTGATAAATTTTGTCATACATAGTCATTAGATTTTAGTGTATAATATAATCATTAAAAATCAAAGCATGGCTATCCACTACCCTTACCTTCCAAAAAATTGGCAAATTCTCTACGTCCCAGAAGATAACCCGTTCATGCTGGCCGCGCGGGAAAAAGCCCTCAAGGAATCAAAAGATAAAAGCGTGCAAACCGGCAGCGTTATGGTAAAAGATGGGGTAATCATCGGCACTGGAGCTAACGGGAGTGATTTTCACAACAACAACGAATGCGTCCGGGTCAAACTAAAAATTCCGACCGGGCAGGGATATGAGCTCTGTGAAGGCTGTCATCCGAAAAATCATAGCGAACCAAAAGCAATAAAGGACGCACAGGATCACGGATTTGATACCCAAGGCGCCGATCTCTATCTATGGGGACATTGGTGGTGTTGCGAGCCATGCTGGAATGCGATGATCGAGGCCGGAATAAAAAATGTCTATCTTCTGGAGGACAGTGAATTTCTTTTCAGCAAAAGCGACCCGAGAAATATTCTTCCTAAATAACCAAAACACCTCAACCGCGGTTGAGGTGTTTAATTTACAACTCTACAACTTACTACTGAATTTTAATTCCCGGTCCCATAGAGGTCGAGATTGTGATCGAACCGACAAATTCTTTCTTTACACTGGCTGGCCTGGCGCGGTGGATTGCTTCCTTGAGCGTCTGGAAATTTTCAATAAGTTTTTGATCGTCAAAGGAGGTTTTGCCGATTGTCTGATGCACGTTGCCGGAATCATCGGTTTTTACGTCAACTTTGCTGCCTGATTTTAAATCTTTGACCATTTGTCCGATATTGTCCCCTACTGTGCCGGTCTTTGGGTTAGGCATGAGTCCGCGCTGTCCCAAAATTTTTGCGATAGTTGCGAGGCTCTTCATCATCGATCCGTCCGCAACCGCAATATCAAAATCAGTTTTTTCGGATTGTTTGATTTGCTTGACCAGTTCCTCGCCTCCCACAAAATCCGCTCCAGCCTCTTTTGCTTCTTTTTCTTTAGCCGGGCTGACGAATGCGGCAACGCGCAGAGTTTTACCAGTGCCGTGTGGAAGCGAGACCTGAGCGCGAACCTTCTGGTCGGTCTGTTTCGGATCAATGTTCAGCCGAAAATGCACCTCAACTGACGCGTCGAACTTGACTGTCGAACTTTGTTTGGCAAGTTTAATCGCCTCCTCGACAGAATAGGTTTTATTTAGATCAACTAGTTTTATGGCTTCTTGATATCTCTTGGACATGATTTTACTGCTTGCTTGCTTCCTGTTCATTTTTTACTTTCCCCCAGTGATACAGCCAGACCGGGGAGCCTACTAAAATCATAGCGATGGCACTCGAAGCCTGGCTCTGCCTTTGCGCGCTGCGCTGTTCTTTTTGCTGGCGTTCGCATTCAGCTTGATCAAATGCCGGAACTTCTTTTGCACCATCTACGGCTACTGGTCTCTGACAAGCTCCGACGTAATAAACATTGTCAGCTTTTGTGAAAATCCATGTTTTTAAACCAAGGTTCAGCAATTGTACAGAGCCGATCAATATCAAAACCAATCCAATTAAACTCGTGAGATATAAATATACTCTGCGAATGTTTATGTTCACCCCGTTAGAAATTCCTATCGTTAATAGTATGTGTCATAATTTTAGATTTTCCCGTTGACTTTCTTAAATTTCTAACGGGGTTCATGATTACCTTTCTATCTCCGCGCCCATGCTGCGGGCTGTGCCGGCGACAATCCGCTCCGCGGCTTCTATGTCATTAGCATTAAGGTCCTGCATTTTGCTTTCGGCGATTGTCCGAAGCTGGGCCTTGGTCAGTTTGCCAATCTTGTTTTTGAGAGGATTTGCAGCTCCCTTTTGAACTTTGAGCGCTTTGCGGATCATGTCGGAAACCGGCGGGGTTTTGAATTCGAGTGCAAAACTGCGATCTTCGTAAATAGTGATGATTACCGGAATAACAGAATCGCCCTTGTCGCGAGTCCCATCGTTGAATTTATTGCAAAAATCCATAAGGTTAAGTCCGTGGGGCCCGAGCGCGGTGCCAACAGGAGGCGCAGGGTTTGCCTTGCCAGCGGGGATCTGCAGTTTTATAGTTGTCTTTATCTTCTTAGCCATTTATTAGCGATTTGCGATTAGCAAATGGCAATCGGGATTAGAAATTCTAATCGCTATTCGCCAGTCGCTATTCGCTATTAAATCTTCTTAGCTTGTAAAAAATCGAGTTCCACGGGCGTTTCTCTTCCAAATATCGAGATCAGTACCTTGATCTTACCCTTTGCCTCGTCTATTTCGGAGACTTTTCCTTCGTAGTTTTTGAACGGACCGTCCATCACGCGAAGGAGATCGCCGACAATGAATTCTATCTTATATTTCGGCTCATCGAGGCCCATGCGTTTCTGGATGGTTTTGACTTCATCATCCGAAATCGGTGTAGGAATAGTACCAGAACCAACGAATCCTGTCACGTTCGGGGTGTTTCGCACCACGTACCAGGAATCATCTGTAACAATCATCTGCACGAGCACATAACCCGGAAAGATTTTTTCTTCGACTGTCGAACGCTTGCCTTCGCGGATCTTAATCTTTTTTTCCTTTGGTACAATAACTTCAAATATTTTATCATCCATACCCATTGAATCGATTCTCTGCCTGAGGTTATTGACAACAGAATCCTCATACCCGGAATAGGTATGGAGCACGTACCAGTGTTTTTCACCTGTGGCTACTTGTCGCGGCATAGATTTAGTTTGTCATTCCGGCCAGCGAGCCGGAATCCACTCTTTACTGGATCCCGGATCAAGTCCGGGATGACATTAGTAAATGTCAGCTATTAACGATTAATCCGATAAGCTTTGCCAGTCCAAAATCAATTACACCTAGAAACAAGGCTACAATCGTGCAAAATAGAACCACGATGCCCGTGATCTTTAAGGCCTCCCTGCGAGACGGCCAGACAACCTTTCCTAGCTCGACCCACACCTCTCTAAAAAATTGTAGTATGCGACTCATATGGAAGCCTAAATTTAAGCCTTTTTAAAAGGCCTTTGCGGCCTTCGTTATTTAACTGGAGTTATTATACCATAGGCCTTACAAATAATGCAAATCGATGCTAATATAGACATCTCCTATGTTTTCAATAAGGAGGGTTCAAGGTGAGATAGTCCATGTTGGCTATAAAATATCTTCAGGCAATACCCTCACTGTCCTGGTGTTTGCGATTTAAATCGACCAGCGTTGCGCGGCCCGAATTGAAACTTTGATTCGTGGTTCGCATTCGCAGGCTTTTTTTAATACTTATTTTTCACCCCCATTTTATGCGCAATTGCGTAAATTTTGGGAATAAATTATTTCCGCTCGAGGAGGGCGAAGGACAGGAGATAATCCTGCAATTTCTCGACGGAGGCCTGGTGGACGCTCTGACCTTGCGTGGTATCGCAGAGGATCTTGCGAAATCTGGTCAAATCCTTGACGCGATTCAGCCAGCGGCTATCTGAAATGGTCAGGTCAATGAGCCGTAGAACTTCATTCAATGATTTTCCCGCATCAATAAAAGCTTCTTTTTTCAAAAGCAAGGTGTACATGGAAAACTCACTGCCAACAGCGCCGAGCTGCTGCGGCAATGTCATTCTTTGCCATCGGTCTGCCGTGACCGGTCCGGTTTCGATTGGTTGTTTATGTTTCATTAGATGTCCAAATTCTTTACTGCTTTTGCGTGCGTCTGAATAAATTTCTTTCGAGGGGCGACCTCGTCGCCCATGAGGGTTTCGAAAATGTCTGAGGCTTTTTCCGCATCCAGAATTTTCACTTGATGCATAACTCTGTTCTGAGGATCCATGGTAGTTTCCCACAGCTGTGAGGGATTCATCTCTCCCAAACCTTTGTAGCGCTGGACATACCAGCTCTTGTTTTTGTCTTCGCCAATGATTTCATCCCGCTCAGCATCACTGTAAATATAATGCACATCCTTGCCGTACTGCATCCGAAATAACGGTGGCTGTGCAATATAGAGATATCCGTTCTTGATAATGTCCACGAAATACCGGTAATAAAGAGTCAAAAGCAAGGTGCGGATATGCGCGCCGTCCACATCCGCATCAGTCATTATAATAATGCGGTGATAACGAAGTTTTGATACATCATACTGCTCACCCACGCCCGCGCCCATGGCAATGATTAAATTTTTTACTTGCTCATTGGCAAGCATTTTATCAAGCCGCGCCCGTTCCACATTCAAAATCTTGCCGCGGAGAGGCAGAATTGCCTGGAATTTGCGGTCTCTTCCCTGCTTGGCGCTGCCCCCTGCAGAGTCTCCCTCGACAATGTAGAGTTCACATTTTGCAGGATCAGATTCGGAGCAGTCAGCGAGTTTGCCTGGCAATGTTAAGCCTTCTAGAACTCCTTTGCGAATAACCGCCTCGCGAGCGGCGCGAGCGGCGATTCGTGCGCGCGCTGCGAGAGAAACCTTTTCCACAATCTTGGCGCCCTCTTTCGGATGCTCTTCAAGATATATCTCGAGCCCGTCGCCTACCACCTGTTCCACGATCGTCCTGACCTCGGCATTCCCCAGTTTGGCTTTGGTTTGTCCTTCAAATTGCGGGTTGGGCAGTTTCACACTGATGACAGTGGTCAGCCCCTCGCGCATATCCTCGCCTGTGAGCTTGTCTGATTCCTTGACATGACCGTTTTTGATGGCAAAGTTGTTGATGCATCGGGTCAACGCGGATTTAAATCCGGTAACATGCATCCCGCCTTCCGGAGTATGAATGTTGTTGGCAAACGCAAGCATGGTTTCTGTAAAATCGCCAGTGTACTGCACCGCGATCTCTACCTGCACATTGTCCACGATTTTAGTCAGGTAAATCGGCGGATGAATCGGGGTTTTTTTGCGGTTGATTTGCTGCACATAGGAAATGAGGCCGCCCTCAAAATAAAATTGGTAAACAAAACTTGAGCGTTCATCAACTATTTTCAACCGCACACCGCTTGTCAGATATGACTGCTGGCGGTAATGGTCAAGGACCGTTTTCAAATCAAACTCCAGAACGCTGAAGATCTGCGTGTCCGGTTTATAGGAAATTCGCGTCCCCTGCTGCCATGGGTCGTTTGACGGAACCTTACCGTCCATCTTAATCTTGCTTTTAGGTTTACCCCGGACATATTCCTGTGTGTAAATTTTACCGTCACGGCGAACCTCGGCGCGGAGATATTCGGAGAGCGCGTTGACAACGGAAACACCAACACCATGCAAACCGCCGGAGACTTTGTAACCGGAAGCATCGCCGCCGAATTTTCCGCCCGCGTGCAGAACAGTCAGCACTGTTTCCAGGGCAGATTTCTTGGTCTGCTTGTGCACATCAACCGGAATGCCGCGCCCGTCATCTGTAACAGTCGCGCTGTTGTCTTTATGAATAACAATTTCGATCAATTTGGCATGCCCGGCCATGGCTTCGTCAATCGAGTTATCGACAACCTCTTTGAGCAAATGATGAAAACCCTCGCTGGCTGTGTTGCCAATATACATCCCCGGGCGTTTACGAACAGGATCTAACCCTTCGAGAACGGTGATTTGCTCAGCGCCGTATTCAGTTGATGGTTTTTGAGTCTTGTTTTTTGTCATAGTTGAAATTCCAAATTACAAATTCCAATGACCAAACTGTTTGGAATTTGAGTATTGGTGCTTGTTTGTGATTTGGTGTTTGGGATTTGGGATTTCATTTTATCGCAATTCCGCATTATATTGTATCTTTGTCTGTTCATATAATTTTGACTGCAGCGGCTCTACCTCTCCGGTTTCGAGCGTTCTATCCAGACTGCGGTAGACTACCCGATAAGTATAGCTTATTTTACCTTCGCCGAATTTGGCAGGGTCTTCGTATTTGTCGAGAAGCTCTACTTGTTCAACGAGATCGCCGCCAATATCCCGGATCAAATCGAAATAGTCATTGGGGATGAATTTTTTTTCCACGATAAACGAGATATCACGGGTAATTGGAGGATATTTGGAGACCTCTTTGAATTCTTGCCCGAGCTTTAGTTGCTTTTTTACCCGGTCGTCTTGCGACCACAAAAGCCTAATATCAGGAAGGGACATGGAAATCATGGCAAAACGTTCAATGCCGGGTCCAAACGCCCAACCAGTCCATTTTGAAGAATCGACTCCTAATTTATCGAGCACACTCGCTTTCACCACGCCTGCGCCCACAACCTCGAGCCATTTATCTCCTCGTTTAATTTCCATCTCCAGCGAGGGTTCGGTATAAGGAAATTTGTCTTCATTGAACCGGTATTCCACAGCAGGGCCAAAGATAGCTTTCGCAAAATTAGCCAGCGCTTCACGTAAGTCATCTATGGTTATTATTTTTTTATCTTTGGGTGACAAATACCACGCATCCATCTGATGGAAGACATTCATGTGATGACGGTCCAATTCGTCTTTGCGGTAAACTTTTCCAAAACAAAACGCACCAGCCGGCTCACCGGCAAGCATTCGTTTCTTAACGCCTTCATCGTGTAGATAGTAGTACCACATGACTGTTGTGTGGGTTCGCAGGATATTGTTTCCATCCAGGTAGTAGGTGTCAGATTTGGATCTGGCCGGATGATTCTCCGGAAAATCGAACAGGTCAAAACTGATACCGGTCGGTGTTATTTCCGGGACTTGAATCACATCAAAATCCTTGAAGGCTGGCGATGATAAAACCCGTTGAACTATCTCAAAAAGCGGACTACCCGGGGTGCGCGACAAATCCGGCATGCTCAAATACCTTTTTATTCTCTCACTCTCCGGGTCGTGCTTACTTTCGAGCTCTGCGCGCAGGCGAACCTCATCATCTGATTGAACCATTATGTTCTGACCGGGCATTTATCTGAATTTAAAACTGTTAATTAGAGATGTGTAAAGAGGATCCAATGCTGATATCTGCGAACAATTCCAAATGATCGCTATCACTGCATTGTCTTTGGCAAAGAAGGTCATATCTTGCGCGCAATCCGGATTTAACAGATTCAGTCGTACCGCACTAGTCTGGTTAATCATTACTTCCTCGAAAGATCCATACTCATAATCAGCCTTCGGATAATTGGACTCTACCCAGTCCTTGAGTGAAGATTGATCTTTTTGCCCACCAAGCTTAATTACGAATGGGTAAGCATCAAGATCGGTTTGCGGGTCTGTTCCTGCGATGTACAGCATTACTTCCTGTCCGTTCTTTCCTTCGGTAAGAGCTAGCATATTCGAGTACTCAACACTATAATTATAAACGCTGTTAACGTACAGAGTTTGCGCGTCGGATGTTTGTTCCCCTCCGCGCGCTTTGGTTTTTAAGGTCGCGGGTGTGGGTTCATGGAGCCCAAACTCAACAGATTTTTTCAGCCATTTTTGCCGTTCGGCAACGTCTGCTTTTGCTGCGGAATTGGCAGTTGGACTGTAACCTCCCGCTACCTCAGCGCCGTCGTCGTATTTATCAGAATCAGAATCAAAAAGCATGGGGTCAGAACTATAAACGTTTAATTCGTCACCGTCTGCCAGCCCATCTCCATCACTATCCTGTTTTTGGGGGTCAGTGTTCGCCGTTTTTTCCTGGTCGTCAGTAAGCCCATCAGAATCGGTATCAGTGTTTTGTGCCCTACTTTTGTCCTCAATATTTAAGACAGGTTTTTGAGCAAGGTCTGCCGGCACAGCAATCCATTTACCGTATGCATAGTAACCGGCAAGGCCCAGGGCAGCTACGGCGATCAGCCCTGCAAAAACCGCAAACATTTTTCTGCCTGGACCATGACTCGGCATTGTTAATTTTTCTTGCGGACTGCCAGCCGGAGGTGGAGTCGATTCGACTCTGTTTTTGTCAAGCTTTGGCATAACCAAAAAATCCAAACCTTCTCCTTTGTCATTTTGCGATTTTTGCCCGTTTGTTATATCCATTAGAAAATTGCTTATTGAATGTACATATCCAACAGAATAAAAATTACTAGTAGCAAGGCGGCTGACCAAAGATTGAAAATCTTACCTGCTTGCAACATCAGTACGATAACTGCCATAAGCCCAAAAAGTACCGCCTGTCGATTTGATGCCCTTACATACTCATGTCTTACCCCTGTACCTAGCAGCCAACCGCGAAAGCTCAATCCAGCCAAGCTTGCCAACCCGAATACTGCGAGGAAAACGCAGAGATACAGAGCCAACAGCACCAATTTGCTCCCTGGGTCGGGGGAGAAATTCGCAACAATCAGGCCCAAGCAGATTACTGAAATGCTAACAACGAATAAGGATGCTACGAGGTGTGTTGCGGCTTTCACCCCTTTAGAAAAAAATTGTTATACATGCCCTCTTCTTGAAAGATAAGGCGTTTCTGACGGGGTTCATGCTATAATAATTATAGCAAAAAATGAACAAAATATCAAATTTTTTTATCGCTAGCGAAACTAACAATTACAGTCCTCCCGCCCTATCTTATAAGGCTTTTTTGATTTATGGACTTCTGATGATCCTTTTGCGCCTTTTTTTGGGAACCCTGCCAGCGCACAGCGCTGCTGTCGAGTCCCAAACTCTTATGGACATGATAAACTCGGAGCGTTCTTCGCGAAACCTAACGGTCTTGGCTCAAAATTCAAGCTTGCGCACGGCCGCCGGTCAAAAATCGCAGGATATGATTGACCGTGATTATTTTGCGCACGTGGATCCTGATGGCAACTACGTCTGGCCAAAAATTATAGCAGCCGGTTACGGGCAATATAAAATCCTCGGAGAAAACCTGGCTGTAGACTTTGTAACTTCCGAGGGTATGATAAAGGCTTGGCTCGATAGTCCGACACACCGCGCCAATCTGCTTCACAGTGATTTCTTGGAGCAAGGCCTAATCGCTCTTTATGGTGATTTTCAGGGACGTTACACAAATTTAACAACCAGCCTTTTTGGTGCTCGTGCTTCAGGAGTGCAGACACCGCCAGCCCCACCCCCCCCGGCACCCTCACCGAACCCTATCCCTACTCCAAAACCTGCCCCTTCGGCTCCGAAGCCGGCTCCCCCGCCAGCTGCAAAACCAACCTTGCCTCAGCCAACCCCTGCCGTTACCCCAACTCCGGTCGAGAAGCAAGATTCAACCTCGACCCCACTTGCTAATGCAGATCTTTCTGCTTTATCCGGAAGTTTTAACCTTCCTGAGATCGCGCTAAACACAAAAGCCATCAACATAAGCCGCGTATTATTCAGCATTCTCGGTTTCATTATTCTATCAGTCTTAGCGGTGGATTCGGTGATTATCCTGCAACACGAGGCCGTTGTCATTCGAAGTCATTCCAGCTCGCATTTATTCAACCTGATGCTGATTGTTCTCGTATCGATTCTGATCTGGTGGTGGTAGTTTTTCCGAAAAATTCGTAGTGCTAAAAATAATTACCAAGACAACAAACAGGACCGCAAAATATTCATAGATTATTTCGCGGTTCAAATTCTTATCGATATACTTATGCTGGAGAATACCCCAGATTGTATTGTATAACGCGCAAATAACCAACGCCCCGCTGTAGTAATTAACATTCCAAATGAAATAAATGATTGCAGCGAATTCCGCGGTTGCCAATCCGGAAAGCAAAATCAGCCCTATTTCGTTATGGCCAAGATAATGATGCTGAAAAAATGCCTGATGAATAAGCAAATAAGTCAAAACAAAAACCATGATCGCAAATACGAACGGAGTTATGCCGTAGTAATGCCCTAAACCAAAAACCGCAGCAAACGAAATAAAAGAGGCATATAATTTTAGAAAAAAAATCGACTGGCGAACGCCGCGATGTGCTTGTTTATGGCCGTAAAAAACCGTTTTTAGGTACCAAAAGGACAAAGCAAATGCACCAGCTCCCACTAGGCTTAACGCCTGTTTCACGGCAATCTCGAAGGGATTGAGATAAAGAAGCGCCGCGGTTGCCCAATATATTACCGCGGAGAGAATCAGATAATTTATATAATGAGAAAGGTGTCCACGATCGAACATATAAGCGAAGCGGTGTTTTAGAGATTTCAAAAAGTCACCTCGCAGATGGAGATCAAACACAAAGCTTTGCCAAAAGACCAAAAAGATATAAACATAAAAGCTTATCAGCCAGAACTTTTCCAGCTGATAAGCATCGAGCGCCTGGCTCGCCGCTTGAAACCCAAAAAAACTCACCAGGGTTGCTACTGAGACGATAACGAGCTTATGTTTTGAGGGATCGATGATGTGGTTCATATAGAATTTCTAATTAATCCAATGACTAATGATCTAATATTGCAGGAAATTGGGATTTGGGTAATTATTTAGGTCAATTAGAAATTAGAGTAATTAGGAATTTATAACTCGAGTTCTATATATTTGCACTTTACCCTGTGCGGTGTCTGCTGATCATGCTTCAGAAACTCGTTCTGCTTTGTGCATTCAACAATCTCGTTTATCGCTTCCGCGAAATCAGCCTTCAGTTTCTCTATATCTTTATCCTGGCCTATAAACGGAACCTTGGCAAGACCTTTTTTCAAATACCAGTATTCCAAGCGCGCCACCTGTTCTCCCAAGGCCTCTTTGGCAGCCCATTGATAAACCAGAAGCTGCTGTTTGTCCACGTCCGCGATTTTGCGCTGTTCTCCTGTCTTGTAATCGATAATAACGAGGCCCTCCGGCGATTTGTCAGCGCGGTCGATCTTGCCGGTAAAATAATAGTTTCCGAGCTTGAGTTTAAAGGCTTTTTCCAGGTATTTTGGCTGAGGCGGACTGGTTTTTGATTCATCATAAAATTCCCGGAGGATTTTTCGTCCTAGCAACTGAAACTCTTCCCTTTCCGCGCGAGTATCATACCAGTCATTAATCCAGCATTGCTCGTAAAGTTTTTGCAGATATTCTAACGACGGCAGCTCGGGTTTGCTGCTTCCAAACAAATCCTGCGAATTGGAAGACACCATATACTGCCGCAGGAATTTTTCAAACGTGCTGTGCATGGTTATACCGAAAGACTGCACCCCGCTTCCCGGGGTTGGCAGACGCATAATATAGCGGTATTTATATTCCAAGGGGCATCTTTTGAAAAGGGAAATCTGCGAGAAGGAAAAAAATTTCGGCAAGGGTAGCGGGAGATGGCCGGTCGGTAATCCGGCTGGGTAAGGATTTAATTCTACCTTTCCGGTTGCTTTCGAAGTTTTCTCTTTTTTAATCAACCCCAACTCATGCAAAAAAACTGAAGGGCGCTTTTTGCGCTTGCCGCCATAATCCTCGGCGGAGGTCAGAAATAATCCGAGTTTGGCGCGGGTCATGGCGACATAGAACAGACGTCGCTCTTCTTCTATGTGAAAATCCCCCTCCGGCAAATATTCGCGGATCAGCTCAGTAGGGATTTCGATCTGTTCCTTTCGTTCTATTGTCGGAAAACGTTTATCTACAAGGCCAACTACAAAAACATTGCTGAACTCCAACCCCTTGGCCGCGTGCACAGTCATGAGCTTGACTGCCTCTGGTCCAGCCTCTGGATCAAAGCGCAGATCGCCTTCTTCGCCTGCTTCCTGTTCAAGGTTGATAATCGAGAGAAAAGTTTTCAAAGTTTTATCAAGGCTATCATTTTGAAAATCCAATATTCGCCGCCGGAAAGTTTCCAGATAGTTTGCGTTTTGATTATCCTCAGCAATCAGTTTGGAAAAATGCAAATCATTAACAATCTGCACGAAAACCTGGTCAGTGGATCTATTTTTGGCTGTTTCCGCATGCACGCGGATGAATTCTAAAAATGCATGCAGGCCTTCTCTTGAAGCATCATCAATATCCAGGGCTGAGGCTTGCAAGACTGCCTGGTACAGAGAAAGAGTTTTTCGTTTAGCAAATGAAGCCAGCTCGATAATAGCATGGCTGGAAACCTTGAAAATCGGAAATCTCAAAACGCGGTAAAGTGCCGCAGTCTCGTGGTAATTATCCAGCAGCCGGAAATAGCTCAAAATATCGAGAATAATCGTCTTGCTATAAAGACCCTTGTTGGCAAAATAGATATAAGGGATCTTCAGCGCATCAAATTTATTCAAAAACGGCTCGAGGCTGGTATGCGAACGCGCCAAGATCGCAAAATCATTGAAAGTGATGTCTTTGTCTGCCCCTCGTGCAGTGCCAGCCGTAGCCTCGCGCGAAGGATGGGAGGGGGAGTTGGAGAGGGTCATGAGTTCAGTAATTTTATTAACTACCGCATCGACTTCCTCCAGATAAGTCCCTACTTGCAAGTGTTCCAAATTTCCCTTTTCTGCCAAATTTGATTTGAGCTTTTTGGACAGCTTGAGTTTGATTTCCAGCCGGTCCGGGTTATTGAGCTGGATGAAGTTATATGCCGAGTCCAGAATTTTCTGTCCAGAGCGATAGTTATCAGTCAGAGAAATAAATTCGGCGTTCGGATAATCTTTTTGAAAATGAATGATGTTGGAGATGGAAGCTCCGCGAAATTTAAAAATACTCTGGTCATCGTCTCCAACTACAGTGATATTGTTGCTTGGAGCCGCTAGCAATTTGACAAGTTCATACTGCGCAAGGTTTGTATCTTGGAACTCGTCGACGAGAATATATTTGTACCGGTCCCGCAAATGGTCCAGAACCTTCGGACGCTTTTTAAAAAGCCGGAGCGTATAATTAATAAGGTCCCCGAAATCCAGAGCCGAATTGTCCAGGAGGATTTTGTTGTAAGTATGATAAGCGCCCGCTATTTCTTGAAGTCTAGCGGGATTTTCTGGCTCAGATTCCCCTCCCGGGGAAGGAGCGAGATCAGGGGAGGTTATCTGCGTTTCTGCTCCCTCGGAATTCAATTTGAGTTTCTCCACATAATCCAAATACTCCTCGGGGCTGATCAACTCGTCCTTTAGCCGCGAAAAATGCGACAACACTGCTTTGATAAATTTGGTCGGATTGCCAAGCGGCCGGTAGTAATCGAGGTTGAATTTGTCGAGATTATTGCGGATGAGGAGCCACTGTCCGACATCATTTAAAACTTTAAAATCCGGCAAGCCTATCTCAATACCGTATTCGCTCAAAATCTGCTCGCCAAAGGCATGGAACGTGGAAATCTGCACATTCACAAAACCATGCGGAAGCAACATGTCCACGCGCTCCTCCATTTCCCCTGCCGCCTTTTCCCCAAACGCCAAAGCCAAAATTTCTTCCGGTTTGACGCCTTGCTCGATTAGATAAGCAATTCTACGAGTGATGACAGTGGTCTTTCCAGTCCCCGCACCCGCTACTATAAGAAGAGGCCCATCTGCATGAGTGACCGCCTTTTCCTGCTCTGCATTGAGTCCCTCGAGCAGTTTACTTTTCCCTTTAATTTTTATCTCCGTTTGTTGGGGCATAGTTAGATTTTATCATAGTTTATAATAATTTTGACAGTCCGTTTTTTAAAAACTAGAATTACTTATTCAACGAATAGGAGGTATACAGATGTACAAAGCCATGTTGACGCTCGAAAGGAATTCAAGCACTCTTAGCCCGTCCTTGGAGGCAGTGATAATCACTGGACGCGCCGAGAGACTGCTGAAAGAGGGAATGCCGAGAAGAGAAATAATCGCAGTACTGCGGACAGGCTGGGGTAGTACTCCACAGAAGGCCCTTGGGGTAGCTTGCGATTACCTGATAGGTAAACTCAAGAAGCGATCCAAAATGACGATTGGCACTACGCTATTCTTTCACTTTAAAGAAGCATTCGGGCTTACGCAGCTTCAAATCCGTGGGAAGAGATCTAAGCGTCAAATCTTGACCTCTGATCACCCGCTCAGCAAGCATTTGCCAAAGAGTTTCAAAGACGATTGGGGGAGATCCGATTCGCTCGTGATAAAGGTCGGCGAGGAGTCTGTTGAGTTTCAACTTTACTCCTGAAAACTGTTCGTCGAAACCCCGGGTCGTGCCCCTGACGATCCGGTTTTTTTACTGCAATGGTATATGTAACAGGTCAAAAATCCGCTTTGTGCCAACGGCTCAGACGCGTGTGAGCCGTTAAAATTTCGTTCTCCGACCTTCCCCTACCCCTTCTCATGAGGAGGGGGTTATCAATTCGGACTCTCATTGCCCCATCAGCATCTTTGTCCAATCGTTCCAGGAACTGCCGCTGTCATCATCGCTTTTATAAGCAGTCCAAAATTCTTGCGGAGTAACGATTTTGGTACCATGGTACTCTTCTACGTCCAGGACTTCTCTATCGTTTGTGATCAAATATTCCGCTCCAGACGAGGCGCAGGATTCAATGAGTTTATTATCCTCAGGATCAGAGACGATATTGAGATGCTGGTAAATTTTCACGATCTGCAGATTGGTAAAAAAATCCTCGAGCATTGTCCGGTACTCGCGGTCGCGCACGAGCTTTCTGAGCATTTGCCGGTTCTCAGACATTGTCTGATGAGTCGCAAACGCTTGAATGCGGCCGTCGATCACCTCGCGGATAATCCTAAAAGCGTAGGAATTTTCATCCTGCGCTCCCTGAACAATGATGTTAGTATCGATTACAACCTTTATCATAACAATGTAAACGCTTTATAGGCGATAAATAAACCAAGTGTCAATCCTGATATACCGACCGCGGTGTTTAAAATTTTTCCCAGAGAGGGTTCTTTCCTCAAAAACAAAAACGGCAGGCTGACGAGCGAGCTGACCGCGATCATGCCGATGATCGAGCCGGCGCCAAACACCAGGACATAGAGCATGCCAAGCGGGAAGGATTTGACGCTTGCCAGCACTAGAACAGTCAATCCTGCACTACCTGCGAGTCCATGCAGCATGCCGAGCAGCAAAGGCTTATGTTTGTGCATATGCTCGCCATTCTCCGCATGAGAATGAAAATGCGAGTGCACTACCCCGGAATGCTCGTGCGCATGCAAATGCGTTTCTGTGTTTACTAGTTTTACTAAAACTTGCGCTGCTAGAATCGTCAAAACGAAACCGACAATCAGTTCGAAAACCGCAGAGAAACTCGGAGGGATGACTAGCTTAAACGCGAGCACTAAACCGCCGACAAGCAAAAGCACAATCGTGTGTCCCAGCCCCCAAAGCACAGCCAGGCCGGAAGCAATTCTAAAAAACCTTGTTTTACTGATGAGGGTCGTGACAGCCAGCAAATGGTCAGCCTCAAGCGCATGTTTCAAACCGAACACAAAGCCAGTAACCAAGAGAAGCAAGCTAGACAACCGATGTCTCCTCTCCAAAATTTTCCAAACCCTGTTTGCTATTAACCAAGGACAAACCAACTACAGCAGCTAGTAAAATCAGTCCACCTGCAATCTGCACCCAGCTTAGCGTAGCGCCAAGGAATTTCCAGTTAACGATTACAGCAGAAAACGGGAACGCCAGCTCGCAAATAGTGGCAATGCTGGCTTTGGTGGAACGAAGCCCGAGGTAATAAATAAAAAGGGAAACAAATCCGGCAAGGATGGCGATGATGAACACGAAGTACCAGTCTTTGGATGTGGCGTTTCCTATTTCCCCTAATTTCCCATAATAAACATTGATTAGAAATAGAAACACCAGGGCAGACAAAAACCTTACAGCGGTCATGGCTTGGAAACTGATTTTTTTGAGCACCACCCGTCCGAAGACTGTTGAGGCTGCCCAGAGAAAGGCCGCGCCAAGGGCGAGAAGCGCTCCCACAGTTTGTCCCTGCAGGCTAAACTCTTGGAGCTTCGCGTCAGGATAGGTCACAAGATATGCCCCAAACATGCCAAGCAAAGCAAGCGCCCAAAATCCTTTGCCCATGCGTTCTTTCAGGAAAATACTCGCAAGAACTACTGCAAAAAACGGCTGGACTTTCTGAAGCAATATCGGAACTGTCGGCATAAAATTGAAGGCAAAAAAACTCTGGGTAAAAAGCACAGTAGCCAGTGCGGAGCCGCCGAAGCCGATAAAAATTACAGCCATCCATTCTTTTGCCCCCAGATTTTTCAACTCTTTGAGATATCTAAACAGAAACACGAAAACTAAAACCGCGATAGTGATGTGTTCCATGAGCACTATCGTTGTCGCAGATAGGTCCTTGGTCAGAGACACGCGAAACGGCGCGTCAACCGCCCATAACATAGCCGCGATAACAACTAGAAACGGAGCAAGTTTAAGTTTATTCATTATTCTCCTTTTGTCATTCCAAACTCGATTTGCAATCCAGAATCCTGGATCCCGTATCAAATACGGGATGACAACTGTGTTTAAAAATAAAAACCCTGCGATTCAGGGCATTATCAAACACTGGCCTTCTTCATCCGTCAAATCAGCGTCAGATGCGGAGTTTCACCGCTCCAGTTTCCCGATCCAAATCGGGATTGCCCTAAAGGTTTTTCTATTATAGCACAATACTACTGTTTAAGATCCCCAAGGCGATAATTCGGCGTGCCATAACTCTCGCACCCGACAATCCAGACACCTGTTTCATCACTATCTGGCCAAAAGGCAGGATCGAGATTGGTGGTGGACTGGTCCTCCAGGGTCGCATATAGGACGTATTTTTTGCCTAAATTTGCCGGATCGCGAAATGATTCGCTGACGTAGACATACTCAGCATTGTAGCAGGAATTATTCGGGTTCTGTGGATCATGGGGGCAGGAAGGCATAAGTTGTGCAAAATTGACCTGATTGCACAATGAACTAAACACAGTATAATTCACGGCGCCGCCATCATTCCACGCCGAGGTCGGGTATCCGCCATAAGTATCATAATACAGCTCCAGCGCCTTGGTAATCTGAGCGAGATCTGCCTTGCGTCTTGAATCCCTGGCTTTGGTGCGTGCTGAATTCAAGCTTACCAAAATAACACTAGCGAGCAGGCCTATCACAGAAATGACCACTAGGAGCTCGACCAGTGTAAAACCTGAAAATTTTCTTTGTCTATTCAATTCGTCCATAGGTTTTAAAAAACTCATGCGCCTCATGTTCATCGCGCTTCATCTGAGCCACTAGCTCGTTTTTTGAATTGAATTTTATATTATCTCGAATCTTCTCTAAAAGCTGGACAGTGATTTCCTGCCCGTAAATATCGCGGTTGAAATCGAGAATATAAACTTCCAATTTCTTCTCACTCTCTCCAAAGGTTTCCGCCGCGCCAATGAAAACTAAAGATGGATGCAATAACTCCCCCTCCCCCCCTCTTAGTTTAAGAGGGGGGGCTCCCGGATTTTCATCCCCCTTAAGATAAGGGGGATTGAAGGGGTTATGAATTTTTGTAAGTGCCACATAAATTCCCTCTTCCAAATCGCCCTCGACAATATGCATGTTGGCTGTGGGGAAACCAAGCTTGGTCCCTCGCCCGAAGTTTTTTTCGACTATTCCCGTGATTCGCTTGCGTTGAAACATGGTTATATATCAAGCCACAAAAGGCACGCGCTGTGGTTACAAGAATCTCCCCATGCTCCTGAATTAAAACCGGGAGCGCATGTCTCGTTGCTCGCCGGACCTTCCATGCCCCAATGCAGGCCAATCGGCTGACCCGTGCCTTCAGAATAATACATATAAGCATCGCCTTGGCACTGAGTCTTATTCGCCGGATCGTCAGGTATAGTTGGCATAAATTCCTTCAGAGCATTATCCAAAGCTACTGATCCGGAGTATCCTCCTGATCCCGGCCAACACGTGCTAGTATTCCCATGCCCCAAACACCATCTCATATTTGCTCCAGTCGCAGGAGGAGCTCCATATTTGTCATAGTAAAGCATGATCGCTTTCGTAAGTTGGTTGATATCAGCTTTGCGTCTGGCGTCCCTGGCTTTCAGCCTGGCAGAATTCAAACTAATTAAAATCACGCTCGCAAGAAGTCCAATAACGGAAATAACAACTAGTAATTCTATTAAAGTAAACCCAGTTAGAAATCGCGCCCGCGCTTGCGCGCCGACATGGCCTGCAGGGCGAGCTATTTCTAACGGGGTAAAGCCTTTATTCTTGGGGGGCATAGATTTGAATTTTAGCACGACGCTCCCGGTTGCGCGCCGCCCCCGGAGATGCAGTAATTGTGCGATCCCAAGCAGGCGTTGCAACCAGGGTTCGGGCTAGATCCCTCGAGCCGCGCGGAAAAAATGTAAGCGCAAGCATTTCCGACAGCACAGGTAACCCCGAACTGTGTCTCACCTTGCACAGGCTCATAGTAATAAAAATTAGGATTATTTAGGTTCTCCGGATCCTTAGGTAGACTGGAAGTGAATGTCGGATAAATCGAATAAAATCCGCCTCCGTCCCATCCGGAGGGAACTCCGTTAGTACCAGGCGTGCAATTTACGCTGCCGCCTCTGGATGTATCACAAGGCACGACATCCGGGGGAAACTGATTATTGGCGTCAAAATATAGCTCAAGCGCCGATGCTGTCTGGCGCAAATCCGCGATTCTTTTCGCATCCCTGGCTTTCGCTCTTGCTGAATTCAGACTTATCAAAATAACGCTGGCAAGAAGCCCGATGACTGAGATAACGACCAATAATTCTATGAGTGTAAATCCTTTGGGCCCACGCATCAAAACCTTTTTAAGATTTTATTTGTTTTGTAAATCTTTGGTCGGTATGACTTGAGCCTCATCACTTTCACTCTTCGAAGTCCAGCGGCCGCTAGTTTTTGTTTCAAATTTAGCGTGAATTCACTTTGATCGTACCCTAAAGCGATTATATCAGGTTTTTCAGAAACTATGTGCTTTATATAGTCACTCCTGGAGCCTAAAACAGCCTTATCAACGATTTTTAGGCACTCAAGCATGTACTTTCTCTCTTTTTCAGAGTGCAGAGGTCTATGGCCTTTTATTTTACGGATGAACTTTTCACGCGCCAAAGAGACAATCAAAAAATCACCGAGCTTTTTCGCCTGCCTCAAAAAATCAATGTGTCCCGGGTGTAAAATATCAAATGTTCCGAAAACCATTACTCTGCGCATTTTATAACTCCCCTGCCCCCCCTTTACATTAAGAGGGGGGATAATTCACGTTTGCCCTCGGCAGGAATCGAACCTGCATCCCAGCCTTCGGAGGGCCGTATTCTATCCATTGAACTACGAGGACGATATTAAATTTTCAAAAACTTTACCGACTCCGGTTTAAATTCCACTATCAGATCCTTGCGTTCAACCACGACATTCCAATTATTCTTCAGGGCAATAGTTGCAAGACTGCGGTTTGGATTAAACGCAACCGGTTTTTCGACGAGCTGCAAAAAACCGATGTCCGATTCTGTGTCCCCTATTCCAATCGAACCTTTAAGGCTCAATTTGTGGCTTTCGAGGTACCGAACTATGAGTTCTTTTTTATACTGCGAGGGCGCGTGAAGGATTTTGCCGGTATATCTGCCGCGTTCATCAGTACCAAACTCCCAGCCGTACAGTTTGTCAAGTTTCAAAAATTTATTGTATTCGGTTATCACCTCGAGGGGCGAACCAGAAATACCGATGGTAAAATATTTTCCCCGAATATTTTTCAGGAGCCCATTGGTATATCGGTAGATCTTGTATTTATGCTCGGCAATCACGCGACGGCTCGCTTTGATAATTTCACTCTTTTTCTTTCCCACAATCGCCCGCTGATAGGCGTTCACCACATGAGTAATATAGTCCTCGTAATTTCCTTGCCGGTTCAGCCATTTGGCTTCTGAACGTGTGATTCTACGCATAAAGCTTTCGCGAAAAACTTTGCGCGCTACCAAATACTTGAATAGCTCGATGGTCAGACTGGAGCGAAAAATAGTGCCGTCAATGTCGAAAATTGCCAGTGACTTCATCAACTACCGCTTAATCGGAATCAAATATTTTTTTGGCGTGGTATCCATATCAATAAAATCGTCAGCCGCCTCGATGAGCTTTGACGAAGAGCTTTTACCGAAAGCGATGACCTCAACACGCACCCCGAAATTCTTCAGATACTCGAGTAGCGGCACATAATCGCCGTCGCCTGATGCCAGCACCACCGCGTCAACCTTGCCCATTTGCCGAATCGCGTCCATGGTTATACCCACATCCCAATCGCCCTTTTTCGTGCCGCCAAAAAAAACTTGCAAATCTTTGGCGCGCACCTCGTAGCCGGCTTTACTAAGCGCATCAAAAAAACTCTGCTCTTCCGGCATCTGTGCGCGGATAACGTAGGCTGTGGCGCGGACGAGCTTCCGGACACCTACCACCTCTTTTAAGAGTGCAGAAAAATTGACCCTTGCGTTGTAAATATTTCGCGCGGAATAGTACAAATTTTGCACGTCAACGAAAAAAGCCACCCGCTGGTCTTCATGTTTTGTAAATATTTCGAACATAATTTATCCTTTCTTATCTTATTATTTTAAATTCGAATCAGCCACCTGATCGACCGAGTCCTTTATTTCTAAGGTTGGCTGTTTTTTTTCAGTTAATTGCAGTGAAGCGGCATTCTCAATACTCGACTTTAGTTTGCTAAAGTCATTGCCTACCAGTCCCATTGAATTGCCCGCATTTTTGATATGATTTCCCAATATCTCAAGGTTCCGCCCAAATTTTTCACTCTCCTGTTTGATACCGGCCAGCATGCGCAGAGCCAGCGCTGCTTCTTCGTTCATTCTTTCGCCGCGGAGAGAACGCAAGACCATTTGCATAGTGTGGTAAAAAGTGCTGGGGCCTACCGGATAAACATTTTTTTCTCTGAAAAACGTCGTCATTGAAGCATCGCTCAAAACCTCGCCCAGAATCCCTTCACTGGGTATAAAAATCAGCGCGTAATCATAGGTACCTTCTTGCGGCAAGATATATTTTTTTTGTATCTCATCGACGCGTTTTTTTACGTCTTTGAAAAAACTTTTCTTTAGGCCTTCGGCAGCCTCATCGGTTTTCGCTTCCATAAACAGGCGGTAGTTTTCCATGCTGAACTTGCTGTCTACAGGAAGCAAATGGCCTCCAGCCTTGATAACCGCGTCTACCACATCACCGTTCTTGAAACGATATTGGAAACTATAAGCGCTGGCAGGAAGCACCTGCTTGATCAACTCTTCAAGCATTTCTTCGCCAAAATTACCGCGCAGTTTTGAACTGGACAAGACTTCCGATAATTTTCTGATATCCGGGCCGATCTGGGTCATTCCCCCGAGCTCTTTTTGGAGCGCGCTGATAACTCTAGCCGCATTGTCGAGTCGTTCATTCACCGCTTTACTGCTCTCCCCGAGCCGTTCGTCAACTCTTTTTTGCAGTGATTCAGATGACTCACGCATATCTTTCAGCCATTCCAGCATCACTTTCATTCCTTCGTCCTCTTTCGGCTTGCGATTCATGAAATATGCAACCACACCAAAACCAACTATTACGGCAGCAAGAATTATTATCTGCAAATTCATTGTAAACTCAATATTCTTTATTCTAAATTCTGTCTAATATTATACAATAAAAATGACGAAAGGGCGAATCATGCTCGAAAGCACGATATCACCCTTTCTGCCCGACGTCCTCTGAAACCGGGGTTAGTTCAGTAACCAAAATACTCCTGCCGGAGCCTGACGAAGTTTGGAACGATTTTGGAATCCATTCCAGCCTCATGCGAGAGGATGTTGAACATCGGCCGAGGCATGATATAACCGCTGTACTCTTCCGGCACGCCGTCTCCGGTATCGGTCGGACGATACAGGAATCGTTCCGCCAGCGCTTCCGGGGTGTACTCATGAACCTGGGACCGATTCGGGAGCCAGGAATACCAGTAGGAACCCGGGTGCCCGCCTGCCTGAGTTTTTTTACCAAAGGGTTGAACCGATCGCTGAGACCTCCCATTCTCGGATTGATGCACTGTCTGTCCCCAAGGCGTTCCTGATCCGGAAATCTCGCAGTAACGATACGCGCCCGGCCGCCGATCCGCCCGCCACCCATCCCAGCCAGAAAGCCGCCGGCACAGTTCTTCCGGATCGTTGCGAAACGTTTCGAACTGGGCCTGCAAAAACAGATAATGATGCAGCCTCATGGTCAGATTGGGGTTGCCGGCGAGCGTCTCGTCGCGAAGCCAGTGGATTGCCTTTTCGAGTTTGGGCAGGTGTTCAGGTTTCCAGCACGGCACGCGCTTTTCCGACTCCTTCTCAAACACCGACTGCGCCAGATACGGATTGAGCCTGGCTTTTGGCATCAGCCGCGCGATAGTGCTCACGAGTTGTGGCAAGTGACTGATGTTTCCGTCGTGGATTACTGAATTATACATAACCAAGACCGGCGGGTTCTCATTGCCGGTAACCAGGTGCTCCGTCACCCACCGTCCGGCGTAGACTCCTTCGAGCGCTTTGTGCTTTTGACCATGATACGGCTCCTCGCGAATAGCACGTTGCCAGCGCCTTCGCAGATCACCATAGCTCATGGTCAGCAGATCTTCCAACTCGTCCGGCGTCAGGTCATCGAAACTCAATGCGAGCACCTTTGGTGGACTAGCCAAGAAGCCTGCTACAAACTTCTGATCAGTCAAAAACTTCCGACCAGTCGTCGTGGTGTTGAAACGAAAACCCCTCTGCTGGGACTGCACTGCGAAAGACAGAATATCAGGATGCAGTTCGGGACTTCCGCCAAATCCGTTCAATTCGATGATGGTCGCCGCTTCGAAACCCTGTTTGATGGCTTTCGCAGCATCAGGACCAATCTCAAACTCCGCGCAATGCTCAGCAAAGTGCCGCTCCATAAAACGCTCGTGGAAAATGCGCATCGCCAGCGCTGCCTGATCAAGCCACGAAAGAAGTTGCGCCAGAGGCGCCAGCCCTTGGACATCCAAGGTGCCTTTGTGAAAAGCGGCCGATGCGTCACAGTCATAGCAACCGCCGGTAAAGATTTTGCCTGTTCCGGCCATCTCCACTGCGGTTGCGCAAGTGTGATCGCATAGTCCGGCGTCTACTACCACTCCAGATTGAAGATGCTTTGGAACTGGCATCATGTCAAACTGGATACCGGCATACGCTCCACGGTCTAAACCGCCGAGCGTATACAGTCTGTTCAGAATCTCTGTGCTCATGATCATTACTCCTTTTTGTGTTTGGGTCCGTATTGCCGACCGCCGAGGTCACCACTGCCGGGCAGAATGAATTTATCTTCGTTAAGACGGTCATCAAGGTTCGAGGTTCGGAGCGCTCTCGTCTCGAATGGACGTAAGCAACAGTTGCGTAACGAATGTTTGGACAATGTGAACCTGGAAAATAGCTATCACTGACTTCATCTAGTCTCTCCTTTGTCGATTCAAGATGTTGACTTGGCAAAAGTATAGCATTTTCAAACAAACAAAAAAACACCCTTTAGAGGTGATTCTTTGGTGGCGGACCCGACCGGATTTGAACCGGCGATCTTCCCCGTGACAGGGGGACGTGTTGACCAGGCTACACCACGGGTCCACGATCTTTTTTGGTGGCTGGGGTGGGGATTGAACCCCGATCCGCCGCGGCGGACTTATGAGTCTTCCTTACGCGGAGCTGAGCTACCCAGCTTTGGTGGCTGGGGTGGGGATTGAACCCACGACCTCGGGCTTATGAGTCCCACGCTCTACCGACTGAGCTACCCAGCCATATTTTTTTACTGCAGCTATGCTATTAACTTTTTCAAGAACTCTCTGCCTTTGCCAGTCTTAAAAAAACCCTCTCTCTTTTCAGCTTCAATCCTAGTTTTAAAAGACTCATAGTGCACTAACTTCCAAGGTCTGTTTTTGGCTGTATAGCTTGGGAACTCCCCGCTATTATGTTGCACCAATCGCTTCATTATATCGTCAGTGGACCCTTTATATAATAGCCCTTTCTGATTCCGGAGCACATACGCATAATACATAGTTTTTTGGTTGCGGGACCGGGATTCGAACCCGGAACCTCAAGGTTATGAGCCTTGCGAGCTGCCAGTTGCTCTATCCCGCGATTATGATATTACCAGATTTCCCAATAAATTTCAACTGCCGCGACTAAACGGATCAAACACGTTTGAGCCGCTCAAATAAAAAAGCGCCAGCGAGGATGTATATTCCCGCTGGCGACTTTGTAAAGTTTGTGTTGCCTCGCAGCTATGCTGCGAATGCCAAGGCGCGACGTCCAATGTCCTTCCGGTAATCCCGGTCTTGCCAATAAATCAGTTCAGCAGCCTTGTTGGCCAGGTCAATTGCTTCTCGGAAAGTGTCGGCGACAGCGACGATATCAATAACCCGGCCGCCGTTGTTGACGAACTTTCCATCCTTGAGCTTGGTACCGGCGTGCAAAATTTCGACCCCGAGTGCTCGGGCTTCCTCGATACCGGTGATCTCGAATCCCTTGTACTCCGCTGTTATTGGACTCGGATAAACCCCTGTTACGAGAGTAACCGTAACCGAAACCTTTCCTTTCTTCCATTTCGGTTTCACCAGAGCCAATTGACCTGTGGCCGCCGCCCATGCTAGTTCCAAGAAATCCGATTCGAGAAGAGCTAGGATTCCCTGCGCTTCTGGCGCGCCGAAACGAACGTTGACCTCGAGAACGTAGACCTTACCGTTCCTGATCATCAGGCCTAAATAGAGAATGCCTTGGAATGGGCACGCCTCTTTCTGCATGCCTGCAATGATCTTCTTGGCAATCCTTCGCACCTGGCGCCGAATGTCGTCCGTGTATTCCGGATCTGGAGCGTAGAGTCCCATGCCACCAGTGTTGCGATTGTCTTTCTCGTCGACCTTCCCGTCTTCTGCAAAACGACGCTTGTGATCCACACCCACGATCATTTCTACCAAATCATCGCCGTCAGAAAAGTACGTCGAGCTCATCTCGCGAGTTCCAGGGCCGCCAATCCATTCTTCAATCACGACCTTTTTGCCAGCTTCCGGATAAGTTTTTTTAACGGGTCCCGCGACCATGGTCTCCCGGATCGCAGCGCGAGCCTCCGCAAGACTGAAGCACGAGATGACACCTTTGCCTTCAGCCAAACCGTCGGCCTTGACCACCAGAGCCGCAACTTTCTTGATCAGGAACCAGTAATCAACAATAGCGGTAGCTTCTTCCGGGCTGTTGGCAGTCTCAAAATTTGCAGTCGGGATTCCGTACTTGGCAAAAAACCATTTGGCCCAGACTTTACTGCTCTCAAGACGCGCCGCGGCTCTCGAGCAGCCAAGAACCTTCATGCCGGCATCCCGAGCTTTGTCTGCTCCACCATTGGCCAAAAAAATTTCCTGGCCAGCGATCAGCAGTTGGACGCGCTGGTTTAGTGACTCGACGATGATCTTGTCGACATCCGCAGCATCAATATTGGAAAAGCACTGGACAATTTTGTCTTCCGGCCCTTCGCTCCATCCATCACCGCCTTTGAAGCCAAGGATTTTTTTAGCAAGTCGGCTTCGGCGACACGCGTTCGCATAAGCGTGCCCCCGACCACCGCCGTCAGCGATACCTACGGTAAGCTCATACGGTATTTCCAAAGTCTTCACGATTCACCTCCCATTAGAACATGTTAGCGAGCACGAATTTCGCTCGCTGCTCAATTGCCTCTTGTTTAGGTCCAGGAAAGGCAGGGATTCCAACGATATCGATCCCCGGCTTGTACCCAAGCTCTTTGACGTAAACGTTCCATTCGCCCTCGCCGATTCTCGCGCGCTCCTCTGGTGTCTCGGTCCGCGCATAGTCATCTTCAAACTCCACCTCTTCAAAGAAGAGAATCCGGCGATACCATTTCGGCGCACAGTGTTTGAGAACATAGCCGGGGCTCAGACCGCAGTTTTCAAAAAACGGCGCCTGGCAAGGCCATCCCAAATCCAGCACCCAAAGTTGATTGGGATCGAGTTTGCTATCGCGAACTCGTTGTCTCGAAAAACTTAATTTTTGAAAACCTTGTTCTCCAAAACGCAGCCGTTCTTCTTTTGCGTTCAGACCTGCATCTTCCCATTCGTCCATGATCACGCGCGATTCCTCCTCGAGAACACTGAAACCCAGACTTTTGAGGATATGCAGCATGGTGGTCTTGCCAGAACAGGAGTAGCCGGTCAGAACTATATGGTTAGTCGCGCTTTCGCGTTGTCCTGTCAACATTTCGTTGCCTCCTAGCCTTTCGGGTAAAGTATACGGGCGACTTTCTTGCCGTCGATCAAGTGCGGAACCTGCCAACTTTCCACCAAAGGTCGCTCCCGTTTCGGTTGCGTTTTCAATTCCGCGCGCGCGAATCGGCGTAAACCGTCGATTTGTGTTTTGTGCTCAACTGGCAGGACGCGTTGTTGCAAATCATCTACCGTGTCATACGGCAGAATTTCAACTCGTTCCGAGTGCACAATAAATCCCTTGTCCACCTCTGGTGTGACGACATGCATCGTAGCTTCGCTCCAGGACTCACAGTTCGTCATACGAACGAAGTACAGCCGTGCGCAGTGCACTCTTCTTCCATACATCCCAAGATAACCACCGCCGCCGAAATCGTGCTGTCGTCCTGGGTCGAGTGGCCCGGGATGCTGATTGAAGATATTCCCATCAACCGCTTCAATGACTCTCCAGTCGACCTGCGGCAAAAACCCATTCAGCGTTACAACGTCTACTTTGTAATCACGACAGAGACTGACAACACGGTCCCACTGGGACGGAGAACCGCTGTGATGTCCCATCTCCATTACATGAATATCGTGGCGACTGACGCCGAGCTCTGTGCCATGCTCGTTGATTCTTTTCTGTGCTTTATCAATCGCACCGATACCGTGCTGGCTGGCAAAGAGAAAGGCGAACTGGATTTCATTCAGCTCTTTACTGATAACAGCGTCGAGGATGGCGGCAAATGTTGTACCTCCACCTGTGACAAACGAAGCCCATCTTTTCATTTCTATTCCTCCCTTTTTGTCTGAAATTTCGGATCAAAAACAATTAATCCGATTCAACAGACTAACACAACAACAAGCTTAAAGTCCAGCGCTCACCCCTCCCTCAATCCCTTAACCTCCCCTAACCCCTCCTCACGAGGAGGGGTATAACTTGGGAACACAACAAAAAAACCCCTATTTAAGGGGCTTTCTTGTTTAGCCGCGTAAGGCCTCTTTTAATGGAGGCGACCTACACTAGACTCTCTTTCGGCGGCTGGTCTTCTTTTTGGCTGTTTTCCTTTTTGCAGCCTTGCGTTTCTTTGCCATTGCAAAGACTCCTTAGCTCACACCATGCACCGCTATTTTTTGCGACACTCAATGTGAGACTGAATTATTTTTGTTTGACAATTTTGTTTCCCCGCGTTGCAGAAAAACAAATTTGTTTCTACATAAGACGGAAAGAAATTTAAAGAAACTAAATTAACTGTACAGTAAAAAAAACTTTTTGTCAACATATCTCACGAGTTATCCACATGACTTCACTAAAGCTTCGGAGTGCTCGCACGCTACGAAGTGCGTAATAAACTTTTTTTATACTTTTTTAAGTACCGAAGCGCGGATTTTTTTGTTTTTATTTTCCCTGCGAGTTTTTTTTCTTCAAGCTGTTTCAAAATCTTTCCCACGAGTACTCCGGGTTTTATTTTCAGGGTTTTCATGACCTCATTGCCGGACAAGATTGGCATGGCCAATGCGGGAAATTTTTCTATCTCCTTTAAAATTTTATAGCCTTCGCGGTACCCTGTGGGATTCGTATCGCCACGCCCATCAAGCCCCAAGGAGGCCGCGGCATCTGCCCAGTGCACGAGCAGAAGGTCTCGAAAATAGGGATTTAATGCCCATTTCCGACGAGTGGCCAGCTTCATCTGCACAAAGTCATTCGGCACCATGTGATAGCGAACTAGCCAAGCTATCTTATCTTCTTCGACCTTTGAGAACTTGAGCCTGCGGCAAATCTTGCTCACAGTGTCTGCGCCAACTTCAGGATGATTATAAAACGTTGTTTTGCCTTTTTTTACTTCGCGGGTTTTTGCTTTACCAAGATCATGAAAGAGCACGGCATACCGGGTAGTAAGATCAAAATCTTCATTGACCTCGTCGAGCGCCAGAAGGCTATGCGTATAAACATCGCCCTCACCGTGATGTTTTTTTGGCTGAGTGATATTTTGACATTCCTTGAGTTCAGGCAAAATGTATTCTAAAAGCCGGGTTGCATCCAAAAGGCCCACGCCGGCAGATGGTCTGCCTGAGAGAATTATTTTATCAAGTTCCTGTTTGACGCGCTCCGCGGAAATTTTTTTGATGCGACCGGCATTTTTTGTAATTGCGTTTCGTGTTTCTCGCTCAATTTCCAAATTCAAAACTGTTGCCAGTCTGACGGCGCGCATCAGACGCAGAGCATCCTCTTTGAGACGTGCCTCCGCGTTCCCCACCATCCGGATCCTACCGCGCCTGAGATCCGTGATTCCGTCCACAAAATCGATGATTTCAGAGGTATTTGGATCGTAAAATAACGCGTTAAGCGTAAAATCCCGCCTTTTAGCGTCTTTTTCGGCACTAGCTATGAACTTTACCGACCGAGGACGCCTCGAGTCCGCATAGGGCGATTCGGAGCGAAAGGTGGTTATCTCGAAACCCATCCGCCCAAGGCGGACTGTCATGGTCCCATGCTTTTCGCCTGTCGGAATAGTTTTGGCAAATAGCATTTTAACCTGCACTGGAGTGGCGGCGGTGGCAATATCAATATCGTTGATTTTTCTTTTCAAAAGCGCGTCGCGGACTGCGCCGCCGGCAATATAAGTTTCGTACCCAGCCTTTCGCAGTTTTTTTACAATCGCAAAAGCCGTCTCAGAGACAAGAGATTTATCCGGCCAGGTGAATTTCATTTTCATTATTGAATACTTTCCGGGGTGTGAATTTTACGGTATTTGCCTTTTTGCGCGACACGGATACGGGCCAGAGATTTTTCCAGCGAGGCGGCAGTGGCCGCGTATTCTTCTTCATTGAGGATCTGTTCCGACATAATCCTGCGGGCTCGCCCGCGCGCTTCTTCAGCGCGCTTCAAGTCAATCATATGAGCTTCTTCTGCTGCGTCTGCGAGGACTACGATTTCGTTACCTGGCCGAACCTCAATCACTCCGCCTGCAACTGCCATCAAACGCGGTTCACCGTCAGTGACCGCTTTCATTTCTCCTGGCTGGAGGTTAGCAACCATTGGAATGTGATGCGGCAGGATCGTAATCTCGCCCATCTGGGTGGGGACGGAAAGAGAATCAACCTCGGATTCTAGGAGGACTCTTTCGGGTGTCACAATCTTAAGTTTTAGCTTTTTTTCACTCATTTAATTTAAAATGCAAAATGTAAATCTCAAAATGACAATTAAAAATTTTAAAATTTTACACTGTCATTTTCCATTTTGATTTTTTAATTTTACATTAGCTTGGTTTAACTTGATCAATATTTCCCTTCATATAGAATTCCTGTTCTTGTATACTATCGAGTTCTCCATCCAAGATCATTTTGAAGGCGCGAACCGTGTCAGCGAGTTTTACATACTCGCCTTTGCGGCCTGTAAAGGTTTCCGCAACTGCGAACGGCTGAGAGAGAAATCTCTGGACCTTGCGCGCGCGAGCCACAGTCTGCTTGTCTTCGTCAGAGAGTTCCTCAATGCCGAGTATTGCGATGATATCTTGCAGATCTTTGTAGCGCTGTAAAACTTTCTGAACACCGCGGGCTACCTCATAATGCTCTTTGCCCACAATGTTTGGATCAAGGATGGTAGAGCTGGAATCGAGCGGGTCAACAGCCGGGTATATACCAAGCTCAGTGAGGGACCGGGCAAGCACCACTGTAGAATCAAGGTGAGCAAACGTGGTTGCCGGAGCCGGATCTGTGAGGTCGTCTGCCGGCACGTACACGGCTTGTACCGAGGTAATCGAACCTTTGTCTGTTGAGGTGATGCGCTCCTGCAGTGCGCCCATTTCGGTAGCGAGCGTCGGCTGATAGCCAACCGCAGAAGGGATACGGCCTAGGAGAGCTGATACCTCAGAGCCTGCTTGGGTAAACCGAAAGATGTTGTCGATAAACATCAGCACATCCTGATTTTGTTCGTCGCGGAAATATTCAGCCATGGATAGGCCGGTGAGCGCGACTCGGGCACGGGCTCCCGGCGGTTCATTCATCTGACCAAAGACCATGGCGAGTTTATCCAAGACTTTCGCATCCTTCATTTCATGATACAGGTCATTCCCTTCGCGCGTTCTCTCTCCAACCCCGGCAAACACAGACACGCCGCCGTGCGCTTTGGCGATGTTGTTTATGAGTTCCTGGATGATGACGGTTTTACCCACGCCAGCCCCGCCAAACAAGCCGACCTTGCCGCCTTTGAGAATCGGGCAGATGAGGTCAATGACTTTGATGCCGGTTTCCAGAATCTCTGTTTTGGTTGATTGCCGGGTAAATTCCGGAGCGGCTCGGTGGATGGGATATTTTTTTTCTGACGCGGGATCCGGCTGTCCGTCTACAGCTTCCCCAAGCACGTTGAAAATCCGTCCCAATGTCAATTTGCCAACCGGGACGGAAATCGGCGCACCAGTATCTACCACTTCCATATGTCGCTTGAGCCCGTCTGTGGAATCCATAGCAATGGTGCGTACTGCGTTGCCGCCAGTCTGCTGGGCAACCTCTAAAACTAAATCTCTACGGCCTTCGCGTTTTACTGTGAGGGCGTTATAAATCGCCGGAACGTGACCTTCAAAGTGAACGTCGACAACCGGCCCGATAACTTGTGTAATTTTTCCTGTTTTATTCATATTCTTTATCCGACTAGGTCGTACTGTGAATAGCCTAGCTCTCTTAATTTTGTATAAACTGGTAACAACTTTCTTTTCATATCATCGCTTTTTTGCATCCATTCAGCTACTTTCTCTTTGCTCATCTCGCGCCGCTGTTCGAGATCTGGGAACGTCTCGCGAAACTGAAGTAATTCGTCTTTCAGCCCAGAGTTTTGTAATGCCCCCGCCAGGTCTTTAGAATAACTCTTCATAGTTCCTTCTTTGTATTTATCAGAATTCCATTTTGGCAAATCAGGGTAGTTTTTTCCTGTCAGTGTATCCCATTTATCTTTCAGAGGATAAGAACCAGGATTCTCGATATAATAAATGGATTCGGCCAGTCGCGTAGGAAAATTGTTAAATCTAATCCCAAATTCTCCGGATTCTTCTGCTTCTCTGATTTCAGCCTTTATTTGCTCTCGTACTGCTATCAGTTCTCTTTCTCTTGCTAAATCTTGATTATCCATAATTCATTCACTCTAAAGCTATCCTACCCGCGGTTATTTCAGAGAGCTCGGTTGTAATCTTGCTCTGCCGCAGTTGATTATATTCAAGAGTCAGCTCAGAGACCAGATCGCCTGCCGCATCTGTGGCGTTTTTCATGGCCACCATGCGCGCCGAGTGTTCTGCGGCATTAGTTTCGAGGAGCGCCTGGTAAATTTGCATTGTGGTCAGCTTTGGCAGAACGTGTTCGAGGACAATGTCCACGGTGGGTTCGAAGAGATAATCACCCCTCCCTAGCCCTCCCCCTTGAGGGGAGGGAATAATACCTGACTTCCCCGCATTTTCCTCCCCCTCGCCGGGGACCCCCGGAACCGTACTCGGTTTTGGGGTGGGCTTGAGGGGGGAGAATGGGTGGGGGTGAATATTTCCCAAAGTTTCATCTTCCATTCCCAAAGGCAATAACTCAAGAGTATGCGGTTTTTGCACCAAGGTCGAAACAAAATCCATATAAACTAGAATAACCTTGTCGTATTTACCAGCTATGAAATCGTCAACCGCGAGTTTTGCCACAGAGTTGATATCCAAAACTCCAGAAGCCATATCTTTTTTTTCAAAATCCGCGACAATATTCCAGCCCGAGGCTGGTCCGCCTTGGGCGGAGAGACTTAACTTTTTTATGCTCTCCCTTCCTTTTTTTCCCAGAGTTATGAAATCAACATTGCTAAACTGTTTTGCGTAGCTGGCTGCTGTTTGCACTATGTTATTGTTAAACCCACCGATTAGTCCCCGATTAGAGCTCATCACAATCACAAGTACCCGATTGGTTTGTTCTGGCTTTCTGAGGAGGCGATGGAGCTTTGGGTCGGATTTGGAGGTAAGGTTTTGCACCAATTCCCAGGCGTATTTCGCATAGGCGCGTGTGGCCAACGTCTGCATCTGAGCCTTTCGCATTTTCGCCGCCGAAACCATTTCCATGGCCTTGGTGATCTGGCGCGTGGATTTGATGGATTTTATTCTTCGTCTTATTTCTTTTGTGGAGGGCATTACGTTAATTTAAAGTGCAAAAAATCAAAATGTAAAATTACAATTAAAAATGATAAAATATGCCGTGTTTGATTTTCAAAGTTATCATCGAAACGTTCATTATCAATGTCAGGCTGCTCATAATTACCAGGGAGTAGCTTCCAATCACAAACCCATATACTATCCACATAATCTGGCCCACCAAGTTTATCACACTCCAAGAAATGGCAATATCTTTGGTAGATTTAGTTTTCCAAGATTTATAAACCTGAGGAAATACAGAAATAGCCACCAAACTACCTGCAACGAATCCAATAAGCTCGTTCATAAATTTTTAAAATTTACATTGTCATTTTCCATTTTGATATTTCAATTTTACATTATCCCTTTTTTAAACTCTCCTATATACCTTTTCAACCTCTCCTCTATCTCTCCATCCAACTCTTTCTTTACTCGAATCGTGTTTAACAGATCCTGGGCATTAGCTTTGAGGTATTTGTGAAGTCTGTCTTCAAAATCTTTGACCTTTTCCATGGGCACGTCATCGAGATGGCCTTGCGTTGCGGCATAGAGAATCGCCACCTGGTGCTCCACCGGCATCGGTTCAAACTGCGGCTGTTTGAGGATTTCCGTAAGCCTTCGTCCGCGCTCGATCTGCTTTCTCGTGCCTTCATCAAGGTCGGAGGCGAACTGAGCAAAAGCCGCAAGCTCGCGGAACTGCGCGAGCTCAAGACGGAGGCGTCCCGCGACCTTTTTCATGGCCTTGATTTGCGCCGCACTGCCAACGCGCGATACAGAGATACCAACATTGAGCGCTGGCCTGATCCCTTGATAAAACAAATCGCTTTCCAGGAAAATCTGCCCGTCAGTAATGGAAATAACATTGGTTGGAATGTAAGCGGAGATGTCCCCGGCCTGGGTTTCAATGATCGGCAGAGCTGTGATCGAACCGCCGCCAAAATCTTTGTTCAGCTTGGCCGCACGCTCGAGTAAACGCGAGTGCAGATAAAACACATCCCCGGGATATGCTTCGCGTCCCGGCGGACGGCGGAGGAGCAGAGAGATCTCGCGATAAGCAACCGCATGTTTGGAGAGATCGTCATAAATTACCAAAACGTCCTTGCCCTGGTCCATAAAAAATTCACCCATGGCGCAGCCGGCGTAGGGAGCTATATAGGAAAGCGCAGCCGGGTCAGAAGCGCCTGCCAAAACCACGATGGTGTAGTCCATCGCGCCTCTGGCCTCTAGTTCTTTTACGATTTTAGCGACCTTTGATTCTTTCTGACCGATAGCCACGTAAATACAGGTAACATCCTGACCTTTTTGGTTGAGGATAGTGTCAATGGCAATCGCGGTTTTTCCGGTTTGCCGGTCGCCAATGATCAACTCGCGCTGGCCCCGGCCGATCGGAATCATACCATCAATGGCTTTGACACCGGTCTGCAGAGGCACTTTGACGGATTCGCGGGTGATGACCCCTGGTGCGATTTTTTCTACCTGATAATATTCATCAGCCTTGATGGCACCTCGGCCGTCGATAGCTTCGCCGAGCGGATTCACCACGCGGCCGATTAGAGCCTCGCTTACTGGCACGGACAATATTCTACCTGTAGCGCGTACAGTACTACCTTCGCTCACATATCTTTGCTCGCCTAAAATAATAGTGCCGACCTCGCCCTCCTCCAAGTTCAAGGCCACGCCCGCGACTTTGCCTTCTTTAGTCTCGAACTCCACGATTTCCATTGCTCCAACCTGGGACAGTCCGGAGATTCTCGCCACGCCGTCACCGACCTGAAGCACTTTCCCGACCTGTTCGACCTTGGTACCTGTCTCGAATCCTGCAATCCGGTTTTTTAGTTGTTCAATGATATTTTTACTGTTCATGTCGCTAGATTATTTTTTAAGTCCTGCAAATTTCGTTTGATAGATCCGTCGATCAGTTTGTCTTCTACCTGGATGATCACCCCGCCGAGAATTCCCTCATCTACTTTCTTTTTCAGATCCACCTTCGTTCCCAGATAGTCATTCAATTCACGAATCAGCTTTTCTTGTTCGGTTCCGGAAAGCTTTCTTGCTGTAATGACGTCTGCGGTTTTTATTCCCTTGGCAGTTTTCTCATGCTTTACGAATGCTTCTTCAATCTGAGAAAATTTTCCCAAATCGCCATTCTGCTGCAGAAGCCTAGCGAAATTGTCCAAAATTTTTTCGTGATCCATATCTTTCGTGCCATGCAGAGCTTCATATAACGCTTGCGCGTATTGCGGAACAGTATATTTCATTTTACGCTTTTTAGTATTTCTTCGACTATCTTTTTATCGTTCTTTTCATCCAGTTTCACACGCAGTATTTTTTCAGTGGTCATTACCACCAGATCTGCGACCTCGATTTTAATCTCGCTGAGCATATGCTGTTTTTCCGCTTCAATGGTTTGCTTGGCTTTGGCGAGGATTTTTTTCGCCTCATTGTTGGCCGTGCTGACGATTTCCATTTTCATCTTCTCACCAGCGTCCAAGTTTCGCTGCAATATCGCTTCTGCTTCCACGGCCGCTTCCCGTAATTTCAGTTCACGCGTCGTTTGCGCTTCTTGAGCCTGTTTCTCAATGTTCGCGGCTTTAGCAACCGATTCTTCTATTTTTTTCCGACGCGATTCCATAGCTCCGCCAAGCGGTTTCCAGACCCAGCGCCAGAGAATAAACAAAATCACGGAAAAATTGATTAGCTGGGCGATGAACAGCTTGGCGTTCAGGCCGAGCGTGCCAACCACGCTGCCGGATTCAACAACTTCCGGAGCGTGCTCGACGGCTTGTTCAGTGGCTAAAATTATAAAGTTTAATATATCCATTGGGATTCTTACTCCCCTTCGTGAGGGGGAGCAAGAGGGGGTCTCGGGTCACTGTGACCTCCCCTTACTCCCCTCCTCATGAGGAGGGAAAATACTACAAAATGAATGTGATAACAAGGGCGTAAATCGCGATAGCTTCCGCAAACGCCATGCCAAGAAGCATGGGCACAAACAGCTTGTCAGCTGACTCAGGATTTCGGCCGATCGATTCCATGGCCTTGCTTGCTGTCTTGCCGATAGCAATGGCCGGAAAAATCCCGCCGACCGCGATGGTCATGCCTTTGACCAGGGTCGTCATTGTCTCTGGATCCATAATATTTAACCTTTCTGTCCGTCTCGGTGCTTTATTTAATGTTTTAATTTATATTTGCGCCGGAGGACTTGAGACTCTTTTTTCGAATCTCGAATATGGAATCTAGAATGTGGCTTCCAAATTCGATATTCCAAATTCGATATTCCAAATTCGATATTCCAAATTCGATATTCCAAATTCGATATTCCAAATTCGATATTCCAAATTCGATATTCCAAATTCGATATTCCAAATTCAGTGGGCTTCGTGCATCTCCGCTGTCGCCATTGTAAAAGAAACCAGCACCAACATTGAAAACACTATGGCCTGGATAAGGCCAACCAGAATTTCCAAAAACATAAACGGCAGGGGAACAAAAAACGCGATCAGACCGCCGATAACTGTAAGGAGTACCTCGCCGGCAAAGACATTGCCGAAAAGTCTGAGAGAGAGCGAAACCATTTTTGCAATTTCCGAAAAGATTTCAATGATGCCCACGAAAAACTCTATGACTGCCACCATAATGCTCATACCGCCCTTGCGAAAACTCTTCCAGATATCGCCGAGTTTTATGAATTTATTAGCATAGCGGAAAAATCCAACTGCGATTATACCGAACACGTGAGTCATGACTATTGTCAGTACTGCCATTGCCAAGGTCATGTTGAGATCAGTGTTGGCCGGCCTAAAAAGCGGTACGAGTTGCACCTCTCCATGCATGATAAGGTGGCGACCGATAGAGCCGATTCCTGGCAAGAGACCAATCCAATTGGAGATTAGGATAAATAAAAACAATGTGCCGACAATCGGTAAAAACAGAAGAGATTTTCTGCGATCGCGCGTCACCTGATCCATGTAGCCCAGAATTACCTCGAGGATACTTTCCGCAAAGTTCTGAATTTTATCGGGAATCTCTGCCGTTTTTTTGCGCAAAACAACACCGACAATCATAAACAACACCAGCACAATAGAGGAATTGATAAAGGTATTAAACACCGGGAATGATCCGATGTTAAATATTGGTTCTGCAGCGAGAGGAGGGATGGCTAGCATGATTGTATGTTAAATGTCCTACGTCAGAACTCATAACCTAAAGGTTTTGACATCTGAGCTATAAGTTTTGAGTTATTTAAAGTACTCTTTAAATTTCCGATAGATCCATACACTAGTACTGACGATAGCTAATAGGATACCAAGAAGTGTGAATAACGGTTCAGTGTTTGACCGCGCATCAAGCCATTTACCAGCAAAACCCAGAGCCACGATTGGCAGAGCAATGATAAACCCGAGCTCGAACGCTATACTGATTAACTCTCGTTTATCGAGCCTCTTCCCTGGCAGTTTAACCGGGGTTAATTTTGGTTTCTCGGGGGCTGCTTCCATCCTGTAAATTGTAACAAAAAATGCCTCACTTTGCTAGTATAGGCATTTTTATTTTCGCAATTATTGAGGGTTTGTGTCAAGACACAAGGGTGTTGACAGCTTAAGGCACATCATGCAGTACATCGAGAAAAATTTTTGCCTCTGCCTCCTCGTATCCTTTCTGTTTCAAGGCATCAAATGCTTCTCGTTCCAGCTCGCTTGTGTCCGGTAATCCGTATTCGTCCAATTCAAATTTTACACCCGCTTTTTCCAGTTCCTCTCCCAGATCAAGTCCATAATAACGCGTATGCATTGCCTCCAGCACTGCTCGGTGCTTTGTCGGCATGGCCGTCAAGTCTCTGCTAAATTGTTTCAGCTCGTCCTTGTGTTCAGCGATAAATCTGTCAGATTCTTCCTCACTTTTAGGGTATTTTAAACCGCCGTTTGTTTCTGCAAAATTTTTACTTACATTTGGATCCCCTTCGCCCGATGGACGTCTAGACATTGTTGTTTTTTTAGCGAATATAGTCTCAGTATATACCGTAAGGGTCAAAAGTCAAATGTGGAGTTGGCTGTCGGCTACTATTAACCACGAAATACCAAAGCCGCGATTCAGTACGCCGAAAATTAATAATTATTTTGACTTATCAAAAACATATTGCCGTCAGGATCAGCAATTTCCGCGCCAAAACCACCCCACGGTCTGATGGTGGCATTGGTCACAACCCGACCGCCATGTTTTTCTACCAACTCTAGAAAAGAGCGGATATCGTCAACCTGAAATTCACTGTTCTTGTAGGTTCCAACGTTGTGCTGTTTCCAATCTGCAAATCTATACTCAGAATCTGCTTCCAACTCGATATGCGTTCCATCAACCCCGCGAGCACTGACATAATGAGGGCTTTCATCGCGTTCAATGGAGATGCCAAAAACAGCAGTATAAAATACTTTTGCTTTTTCAATATTTGAGGTGCCAATGATTATTGGGCCTAATTTGGGTAAATTGTGTGAATTATTCATTTAGATTCTAATGAAAATGCTGGTTCGACCAGAGTCGGACTCCGACAGAGGTCGGAGAGCCACCTCCCGGGGTCGAACCGGGGACCTCTGCTTTACGAAAGCATTGCTCTACCAGCTGAGCTAAGGTGGCAAATCCAGATGCCTGTCCGCCATAGCTTTAGCGAAGGGGAAGCTAAGCCGGCCTCTTAAAGTAAAAGTATGATACAATTAATTGAGACTTTAATCAATTAAATAGGCAAATATGAAAGAACAAATAAAAAACATTCTAGGCATGCTGGGCGCGGTTTTGGGGATAGCGCTAATCGTGCTCATTGGAGCAGAGATCAATAATCGAACAAAAGGAAACTACGACCTTTCCAAAACTCGCTCCATAAATATGAGCGCTGAAGGTAAGGTCACTGCCAAACCCGATCTTGCCACTCTTTCGTTCGCTGTTGTAACGCAAGGTAAGGACGCGGTCAAAGTGCAAGCGGACAATGATGCCAAAATGACTACGGTTATGGACTATCTGAAAAGCAACAACGTCAATTCTGAGGATATTCAAACTAGCGGTTACAACCTCAATCCTCAGTATGATTACTCGAGTCCAAACATCGCTCCTGGAACCATCTCCGGCTACAACCTCACCCAAAATATCACAGCTAAAATAAGAAAACTAGATACAGTCCCGACTATCCTCGGCGGACTCACTACTAAAGGAATAAACCAGATAAATAATGTTGCCTACACAATCGAAGACCCAGATAAGCTCAAACAGCAGGCCAGAGACTTCGCCATCGACAAAGCCAAACAAAAAGCCAAGGAATTGGCGGACCGTATTGGTGTACGGCTTGGTAAGGTCATCAATTTTTCCGAAGCCTCGAGCTATTTTCCCGAACCGTATTACTACGACAAAGCCATGCCTGTTGGCATGGGCGGCGGAGGCTCATCCCCTGTTGAGCCGGGAATGCAAGATGTAACCATTAGCGTCACCCTAACATTTGAGCTAAAGTAACAATCTTGGAGTGCCTCTTGGACGAGGTTCAAACTCGCATCTCTTGCTTGCTTGCCCGCCATCGCCACAGTATATTTACAACTCCGCTCGCACCTATTTTAGCAAAAATTCCTGATGTTGGCACGCCCCGCCGCAAAGCGGCGGGGCTACGCTTGATGTGCCGCGCCGAAAGGCGCGGCACTCTGCCGTTTTGTCCTGCCGCCACCAAA
>MFEK01000007.1:0-91380 GCA_001779925.1 Candidatus Doudnabacteria bacterium RIFCSPHIGHO2_01_FULL_46_14
AGGCGGCGGGGGTGTTGGAGCAGGAGCCATACCAGCGCCCGAAGGATCAACGATGGGCTGGGAAGAAACAATCAATTCGTCGTACCAGGTAGTAGCGACCGGATGGTTAAAGGATGCGGATTTGCCGGTAATATATGGAGTCAAAATAATGGAATTGTACACATCAGCTCCGCTTGAATTTTTATTAAGAACAAAATTCCGAAGGTCAATGATAGTTTTTAACGGCTGACCTTCTTCCCCCATCCAGATTTGAATATTACTATTAGCCTGTCCGAAAGTGCCAATATTAACTTTGAGATAGAATGTCATCCACTGGTTGGATTTGTAACGGAAACAATTGGCCTGGTCGTTGTACCAGCACAATACTTCGCCTGCCCCGGCTGATGCTTGCCCTGGCGGAACAGCTTGAAACCCTTCTGGCCAGTGATAATAATAATTACCGCCACCACCGGGGGGATAATAGAGGCGGAATGCCTTAGCTCCACACTCGGTATAAGGTTGCGGAAAACCCTGATAATTAACATTCTGCATAGTAATCTCCAAATTAGCACAGGATTTTTCCACATTATGAATAATGGATTGTTTCCAGCCAGCACCGGTCATGTTATTAAACATCTCCGGGCTAAATCTCTGGCGATACTGCACATAAAAAGTTTCTCCTTCGCCAAAATTGTCGCCATAAATAGTCCTCCAGTCACCAGCAAGATTTGAACTGGTAAACGGATTTAGGGTAAATTTGATGGAGCCGGCGCCGGAAGCTTTTTGTGTTGAATCAAAAATTGGAGCGGTCACACTATCATCCCCTGGAGTTTTCTTGGCATTCACGGTCGTAGTTGAATCAAATCCTTCACAAACGAGAACCCCTGCCGCGGCGCAGCGGCTTTGGAAATCAGCGCCGCCAGAAGGCGGAGGAGTGGGACCCGGGGGTTGAGGAGGGGTGGGAGAGGTTGGCGGTGGGGCGGGAGGAGGAGCGGGGGGCGGCGGTGTTGCTGCCGCAGAGGTAGTAAAAGTATTGTTGGCCGAGATGGCAAGGTTGCCGGACGCATCGCGGGAACGGACGCGGTAGTTGTAGAGAGTGCCGGAGGAAAGGCCTGAGAGGGATTGACTGTGAGAGGTAGCGAGCGTGGTGTTGAGCGTGGTTTGGCTGCCGTAGCCCAAGGTAGTTCCGTAGTCTACCTGGGAATCTGCGGGTTCGTCTGTGGTCCACTGGATGACGACAGAAGAAGATGTGATGTTGTGCGCGCCGATGATGGACAGCACTGGGGCTGTGGTGTCAGCAGGTGGAGGAGCAGGAGGCGGCGGAGGGGTTGGGGTTGGAGAAGGCGGAGGCGGTGGTGGAGGAGCAGGAGGCGGAGAACCGCCGCCGGTGAAGCTATACAGTTCAGAGATGTCTGAAGCAGAGAGAACGCGGTTGTAGACCCGCACATCGTCCAGCGTGCCGATAAAATTGTACCCGCCGGTTCTTCTGCCAATATTAACGTTAAGATTCGCGTTAGTTTGAGAAGGCGGGACAGGCCCGTTGCTTAAAATGCCGTTATCCAATTGACCATTTACATATATGTCCAAAGTTTGGGAAGACGCATTGTAAACCCCGGTAACATGATACCAGGCGTTAAGCTGCCGCACCGTGGCACTATAACGCTGCGTGTGGTAAGTCCCTCTGCCTAGTGCGACCGCAAAAGTATGCGATCCGGTATCTGGGCTGGTCTTCAGCTGCCAGCCATCGTTATCATTTGATTTAGCAATAATCTGCCCGTCATCAGCGGGATTCGCAGTGGCATAGACCCATCCGGAAAGGGTCATGCTCCCGGTAAGCTGCAGGCTTGCCGGATTGCCGACATCAACATAATTACTGCCGTTAAAAACCAGGCCATTATTGATTTTGGCTGAACCCCAGGTTGGACTGCTAATTAATGTTCCGCTGTTGCCGGACACAGACGAATCCGCGGCGTTTGTACCTGACCCTTCATCAAAGTTCCAGTAGCCAACGAGTCCGGTGGTAATATCAGCCCGGGCAACAGGAATAAAAAAAACAAAAACGGGGACCACTATGGCGCCGCAGAGAAATAAAGCCGCTATTTTTACTTTAGTTTTTGTTTTCATTGTATTTTTATCTTACACAAAACGAACATATCAATCAAGATAAAGGACCCTGTTCTTTTTGTGTTCGTCCAAGGTCTTGGCAAAATGCGCAGTGCCGTCTGGCTCTGTGAGGAAATATAAATAATCCGTTTCAGTGGGATTGATTGCGGCCTTGATCGCATCAAGCGATGGGTTGCCGATGGGCGTCGGGGGGAGGCCCCGGTATTTATAAGTATTGTATGGCGAATCGATTTTTGTTTCTACTATGGTGGCGCGCGAAGATTCACTGCCGGTAACATACTGCAAAGTAGCGTCTGATTCAAGACCCATGTTTAAGCTTAGGCGATTGTAGAAAATTCCCGCAACAATCCGCCGCTCTTCCGCGAGCTTTTGCAAATCCTGCTCGCTGAGCTTTGTTCCTTTTTTGTAGTTTCTCCCTACCTCGCGCTCGACAATCGAGGCCAGAATAAGGACATCATACAAGCTTCGCTTTTGTATCTGAGCCTCCGCGATCATTTCCGGGGTCACCCGGCGCCCAAAATTTTCCAGCATCTTTTTTGCTACCGCTACTGCGTCAGAATTATTTTTGAAAACATAAGTATCCGGAAACAAAAAACCCTCGAGGCTGGCTGTCTCTGGTTTGGATTTGAGAAATGCAAATTCTTCCGCAAAATCATATTGCGGATTAACCCCGGCAATTCTGGTGAATTGTTCAGCCTTCATAATTTCCCGGTTCTGCAAAAGTACGGCCACATCAGCAACAGTCGAACCTTCTACAACAATCAGCCGCACGCCGTTAGCTTTCACTTTGCCCTGACTCAAAATCTGCACAATTTCCGGGATAGTCATGTTGCTGTTCAAAATATAAACGCCGGCCTGGAGCTTGTCTTCCGCATTCTTCCACCGAAGATAGATTCCCATAAGCAGTTTATTACGGACAAGTTTTTCGTCCTGGAGACGGTTTACTATTTGTCCGGCCGTATCGCCTTTCCGGATTTCAAAATCTCGGGGCAGGCTTTCAGTCGTGGCCGGCGCCTTGAGTTTGATGGAAACTAGAATAGCGACCGAAGCTGCTACAATCAGAGCTAAAATTATTAACCATTTCAGTAACGATAATATCTTCATAAATTACAAATTACAAATAACAAATTCCAAACAAATCTCAAATCCCCGATGACCAAAACCGTTTTGAATTTTGAAAATTGGAATTTGGTGCCTGGAGCTTTCATTCTGTCAACAGCACGAGGGCGAATCCCGGAAAACTCTTCTTCCTGAACTCATTGTCGCCTATCCGTTCGACGAGAGTCAAGGAGGAATCATACTTCTTGCCGATAGGGGCGACCAATATCAGGCTGGGAAACTGTCTACCCTGCGTCAATGGACAGAGCAGTGTCAAGGTATGCCTCATCAGCCCGGGCCTCGGGGATGCTCTTGCATAACACGGAAATTTGTGCTATACTATATATAGTTAGTGAGTGATTTAGAAACCAAAACAAAAATTCACCCGACTGAAATTTGCCCGGCAAATTTGGGCGGGTACAACTAAAAAATGATTTCTGGCCGAGAGACGGCGCTATCTTCATTTGAGACGGCGTTGCTTTGCGAGACAAGCACAAAATTCGAAAAAACAAAGATCGCCCGAGTCCTCGTGGTGCTGGTGGTTTTATTTTTTACGACTCTGCATTCCCCTGCCGCGCTTTCCGCAGGCCCGGCGCTTGATTCAGAAGCAGTTCTAAATGTCCTCAATCAAGATCGAATAAAATACGGACTCTCTGCTCTAACGGCTGACCAAAAACTCCAGGAGGCGGCGACTGCCAAAGCCCTCGACATCCTCCAAAACAACTATTTTGCGCATATCTCCCCTGCCGGACGGCAGCCATGGGATTTTATTAAAAACGCAGGATTCAAATACTCCTTTGCCGGGGAAAACCTAGCCATCAACTATCAAAACGCGCTGGAACTTCAAAATGATTTTATGAATAGCCCAAACCACCGCGAGAACCTCCTCTCCCCGCTTTTCGACAGGATTGGAATCGCAGTGATGGAAGGCGAGTTTCGCGGCAAAAAAGCAGTGGTAACCGTTGAAATGTTTGCTAGCCCGACGGAGACAGTGGCAGCCAAATAATTTACCATATTAGAAATGCCTTTCTAATATGACGAGCATTTCAGGCTAGCCCGGTAGTGAAAGTTCGATAGGCCGGAAAAAAACGGTTGAATCGAATTTAATATCGAACTTCTACTATCCGGGGTTAGTTTGATCAGGGTAGCCCGCACAAAACGGGCAAAAAAGGAGACTGATTTCCAAAAACAGGGTCTCCCAAAAATCTTATTGGATTTTTGGGGTGATCTAGAAGTCTTTCTCTAACAAAACCCCCGCCGAATCGGCGGGGGTTTTGTTTTATAACGCAGAACTTGCAAGCTCTGATTATTTTCCAGTCACATCATCCTCAATCGCGTCCAAAACTTTTTTGGCGTGATCGCGTCCTCCAAGACCAAAGGCAATACCGCCGGCAATGGCCAGCATAGCCACAAACGCGCGGAACAAATCCTTAACAAAGCTGTCGGCAACGTGCAGCTCAGAGAGGGCGGCTAGAAAGCTGAAAACGAGAACTGCCCATTTCGTGATGAGCGCGAGGCTGTCTGAGGTGCGCAACCCTCCCGCTTGTAAGGCGTGGCGTACCACGCCATGTAAGAAATTGGCCGCAACCATACCGACAAGCATGATAGCGACTGCGACGATGACGTTTCCAAAATAAGGAATAACCTCACCGTACAGGAAGGCGCCGACCTGGGACAGTCCCAAAATGTCAGCTGCCGCCACAAATGTAGCGATTATGAAAAACCATTTGATTAACCAATTGCCGAAAGCGGCAACGGAGAGCTTCTTTCCTGTCCGCTCCGAGAGTTTATCGAGGCCTACGGTGTTAGCCAGGCTGTCGACTTTGAGCGTTTCCAATATTTTTTGCACCAAACCGCCAAGAGCCGCGCCGATCATCCAGCCCAAGATCAAAACGATCACGGCCACAAGGAAATTCGGCACAAACATCACCAAGCGGTCATAAAGACCCTGCAGGGAGATTGCTACTATTTCTCCAGTTGGCATTTATAGATTCACCCCCTTCCGTGTTAGCTTGTAGGAATTAGGTTGTAAGTTGTAGGTCAGGTTCAGGTTCCCTATTCCTACCGGCTACAAGCTACTAGCTACCAGCTGTTAATGCTATTCTCCTAAAATTTGTACTAACACCCGGCGCGCTCTGCCGCCGTCGAGCTCCACAAAGAATATGCTTTGCCGCTCGCCGAGCATGAGCTTGCCGCCTTCAACCGGTACGGTTTCGCTGTCGCCTAAAAGGAAAGCTTTAACGTGCGCATGGCCGTTGGAGCGCTCGTCTGCTTTGACCTTGGAGCGCATCTCAAACAAATCATGCGCGTAATTAATGTCGATCGGCGCGGCTCTGTAAAGCATTTTCATAATATCCTGCTTGAGCAAAGGCTCGTTGTGGTTTACCCGTATGGCCGCGGTCGTGTGCGGACAAAAAATCACAGCCACGCCGGATTTAACCTTGCTTTGTTTTACGGCCTTGGCAACCTGGTCAGTTATGTCAACGATCTCAAACTGGGTTGTAGTGTCGATTTTTATTTCTTCATTGTAAGTCATATGTGTTTTTTCCCTCCCCTTGCCGTGTCCGCCGTAGCTTCAGCGGAGGCTGGGAGGGGGAGGGTTAGGGAGGGGTGAAAATTATTCTCCGATTCTTTCCTTAATTCTGCCTAGCCTGGTTGTTATAATCACCGCGGCCAGAGTCACCAAAATCGCATATAGAAAAAGAGAAAGTACGCCTTTCCCTTTTGGTATAAATTGTTCAATCAATTTTTTTATTGCTTCGTTCCACGCCAGCGCCGCGACCAAGCCAAAAGCCGTGCCAACCATCGTCAAACTTTCACTAACAATTTTCACCCCGTTAAAAATTCCTGTTAATTAAAAAGTTAACGTCGAATAACTTATTATTTAGAGTATATAGCCTGTATATCGAACAACAAATATTTCTAACGGGGTTCATTTTTACTTTTTTGTTTTGCTCTACCCGGCATCAGCCGTAGCTTTGAACTGCAGGCGAACGCCCTAGTAACACTACAAATAATATTTTTATTTCAACAGCTTGCACTTATCAATATAATTATAGCAAATTTTACCTTAGTTGTCAAGGAATTTTTCTGCGGCTGCGCCAACAGCTTCGGAAAACGAAGGGTAAGCGTGAATCATGCGAGCCATAGTGGTCACTGGAATTTTCCCTTTCATTGCCAGAGCAATTTCGTGAATGAGCTGGCCAGCGTTCTGTCCGGCGATGTGTCCGCCGAGAACCTCCATGGTTTTGGCATCAACGATGATTTTCACAAACCCGCGAAAATCCCTCTCTATAAGGTAACGTCCCAATCCGCCGGTGCGGAAGCTCTCCGCCCGGTAGTTTAAATTTTTAAGTTTTGCCTGCGCTTCGGTTATGCCGACAGATGCAACCTCTGGTTCGCAAAACGTCACGCGCGGGACTACGTCATAGTTGGTTTTCTCTTCATGATTGTGGCAAATGTTGCGTCCTACCAGATCTCCCTCGTAAGCTGCGGTATGCGTAAACTGCCAATTACCGGCCGCATCCCCTGCCGCCCATATGTGCGACTGGTTGGTTTGCAGATATTCATTCAGCTTGAGCCGGCCTTTATTGTCTACCTCAATTCCTGCAGCCTGAAGATTTAGATCAAGATTCGCACGTCTGCCGGTCGCCACCAAAATCTCATCTGCCGCAACCTCTGTCTCTTCGCCGTTCGATTTGATTCGAATAGATTTGGCGCTGGCCAATCTGTGCGCGAACATGATCTCGCAGTTGGTATGGATTTCCGCGCCGCGCTTTGCCATGTCCTTGGCCACGAGGTCTGCGATATCCGCATCTTCCCGCGGCAAGATCTGAGGATCGCGCTGCAGGACAACAACGCGCTTCCCAAAGCTGAGAAAAAGCTCTGTGAATTCCATACCGATCGGTCCCCCGCCGATGATAATGATGGACTCTGGCAAGCTTTCTGCTTTGACTGCAATATCAGAAGTCCAAAACCCAACATCCGCCAGACCTTCAATGGGAGGAATAAATTCTTTGGAGCCGGTGCCGATGACCGCGTGGTTGAAAGAATATTTTTTGCCACCAATTTTTAATTCATGCTCAGAGATAAATTCCGCTCTCCCCCATATGAGATCAATGCCGGCATTATGGAGATTTCTTTCAATGCGTGGCCCAGTCAGCTGATCCACTACGCCTTGCCGAAACATCGCGATCTTTTTGAAATCAAATCTTAGATTGTCCATTTCAATACCAAACTCGGCTCCTTGCTGGGCCATTTTGTAAATATGCGCAGATTTGAGCATGGCCTTCGTAGGCACGCAGGCATAGTTCGGACAATGTCCCCCAAGCTTGTCTTTGAACTCTTCCACAACCGCGACCTTCATATTCGCGCGCTTCGCCACGAACGCAGCTGACCCGCCGGCGCTGCCTGAGCCGATCGAGATCAAATCATAATCGAATTTGTGGGGCATTTTTGCTATTTGTTTCAAAAAATAAATCCGCTTTGCCGGTATTATACCAGATTACTGCCAATTCATTCCTACGCAATACCAGTTCCCGGCGCCATCATAACAATCTTCACCGCCAGGATAACTGCCTTCCGGCCACATCAGCAGATAATAGCTTTGCCCGCTTTTTTGAGTTCTGTAGTGATACGGGGAAGGAAAATATGTCGGAGGGGATGTGCTCAAGGGATCAAGCGGCAATTTGCTCGTATACGGAGCAAGCTTGGTTTGCAAATCAGTCCAGCAGCCTTCGTAGCCTGGATAATAGGTAGCCCAGGAACCACTGCAATTAACAGACCCGCCTCCATCATACCTTGGATATACGCCATTGTTCGCGTCATAATACAGCTCCAGAGCATTTTGCAGCTGATGCAAATCCGCCACTCGCCGCGAATTTCTGGCTTTTAGCCTTGCACCGTTGAGCGATACCAAAATAATGCTGGCCAAAAAACCAATCACGCTGATGACCACCAAGAGTTCGATCAGCGTGAAACCGGAATTTTTGTGATTGGATTTTTGTCTCATGCTCGTTATCCCTAGTCCCATTATAATTCAGGGTGTCGGTAATGGTCAAACACTTCTCTTGCGCCCCAGGGCTTGGTTTGCTCGATTGAGAACCCCAATTTTTCTACATGCTCGTTTATTGTCTCTTGACTGGGCCCTTCGATTTCTAAATAAGTCGGGAAATCAGAAAAGGTGTCGATCTCAAATCTTAAATCTTTTAAACTATAAGAAATTCGATGCTTGTTAAGCGGATAGCCTCGTTTTTCTCGAAAACCTACTGCCTCGAGAATTTTTTTGGTGGATTCATAATCACCGACCTCTGTCTGAAGCTCTTCGGAAATTTTCGCGCCCGTTGTGCTCAATAGCTTTTTATGAGTTAATTCTGCGCGATCCCCTACCCGGCGCAGCCGCAACATTTCACCTTTACCGAGCTTCCCATCCGGAAAATCAAATCCTGTCCAAGAAACCTCGCCGTCAAAAATCTTCTTTGCCCCAAGAGCGGCTAGTTTCTTTTGGACGTCTTTAACATCAATTTCTAAAATCTTTACCTCTATCTCGTTCATATTTATTGGCAGGGGATGAGGGAATCGGACCCCCGTATCTGGTTTTGGAGACCAGTGTTCTACCACTGAACTAATCCCCCTCGCCTCGGAATTATAGCCTTTTATTGACGGATTTGCTATACTTGCTAATATTAGTCCTAGGCTATTAAAAATTAACAAATTAAACAAATGGGAAAAATGACCAAGTCAGAGATCCTCTCCGCCCTCGCGGAAGGCACCACCATGAGCAAAAAAGAGATTGGTGAATTCATGGAAAAGGTAGCAAACCTCGCCTACAAAGAGGTTAAAAACAACGGGGAATTCGTGCTTCCGGGACTCGGCAAGCTCGTCAAGATCAAGCGCGCCGCTCGCATGGGCAGGAACCCTGCCACCGGTGAGTCCATCTCAATCCCGGCCAAAACAGTGGTGAAATTCCGCGTGGCCAAAGCAGCGAAAGAAGCAGTTCTGTAAAAAAATAGTCAGATTTTAAAAACCCGCCTCATCGGCGGGTTTTTGTTTACTCTGTCCTCGCGTCGGGGTTATTTCTTTCACCCTACGGGTGATCTCCCGCAGGGAGACATTTTACTTCTTCATCTCTTTGTGCGGGGTGTGCTTTTTGCACCACTTGTCAGCCAAAGGCTGATCTGCCGCGGGCACGCTCTTTGCAATAATTAAACTACTTCTTCATCTCTTTGTGGACTTGGTGTTTTTTACACCACCGACAAAATTTCTTCAGCTCCAAGGCGTTTGGAACAGCTTTCTTATTTCGAGTGGTATGGTAGTTGATCCGCTTGCAGACTGTGCACTGCAGCTTTACTAAATTTTCCTGGGCCATAATTATTTGTTGCTCATCATTAAGTTACTGATTATTAGTCATTATTCTAACCGTTTCTTTGCCTTTTGCCAAGTCCTTGCCGCCGGCCAGTTTCCAGCCGGAATCCACGGGCTCAAAAGCTGCGACTGTGCGGTATCTGCCCTTCCCGGTCTCAATGAGGATTCGAAAAACATTATGCGTGTCATGATAGATAACGTAAGCATGGGGATCCCCTTTTACGAATTCCAATTCTCTGACTATCCATGTTTCGGCAGTCGGCGGAGTTGGGGAAAGGTCATTGATCTGGCCGGCTATCTCTAAGACTGCTTCTGGATAGGACTCGCTGCTTAAAATTTGCCGTTCAAATTTATTCTCAGGCGGCTTTGTAATTTTCGGCAAAAAATAAACGGCGATCAAACCAGCTATGACAAACACAACGATGAGAATGACTTTTTTCATAATGGAGCCCACGAGCAGAATTGAACTGCTGACCTACTCCTTCATTCTATACCTCTCTTTATTTAACACATTATTAGAGGATTAGACTGTATCTTAATCCCGACATACCGCCGGGATTCCCTTGTCAGTCGTTCGAGCGCCAAATCAGCGCTACGGTCTTGATCTTGTGCAGACCTTTAACCGTTATTCGGGTGACGCCCAGAGATTACTCTTTGGGCGGGCAATTTCTACCATGGAGTTGCTCTACCAGCTGAGCTACGTGGGCAGGCTTTCAAATAATAATCGAAATATCGGGATTCTTCAAGACCGTCACAAGAATATTTCCTCCCCTGGATGGGGGAGGAATTGAGGAAGAGGTGTAGGAAACGTCATCACCCCCACCTAACCTCCCCCCTCAAGGGGGAGGAATAAATTCTATTTTACCTTTGCGTATTGGCGGGTGACCCAGCCGGTGCTACCGTTTGCGAGCCTGATCTCATACCAGCCCTTGGTCTCATTTGTGGAAATAAGGATGTACGCTTCACCCGGCTTGACCTCGCCGATCTTTGCAAAATTCGTGCCAGGCCCTTTGCGAACATTTAGAAAATTTGTTGGAGTCGAAAGAATTTCCACCACTTGCACAGGAGCCGCAGGCTGTACGCCGGCTGGCGGAGTGGGCTCAGCAGCAGTGGTTGTCGGAGTCGTTGTGGCCGGAGGCGGCGGGCTCGCCGTGTCGTCGGGGATTGTAATTGTAGGCGCGGAATAATCATCCGGGGACGTAGTCCGAGTGTTTAAATAAAATAAAATTGCCGCGCCCGTAAGCCCCCCGAGAATCATCGCATAAAGGACGGCTTTTGCCAGTCGGTGATGGGACTCGGGCATGATGATCTTGGAATCAAGCAGTCGCCGCTCTGTTAATACGGTTGCGTCCTGTTTTTTGGGTACTGGTTTTTTCCTGGGCTTGCGAATCGGTACCGTTTTCCCAGAAACGGGACTGGAATTAATGTTTGGGTCTGAAGGCGTGCTTTCTATATTATCAGGCATATTTTAATTTTAATTAACTTTTTAATGGCAAAGTGAAAATAAAAGACGTTCCTTTTCCTTCCTCAGAATCAAAACTGATTTTCCCGCCCATAATCTCTACGAGAGATTTCACAATAAAAAGGCCCAGTCCGGTGCCGTCAGGAGAGAGCTTGAGGATGTTATGGCTGCGGAAAAATTTACCAAAAACCTTAGCTTGTTCGCTTTTCGGAATCCCGACCCCGGTATCGGAGATTGATATTGAAACATTGTTTCCTTTCTTTTCCAGAACCACGCTGATCTTGCCGCCGCGCGGCGTATATTTAATGGCGTTAGAAATGAGATTCGCCATAATGCGGCTGAGTTTATCCGGGTCAGTCTGTACAAGCGGAAGAGGCCCATTTACGATTTGGTAATCAAGGGACACTCCGGCTGTTTTGATGATCATGCTGTGATTGTCAATAATTTCTTCCGCTATTTTTTCAATCTGCATGGGTCTGACCTCCAGATGGATCTGCCCTTCCTGAATTCGGGAGACATCGAGCAAATCATTAACCAAACCGATGGCCCGTTCGTTGGAGCGGTAGATTTCCCGCAAATATTCTTCCTGTTTTTTGGCCAATTTCCCCGCGCGGCCGGCAAGCAGAATCTCGCAAGACCATTTCACTGCGGAAAGAGGCGTGCGAAGCTGGTGACTGGCGAGCGTAACAAAATCATACTGGATATTTTGCAGATTTACTTTTTCGCCTGAACCTAAAAGATTTTTGAGTTTACCCATTTACCTGCTGAATTTATTATGGTTAGCCAATTTATAATACACGAAAATTAAACTTTCGCCACCGGCTTTACGTTTTTTTCTTCCACGAGCGGCAAACTGAAATAAAATGTAGTGCCTTTTCCTTCGGCTGAGATGACATTTACGCGCCCGCCGTGCGCTTCCACTATTCCTTTGACGATAACAAGACCAAGGCCGGATCCTTTCTTTTCGCTTTTACTGGCTGTGGACAGCTGCTGGAATTTATTGAAAAGCCTGCCTACTTCAACCTCCGGAATACCCATCCCGGTATCAGAGATGCTTATGATAAGTTCATCCATGGCGCAAACATTGCCCTTTGCAAACACCGGCCACGGCAATTTAAGGTTTTCCGCGTGCACGCCAACGTCATCGTCCCGTTTGCAGACAAACGCGGACAAGGTAATCTTGCCGCCAGGCGGCGTAAATTTGATGGCATTGGAAATGATATTGTTAAAAACCTGGGTGATTTTCATGTCATCCAAAGCAAGCGAATCCGGAACCTCCGGACCCACGTTCTCCACGATTTCCAAGCGCGATTCGGCAGCGAGACTGGTGAAGGACTCGATCCGCTGCTTGATAATCTTTTTGATATCGCCCGGCTTTTTGAAAACCTGAAATTTGCCAGCCTCTATTTTGGCCACATCCAAGAGATCATTCACCAGATCCAGCATAGAGGAAGAATTTACGGAAATCAGGCTGACAAATTCCTGATATTTTTTTTGCTCATTTTTTATTTTTTCGCTTTTGAGCAAATCCGCAATACTCCGTATGCCAGTCAAAGGCGAGCGGAGTTCGTGCACCATCATCGAGGTGAAATCCTCCCGCATTTTTTCCACCTCTTTTTCGTGCGTGACATCATGGAACAGCACCACGCTGCCGATCGGCTCGTTTTTATTATCTTTTACCGGACTGATCAAAATCTGCACAAACCGCCCTTCGATCGCCACCTCGTCCTCGACAATAACCTCATCTTTCCTGATGCTTTCTTCTATCTTTGTGCGCAGATCTAAATGATCAGAGAGTTTATCGAGAATCTCAAAAATTGTCGGATGCTCAGCTTTTATCCCCAACAGTGTCCGAGTTTGAGGATTGACAACCATAACACGGTTGGCCGGATCCACCATTAGAACACCGTCAGCCATACTTGAGACCATCGAGTTAAGTTTGCCTTTTTCGACCTCCAAAACGATCTCCAGCTTGGAGACAGCCTCGGAGGCCTGGTTCATAATTGTATATAAAATCTCCACCTCCTGACTGGTTTTATAAAGACCGGGCTTTGTCGAGGCAACAGTAAAAATTCCGGCAGGGCGGTTGTTGATAACAATCGGAATGTTGAAAAACGATTCCACCTTGGACGCGTTGGTCGGGTCAGTGACCACACCGGTAACAGTCTCATCCACATCGCTTTCCGTATAATTTTTTCCAAGCAAGGTAGAAAAAGATTTCAGCATTCGTATTCTGGCATCGGCGATAAATCCTTTGCTCACCGGCTCGGCGAGATTGACGTGATATAAAAGCCGCCCCGATTCCGTGGGCAGCATGTAAACGACCATGGAGTACGGCAAAAGATTGCCCAGGGAAGAAGAAATAATGTCTACGATTTTCTGAACATTCAGTGAATAGCCAATACGCTCTCCCAGTTCCCGCAAAATCGAAATCTCGTACATGCGGCGCCTCATCAGCTCTTCACGGTCAATCAATCGGGCATATAAACGACGAAATTCAATCCAGGCAACAATCAAAACTACCAGGCTAAAAATGGCCGCCCAAAATATTGGATCTGTCGAAATACCAGGATTAAACATCAAAAATTATGATCGCCGATGAAACGATTACTTCGCGATTCGAGTAAGTTTGGAAAAACCGATACCACAGCATAACAGCCCCAAAATCAGCAAAGAATTATGAACCATTTCCGGATCGGAAAACCCTATAATATTTAAAACACTGAGATTGGCAAAAGTATCAAACACCCGGTCTAGTGACTCAATTGTAAAAAAAACAATACCAAGGCCGATCCATTTTAGAGCCGTACCAATGAGCCCGCCGTATGATTTGGTAGTTTGCCACAGCGTGTAAGCAACCCCGATAATAATGACTGCGATAAACCCTTGTAATATTAAAACCATTTGTTTGTATTTTTTACCCCGTTAGAAATCCACGTTAATAATTGAACTCTTAAAATTATTCTTAAAATAAACTACATTCCCGCTCAAGAAAGATCGACATAGATTTCTAACTGGGTAAATTCAATTTTATGCCGGGATATTTGGCGAAAACCGGATTCAAAATATTTTTTACGATCGCGCCGGAGAGCGCGATGTATTCGTCAACGAGTTTCTGAAGAATCGCCTGAGCATTATTTTCATCAATGCTGAGAACCTCTCCCTTGTCGCTGAGCTTCAAGCCCGCGACGTTTGTTGCTTTGCGAATGGCAATCTCCGGACCGAGAATATCCATTTGTTTGCTGATAATCTCCTCAATGAGTTTTTTGTAATCCTGGTCGATAGCCATTTAAGTAGCCGCGGCTCCTGTGCCGCGCCCCCTGGCAATCACGGTTTTGACTTTATCAAGCAAATCTTCGAGTTTATAATTGGCTTTTACTAAATAATCCATAGCGCCGAGGGACAAGGCCTCCGAAATTCGCTCGTAATCCGAAAGGTTGGTCAAAATTACAACAGGAATATCGCGCAGCTCACTATCCCCTTTTAAGCGCTGCAGCATTTCCATACCGTCCATTCTCGGCATGACTAAATCAAGCAGGATCAAATCCGGATGGAACGATTTGACCTTATCCAGACCGTCCTGCCCGTCGACAGCGCCTCCTACGTCATAGCCGCCGTTTAAGAGCTCTTCTTTAAGAGCGGTAAGTAAGATTTCCTCATCTTCGACCACGAGAATCTTCGCTTTATCTGCCATATTGCAATTGTCCTTTTGATTTCAAACTAAAGTATTAAGTTATTGTATTATATCATGCTTTGACTGTTTGTGTCAAAATTGATAGAATTCCTGACGTGCCACCTTAGCTCTCCGACCGCAGTCGGAGTCCGACTTTGGTCGGACAGTCAATATGCCGGGATAGCTCAGCTGGTAGAGCAGCTGTTTTGTAAACAGCAGGTCGCAGGTTCAAGCCCTGTTCCCGGCTCCACGGGCGGTTGGTAGAGTGGTCTATTACACCAGACTGTAAATCTGGCGGCTTATGCCTTCGGGGGTTCGAATCCCTCACCGCCCACCACAAAAAAATCCTCTCATGAGGATTTTTTTGTTTGTCACCATAACATCACACATTATTAGCATACGAATGCTGTCAATTACCAAAACTTCACCCCTACCGCCAAGGGAGAGTGGAATATCAATGACTATTCGACGATCAGCTTGCCTTTCATGCCTGCGGCGCGGTGGATGGAGACGGAACAATAATACTCGAACGTGCCGGTTTTGTCGGCGATAAACTCCACAGAAGTTTTAGTGCCTGGGTTCACTCTTTCCGTATTGGCTTTGAATTCATCCACTACCCAGTCATGAAACCCGTCAGTGCTTTCGAAATTGATTAACACCCTATCCCCATTTTTCACCTTGATTTCGGTCTGCGAGAATGAAAAATTCTTTCCAGTGATATTAAAAACTTTGGCTGGCGCTACATCCACGTCTCCCATGTCATCTTTAATTGGTCCTCCATCTGGGTCAGCCGGGGGTGGCGTGGGTGTTGGGGCAGGAGGGTCAATCGGCGACACTGGCGGCGGTTCAGGCATTGACTCCATGACCTCCCCTATCCCCTCCTCACGGAGAGCGGAATCAGACTTCTTGTTTTGCATCACATAAATTATCCCTCCGACAGCCGCTAGCAATAAAATTAAAATTACAATTTTCTTCATGATTTCTTTTGTTACTTGTTAATTGTTGCTAGTTGTTTGTTTGGTATTTTAATTGCATTAATTTTTCACGAGCCAAAGTATTTGTCGGCTCGATCATTAATACTTTCTCCAGGAGAATTTCCGCCTCATCGCGACCCCCCTTTTTTACCAGAGCCTCTGATAAAATTATCACGGCTTGGGTATTTTCTGCATCCAAATCCACAGCCTTGCGATAATTGAGAATTGCTTCTTCGAGATGCTTTTTGGCCTCCAGAGTCATTCCCAGGTCGATATATCGGCGGGAATTCTCCGGCTCGAGATCGATAGCGCGCTCGTGAGCGCTGATCGCTTTGTCATACTGCTTGTGGTTATGGTACGCCTGTCCGAGACTGGCATGATAATGTCCTTTATCCGGGTAGTGCTTGATCAGAAACCGAAAAGTTTCTATTGATTCTTTGGTTTTGTTTTGCGCCAAATAAAGCTTCCCTAGATAAGCGAACGCTTGCTCATTATGGGGATCTTTTTTTATAGCCTTAATAAAATGCTGTTCAGCATCAGCATGTTCACCCTGCTCAAGAAGCTTTTCTCCTTGTTTTATAAAAAACTCGGCTGTTCCGGGAGCCGCGCTTTTAAACGACGGCAATTTCAGCTTGGGTCGGGGCAAATGAAGTTTGGACAGATGTTTCGGCAGGAAACCCAGCGGCTGGGTTTTTCGGGAAAGCTCTTTGACCTCCAAAACAAAATGCCAGAGTTTTTGCGAGAGGATCCGCAGCCATTTTATGGTAAAATTTTCAAAATCTCGCAGCAGCACGGGCATGGGGAAGCGGAGCTCCGGTGTCCGGCGAAGCACAATCAAAATTATGCCTGCCAATGAAAGCACAATTAATAATTGTGGGATAAACAAAAACATTTTTGATTTTGAAATTTATTCGCCTAAAACGTAGCGTGTGAATCTGCGGATTTGGATATTTTCCCCGATGGTAGCAATCTTTTGATTAACAAGCTCCTTGATGGTTATGTCTGGATCTTTGACAAACGGCTGTTCTAAAAGGCAAATTTCCTGAAAATATTTTTCTAGCTTTCCTTCCACGATTTTTTCGATGATATTAGCGGGTTTGGACTCTGCCACAATCTGCTCGCGGTAAATACTCTTTTCTTTTTCCACTAGATCAGTCGGGACATTCTCTCGCGCCACGTAAAGCGGGTTTGATGCTGCGACATGTAGCGCCAAATCGTGGGCCAGGGCTTTGAAATCCTGATTGCGCGCCACAAAATCGGTTTCACAGTTGATCTCTAAAAGCACGCCGATGCGTCCCTCGCCGTGAATATAAGATTCGACAAGACCCTGACCAGTCGCGCGATCAGATTTCTTTCCGGCTTTCAAAACCCCCTTCTTGCGCAAAACCTCTACGGCAGCGGACACATCCCCCCCGGATTCAGACAAAGCAGTTTTGGCATCCATTACCCCGGCGCCTGTCTGTTCGCGCAAAGCCTTAACTTGTTCAGAGTTGATTTTAATCATTGCTTATTTTTTCGGCAATGCCGACGTATCCGCCATAGGGACTGCGGCAACGGGCATCTCCAATTTACCCTCATTAACTGCAGCCGCAACCGCATCGCACATTAGGCTGATGGCTTTTATTGAATCATCGTTGCTGGGAATGACATAATCAATATCTTCCGGGTCAGAATTTGTATCCAGGAGGCCGATCACTTTGATTTTGGTCTTTTGCGCTTCTGTGACCGCGATCTTGTCATGATTAATATCCACCGCAAAAATCGCTTCAGGAAGTTTTTTTAGATCCTTGATGCCTTCAAAAAGATTGGCCAGTTTGGAGATCTCGCGCTCGATGAGCAGTCGTTCTTTTTTGATATATTTTGTCTCAAAATCCGGACTCACTGCCAATTTCTGCAGCCGTTCCAATTTCTTGATGGTCTTCTGGATGGTTTTAAAATTGGTAAAAGTCCCGCCCAGCCAGCGGATCGTGACATAAGGCATGCCGCAAGAGACAGCGGCTTTCTTGACTGCGTCCTTTGCCTGGCGTTTGGTACCGACAAACAATACCTGGCCGCCTTTTTTTGCAACTTCCCGCACGTGGTCGAGCGCCTTTTTCAGCTGTTCGAGAGTTTTTTCGAGATTGATAACGTGGATGCGGTTGCGAGTAGTAAAAATGTACCGCTGCATTTTCGGATTCCACCGGCTGGAGAGATGTCCAAAATGCACCCCTGCTGTGAGCAGTTCTTCTAGTGTTGGGTAAGTCATTGACGAGCTTTCTAGGATTTAGCTTGCCAGCTTTTTAGCCTGGCAACGGAATCCTTCCCTTAAACCTCTTCATCTCGTCATTTTTTTCCGGGAATTCGTTTTTCCCTCAGGAATCGCGAATCAGGGCCGAAAAAATCAGAGAGAATGTGTGATTAATAATACTTGAACGATTATAACAAGAATGATTAACCTGCGCAAGGCCCGTCTAGCCGGCCATGCCCTTGCAAGAATCCTTTTTGCCTGTTATAATTTCGCTACTTATGAAAAAAAGTTTACACCCAACATATTACTCCTCTGCCAAAGTCGTTTGTGCTTGCGGCAATAGTTTTACCACCGGATCCACGCGCGAAGAGATCCATGTGGAAATTTGTAGCGCCTGCCATCCTTTCTACACCGGTAAACAGAAGCTTGTCGACACTGCCGGCCGCGTGGAAAAATTCCAGAAGCGCATGAAACAAGCAGAGACATCAGTCAAACTCCATATCTCCAAAAAACACAAGCTCACCAAAAAAGCTGAAGCAAAAGCTGCCAAAAAGGTAGAAAAATAGATTAGCGATCTGCGAACAGCGATTGGCGATTTGGTTTTTCCCGATCGCTCTTCGCCAATTGCTCATCGCTTTATTTATATGAATTCAAATTATCAATCCATCCTCGACGAATACTCTGATATTCAAAAAAAACTCTCCGAAGCTTCTGACGGTGAGCAGTTGCGAATATTGGGTAAACGGCAAAAAGAATTGGATAAGGTAGTCAAAAAAATTCAAGAACTGAACGAAATAGAAAAACAGTTGCAAGAAAACGAAAAATTACTCAAAGATGAGGAGTTAAAAAATATTGCCGAAGAAGAGAAGCAAATCCTTAATTCTAAAATCTTACTTCTTAATTCTGAACTTCAAAAAGCCCTAATCCCCCGAGATCCGCTCGACGAAAAAAACGCCATCCTGGAAATCAGGGCTGCTGCCGGCGGCGATGAATCCGGGCTATTTGCCGCGGAGCTGTTTCGCATGTATCAAAAATATTCCGAATCAAAGAGCTGGAAATTCTTTATTCTTTCGTCGAACCACACCAGCGTCGGAGGGTTCAAAGAAGTTATTTGTGAAGTCCGAGGCGTAGGATCGTATGGACATTTAAAATATGAGTCGGGCGTACACCGCGTTCAGCGTGTCCCGGAAACCGAAAAATCCGGCCGGGTCCATACCTCCACCGTGACTGTAGCGGTTCTCCCGGAGCTCGAGGAAAAAGATTTTGAAATAGACCCCAACGATTTAAAAATGGAGGCAACCACCTCATCCGGCCACGGCGGACAGTCAGTCAACACAACCTATTCAGCGATCCGAATCACCCATATTCCTACGGGAATTATGGCCCAGTGCCAGGATGAACGGTCGCAGGTGCAAAACAAAGAAAAAGCCATGCAGGTTATCCGCGCGCGTGTTTACGAATACGAGCAGGAAAAAAAGAACAAGGAACTGCGCGAAAAACGCCTCTCGCAGATCGGCACTGGGGATCGTAGTGAGAAAATCCGCACCTACAATTTCCCGCAGGACCGCGTAACGGATCACCGCATCAACCAGAATTTTGGCCAAATAAACAATCTCATGGAAGGCAATATTGAACCGGTCATCCAGGCGCTGATTGCCGAGGATCAAAAGAGAATGTGGGAGTCAAAGAAATGACAATCCGGGAAGCCTTCGTTTGGACGGAAAAAAAAATAAATAAGGCAGATTCACCTCAGTTAGATGCTGAGGTTCTTTTGTCACATACCATAAAAAAATCCAAAGAATTCCTTTTTGCCAATCCGGACTTCAAACTTTCTAGCTTACAGTTTTCCATTTACAGGTCACTAATTCAGAAGCGCGATAGGCACTGGCCGGTCTCTTACCTCATCGGCCATAAAGAATTCTACGGCTTGGATTTCAAAGTCACACCCCATGTCTTAATTCCAAGACCGGAGACGGAATTGCTGGTAGAACTCGCGATTCAAAAGATAAAAAACAAGCGATTAGCGATTAGAAATATCCTCGACATCGGCACTGGAAGTGGCTGCATTATCACAAGCATTGCTGTCATTGCGAGCCAGAGGCGAAGCAATCTCAAATTCTATGCGACGGATGTTTCAAATTCCGCTTTGAAAATTGCGAAGTCAAACGCACGTCGTCATAGCGTCGCAAAAAAAATAAAATTCCTCCACAGCAATTTACTCTCAACCCTACCAGCTACAGCCTACAAGCTACCATCTCTGATTCTCGCCAACCTCCCCTACCTTACCCCTTCGCAATATAATTCGAATCTTGATCTAAAACACGAACCACGCGCGGCATTGGTCGCAGGCCCAGATGGACTGAAATATTACCGGAAATTGTTTCGACAAATTCGTAACTCCCCCAACCCCTCTTACCCTAAGAGGGGAACTCCTCCCCTTAGCCTAAGGGGAGGTAGGGAGGGGTTATTGACCCTCCTGCTGGAACATGACCCGTCGCAAACCTCCAAACTAAAGTTTCTCACCAAACAGTATTTTCCCCAGGCCAAACTGAAATTCCACCGCGATTTATCCGGTCTCAATCGAGTTCTAGAAATAAATCTCTAATTTCTTGGAAAAACTAGCAATTGCTAGAAAAAACAAGATTCGTTAAAAGAATCAGGGTTTGACGTGATCGAATTGACATAATTAGACTGACAAACTAAAATATAGAATTCCAGAATCCCCAAGGAGGCTGCGATGACTACAAGCGTTGTAGGCGTGGAAATTGTTGAGCGTTTAATCGCTCTGACTGTTCGCGTTCCAGATGAATGGGTGGCACCCTTGATGAATGCTCTCAAGAATGCTCGCCTCATGACTCTTGAGCGGTTCGGAATGGATGTCACATATCCGAATCCTGAGGGAAGAAATCTATACTTCAGGGTGCCGGTAAACAAAGAAACCGAGTTCACAGATTTCCTGCGCCGATTCTGTATAGAACGACAAATCGGTCACAAAGTGCCCGTCACAAGCATAAGTGTTAGGAATGTGGGGCACAGACCACTGAGCTGAGAGCAAGAAAATAGTCGCCGACGAGTATCAGGCACAAATCACCATTTGCTTTTGGTGGTCTGTGCCTGTTTTTCTTATTGCGCAATATTTGCGAAAAAAGCGGAAATGGTGTAGGATAGGTTATGGACGACAAAATCCGGCTAGGACTCACCTTTGATGACGTACTTTTAGAGCCCAGAGAATCTGGGGTGGTGAGAGACGGTGTCCGGCTCGAAACAAAACTCACAAAGAAAATAAGATTACAAATTCCGATTCTTTCCGCAGCCATGGATACGGTATCTGAAACCGCCATGGCTGTTTCGTTGGGTAAATTGGGCGGCATGGCTGTCATCCACCGCAATTGTTCCATTGAGGCCCAGGTTAAAATGGTTCGAGACGCCAAAAAACATGACGTTCTTGTGGGCGCTGCTGTTGGCTCTTATGATCTCGAGCGGGCCAAGGCCCTCGACAAAGCTGGCGCGGATGTAATCGTGGTAGACACAGCTCACGCGCATAATTTGCAAACTATCGCAGGCGCAAAACAAATTAAAAAATCAATTCGAGCAGAGCTGATCGTCGGCAATATCGCCACCAGCGAGGCGGCCTCGGAACTAGTCAAATTTGCTGATGCCATCAAGGTCGGCATTGGCCCTGGCTCCATCTGCACCACACGCGTGGTGGCCGGCATTGGCGTTCCCCAACTCACCGCGATTTTGGATGTGGTAAAAATCGCGAACAAAAAAAATATTCCGGTGATTGCTGACGGTGGTATGAAATATTCCGGAGACATTGTGAAGGCTCTTGCCGCTGGCGCTTCTACTGTAATGCTTGGTTCTATGCTAGCGGGTACAAAAGAGGCGCCGGGGCAAGTCGTTAAAATTGACGGGAAAGAATTCAAATCCTACCGCGGCATGGGCTCTCTCGGTGTAATGCACGGCGGTAAATCTTCTGATAGATATTTTCAAAAGAACCCCCTCTTCATCTCCCCCTTATTAAGGGGGAGAAAGAGTGGGGGTTATGTGCCGGAAGGCGTGGAGGCCGTGACGCTTTACAAAGGAGAATTACAAGACGTAATTTTCCAGATTACCGGAGGCCTTGCAAGCGGCATGGGCTACATTGGCGCGCGCACCATTGCCTATATGCCAAAAAGGGCCAAATTCATACGGATAACAAACGCTGGTCTCAAAGAGTCTCACCCCCATTCTATAACAATAATTAAGCGTTCACCCAATTATTAATGAAAAATGTAAATATCAAAGATCAAAGTGACAGTGTAAAATTTTAAAATTTTTAATTGTCATTTTCCATTTTGATTTTTCAATTTTAAATTTACTCAATTGCCCAAAATCACCAAAACCCAACGAGCAGAGCTTCATACCCATCTTGGCGCGGCTGTGGATCCGCCGATTCTCTGGTCAATCGCCCACCGCCAAGGCATCAAACTCCCAACAAAAAACTATTGGGATTTTGAAGACATGATCACGATTGATCCAAACGAGAAAAACCGGAACGTAGGCGAGCTGGATAAAAATTTCTACCATTGGACCGAGCTTATTCAGTCTTCTCCCGAAGCCGTGGAAGAATCTGTGAAAAGCATTATCGGCGGCGGCTACCGTAAAAACAACCTGGTGCTTCAGGAGCTTCGGTTCAACCCTATGAAACGAAACCGCGGCGGTGAACGCGATCTGGACCATATCATCATGTCCGCGATCTGGGGTCTAGACAAGGCTCTCCTCGAATACCCGCACGTGAAAGCCGGCATCATTCTGATGATGGGCCGCACCCTTACCTTAAAACAAAACGAGATCATTCTGCACAAAGCCATTAAATACAAAAATGAAGGCGTCATCGGTATCGATATTGCTGATCCTCAAGTCAAATCATTCTCTATGAAAGAACACGCTAGACTTTTCCAAAAAGCCAAAGCAGCCGGCCTCGGTCTCACTATACACACTGGCGAAGAGGGCGATCTTGAGGAAATGCGTTATGTGGTAAAAGAAATCAAGCCGCATCGAATCGGCCACGGCGTGATGGCTGCGCGCGACCCTCAACTCATGCGGGAAATTGCCAAAAATAAAATCGTCTTGGAAATTTGCCCAACCTCAAATCTGCGCAACAGCGTAGTCAAAAACGTTGGGGAGCTCAAAAAAATAATCAGGGATCTAAAAAAACACAAAGTCCGATTTACCATCAACACAGACGGCCCGGAAATGTATCGTACCAATATTCATAAAGAACAAGAATTTCTGATTAAAAATAAAATCCTAAGCCCCAAAGAGGTGGCCCAGTGTACCAAATGGGCATTTGAAGCATCGTTCATAAAAAATTGATCTAATTGCTCTAATTTCTAATTGACTAAACAATGCCACAAATCCCAATCCCCAATTAGACATTCGCTTTTTGGGTATTATTTAGAAATTAGGTTAATTAGAATAATTATAAATTCTTTATGATTTACGTTCTTGATTTCGGTTCTCAATACTCCCATCTCATTACTCGCCGCATACGCGAGCTCGGCGTACTTGCCGAATTGGTCGCGCCCAATATTTCTCTGGATAAACTGAAATCCGCAGACGGCATTATCCTCTCCGGCGGACCGCAAAATCTTTCGGACAGCGACGCGCTCCGCGTGGACAAAAAAATCTTTAACCTAGGCGTTCCTATCCTTGGCATCTGCTATGGCATGCAGCTGACGGCTTACGAGCTGGGCGGCCGCGTGAAGGCGGGTAAAAAACGCGAATACGGGCCGACTGACATTAAAATAATAAAACCCGGCAAACTGTTTGCTGGACTCAAGCCAAACCAGCGAACCTGGATGTCACACGGAGACCAGGTGGTCAGACTGCCGAAAGGATTCACAAAAATTGCCGGCTCAGTAAACTGTCCGATCGCGGCTATGTCCAACCAGGCAAAAAACATCTACTGCCTGCAATTTCATCCTGAGGTCATCCATACCGAGAATGGGAAAAAAATCCTGGAAAATTTTATAAAAATCACGGGAGCGGCCAGAACCTGGTCAATGAAAGATTTTATTGCTAAAGAAATCGACAAAGTAAAAAAACAAATTGGCAGAGATAAAGCGATCTGCGCGCTGTCCGGCGGCGTGGATAGCGCAGTGGCTGCAAAAATAGTTTCCAAGGCTATCGGCAAAAATCTCATTTGTATTTACGTGGACACTGGCCTCATGCGCCTTGGCGAAACCGCGCAGATCAAAAAGTCATTCAAAAACCTCAGAGTCGTTAATGCCGAGAAAGAATTTCTTGCCAAGCTCAAAGGCGTCACTGACCCAGAAAAAAAGCGTAAAACTATTGGCGAGCTGTTTATTCGGATTTTTGAACGCGAGGCAAGGAAATTGTCACCCCCACCTAGCCTCCCCCCTCGAGCCTACCCCAAAAGCGAGTACGCTTTCGGGGGACCCCGGCAAGGGGGAGGAAAAAGAAACAAATTCCCCTCCCTTACTGTGCCCGCCGTAGCTTCACGCGAAGGCTGGGAGGGGAGGGTGAAATTTCTTGTCCAGGGCACGCTGTATACTGACGCGGTAAGCTCTGGCGTATCAATTGGAAAAACGGCTGCAGTCATCAAATCGCATCACAATGTCGGCGGTCTTCCTAAAAAACTGGGGTTCAAACTCATCGAGCCGCTCCGTGATTTGTACAAATACGAGGTCAGAAAACTCGGCCGCGAGCTCGGCCTTCCCAAATCGATTTATAACCGCCAGCCCTTCCCCGGTCCCGGGCTCGGCGTCCGAGTGATCGGCGAGGTCACAGAAGAAAAACTGGAACTCCTGAAAAAAGCAGACGCTATTGTCTGCGAGGTAATTGAGAAATCCAAAATCGCCGTTGATCAATATTTTGCCGTACTGCCAGATATTCGGTCAGTCGGGGTTCAGGGTGATTTTCGCACCTATGGCTGGCCAATCATTATCCGCGCGCTGAATACCGCTGACTACCTCACGGTCCACTGGGCAAAAATTCCCCATCCGATTCTGGAAAAAATCTCCACCCGCATCACCAACGAGGTTCGCGGCATAAACCGTGTGGTTTACGATATCACCTCCAAACCCCCTGCCACGGTGGAGTGGGAATAAACACTGTGCGGTGTTAGCGTACTAGTATGCTAACACTGTCTACTGAAATGCGACCGCCTTGATACAAAGGCGGTTTTTTGATAAATTTAGCTATTGTTCCTACCAAATTTGCAATGATCTTTTTCAGGAGGACTGTAATGACAAATAAAGAAAAGTTTCTACACGAGGCCCGGGAAGCTCAAGTTCTAGGAATGGTTGGCGGCGCCGGAGGCGATGAATCGAAGGGACTCTGGACAGCCAGGGTCATGGATGGGTTCGACGCGGTAGCGCGGTGGGGAGGCGGTCAAAATGCCGGCCATTCTTACGGAGATTTCTCTCTGCATCTCATTCCCATGGGTGCGGTGAAGGGAATCCCCGGCTACATCGGGCAAGGATGCTTGGTCAATGCCGTCGGCGCGATTCAAGAATTGGCCGGAATCAACGCTCGGTTCGGAATAATGCCTCAACTGCGCATTGACCGAAACTGCCCGCTGTGGACGCCTTATCATCGGTATTTAGAAATCTACATTGAAAAAATCAAGGATACCAATGCCACCGGCTCAACCGGCCAGGCAATCGGGCCCATGGCGGCATTAGATCTTCTCAGGACCAGTGTCCGAACAGGGATGCTGCTCCGGCCAGATCTGCTCCGAGACGGGATAGAAGAGAGCTACGACATCTTGCAGCCCATTTTCTTTCAGATGCAAGATCTAAAGTGGCTGGGAGAGGTAGAACATCCTGAGAAAGTCTGGACGACTTTGCTCCATGAATCCTCAGCCTTGCATCCTTTCATCACCGATGTCGGATTTGAACTGAGAGAATTGCTGAAAAATGGAAAGCGGATCGTTGCAGAAGGTCACCAGGGCACAATGCTCGATCCGAAATTCGGCACATGGCCATTCGTTACCGCTACACCATGTACTGCCCACAGTATCAGCTATGGACTCGGCCTGCCGCCAAATATCCGCCAGCAAGTACTGCTCGTTACCAAAACCATGCCGACAAGAGTTGGCGCCGGTCCGTTCCCTTCGGAAATTTGGGACCGGGAATCGGCGAAAAACTTTCCCACTCTTCATCCCGAGCTTTTTCGGGACGGAGAGCCGCGCACCACTTTTCTGGAAAGTATTCGGAGAAAGATGAACGCCGAAATGTCGACAGATGCGGCAACCGCAGCGGAAATTTCCCAATATTTTCAGGTTCTGGCCAAGGAATTCGGCAGAACCACAGGTCGCGGCCGCAGTGTTGGCTATTTCGATGTCCCATGGCACCGCTATTCCATCATCATCAATGATGCCAAATGGGTGGCCCTCAGTCTTCTCGACGTGCTGTCAGGTCTGAAACGAATCCGGTACGTCAAGGAGTATTGGGTTGACGGGAAACGCCTCAAAGACGGCGAGGTTCCAGCATCTTGGACTTCAAAACTGCAGGCGTACGCCGCCGACATCGACTGGGACTGCTGGCCAGAGAATATCTACAGCTGTAATTCCTGGGGAGAGTTGCCAGATGGAGCTAAAAAGTATGTAGAAAGGCTCCAGGAAGCTCTCGGCACCCCAATTCTTGCGACCAGCACGGGTCCAGAGGAAGATTCCTGGATGATGGTCAATATCGGCTAGAAACTTGGCTCCCTCGAAAATTGCGTTTTAGGCGCAGTTCGAGGGAGTTGTTTTTTATTTCTTTTCGGCTTTTTCTTCGGCTTTTGTTTCTTTCTTTTCCGCTTTTTCCGCCTTGACGGATTCGGCAGAGACGCCTTCGCCTTCAACAACAGCTTCTGGTACTTTCGTAAGAGCCTCTACCGCGGCTTTTTCCGCCTCAGCAGTCGGCTGTTCGAGAGAAGCAAGTTCTTCTTCGGAACGCGGCGCCTGCACAGAGACAATCATGTCATCCGGATTGCCTAAAATTTTCACTTTATCGGAAACCTTCACGTCAGCAAGCCGGATCGTATTTTCAAAAGTTTTTAAACCCGTCAGATCAATCTCAATCTTGTGCGGCAGATCCGCAGGCAAAGCCTCTACCTCAATCTCATTGGCGACTTTGAGCAGAATCCCGCCGAGCTCTTTGACTGCCGGGGCGATGCCAATAAATTCCAACGGCACCTTGGCATGCGTTTTCTTCGTCAAATCCACCTCATAAAAATCCACGTGAATCGCTTCATCGCGCATAAAGTGCTTGGCCACGTCGTGAATCAGAACCTTGGTTTCCGTCTTGCCGTCGATTTTCAGATTGACCAGGGTATTTTCTCCGGCTTTCCGGTAGATTTTATCAAATGCCTTGGAAGCAATCTGAAGATGCACTGATTCTTTTCCCGAACCGTAAAGAACGGCCGGGAGAATGCCCTGCTTGCGAAGTTTGATATTTTGTTTGCCCAGAACAGTGCGTGCCTGAGCTTCAATAACTAGTTCCATAAGCTTTACGAATTACTAATGAGTACGAATATACGAATTCGTACATTCGTAATTGATTCGTTATTCGTAAAACAAATAATAGCAAATAAAAAACCCGCAGTCAAGGGGCGGATTTGTAAATTCGTATTGATTAGTAATTCGCAGGGATCAGCGTATTACCCCGGCAAAATTGCCATCGAATGTTTCCAGAAAATTGTGAAATTCCATAACTTCGTCCACGGTAATCTGGTCAGCGTCGCGGAACCGGGCCGCATCAGCGCTCGTCAGGTCTGTAACCATGCCCACCGAGAAAATTTCCGGTCCATCCATGGAAATGCTAAATACCACCGAGCTTTTGCAGCGCTCACAATCTGTATGAACCAGCATGGATGATTCCTCGGTTTTCTCCATGCCCTTGGTTTCAATGACATTAGTATTTTCCGCATTATATTTGGCCGCACAAATCGGGCAGTGAAGCACCAGCGCCAAGAGTTCTATCATTTTTTGGATATTTGTTTCCCGCATTTCCTCAAAATTCTCTATTCTCTCTCCTTGTTCCTATTATACACCAAAAATACCTCTTTGACAAGCTCTCATGGTTAAAAAAAAATCGGCAGAGATCTCTCGTGAAAAGAGACCCCCTGCCGATTGTGCTTAACCGGTTGGGACTACTTGCACCCGATTTTTGAGCAGACGTTCGCTGCCCCCAGCAACTACCTCTGATTTTTGTGCATGTGCGGTTTACGCTTCTTGCGTCTGCCGTTTTTAGGCTGATGAATGGTTGCGGTCGGATCGAAAGGCTTTGCCCTTAGAATTTTTGCAGAAATTGGGCGGGGGTGAGGATTTTTATGCCCCGAAAAATTTTCAAGTTCAAAAGTTCCAGGTCGCCGGTAACGATAAAATCGCAGCGACCTTCCGCTGCTGCTTCCAGTACCCGATTGTCGTCTTCGTCCCGCAGTTCCCTCAGAATAAAGCTCGGGTGAACAAATTGAAATGCCTGCTTTATTTCAGATTCAGTTTGGATCAGACGCTCGTTTGAGAATTTGAATTTCTTTGCAAAAACATCCAAAACTTCTGCGAGCAGGATAGGAGATGTGATCGCTATGAAACGGCTCTCGATGAGCAAATCAATTATCTGCTGTGGTTTGCCGCCGTAAAGAAACGCGGAAATGAGAATATTGGAATCAAGAACGGCCTTGACTTTGCCGTTTACCATGTCGATATTCGTAAACTATCCGGTTTACATCTTCCTCGCTTTTAATCCCCATTTTCCGCCCGATTTTTTGGCCATAGGCGAACAGGTCTGCCCATTTTTCTTTCTGAGCCAAATAAACCCGGACTGCTTCACGAATAAATTCACTGCGATTTTGATACTCGCGCTTAGCTGTTTGATCTATTTTCCTCACCAGCTGATCTGGCAAAGCAATATTGAAAGTTTTAGTCTTCACCCCGTTTTAGAAATAAATAATTAATCGCTCAACCCCACTGAAACACCATGCGTTTCTAACGGGATTCATATACATATATTGTATATGATACATACATAATTGTCAAGCCCACTCACCTAAAATCTTACAGGCGTGGAATGGATCGACAGGCTTTGCACAAGACCCACGAGTATGAAGGTTATGACGAGCGAGGAACCGCCGTAGCTGAGGAACGGCAGAGTGATGCCGGTGACCGGCAAAAGCCCCAAGTTCATGCCAACGTTAACCGAGATCTGGGTGAGGAACAAAAAAAACACGCCTGCGGCCAGGTAATTTCCGAAGCTGTCCGAGCTACGCTTCATCAGGCGCAATATTCGAAACAAAATCACCCCGAAAAATAGCAAAACGAGAAGGCCGCCGAGAAGACCGAGTTCTTCTACGGTGGAGGCAAAAATAAAATCAGTCTGGCGCTCGGGCAGGAACTTGAGCTGGCTTTGCAGGCCGCGCGCCAATCCCCGTCCAAAAACACCGCCCGAACCAACCGCGACCATGGACTGGATCACATTGTATCCCCTGCCTAAAGGGTCTGCGGTCGGATCAATAAAAGTATGCAGACGGTCTTTCTGATAATCATGAAGGACAAACTGCCAGGAGGCCGCGGACGCGACCAAAAAAATCAAAAGCAAATATAAAAAAAATCGCTTGGGAATGCTTACCACAAGAAGCACCCCGCCCCAAATGCCCAGATGCACTATCGCGGATCCCAGATCAGACTGAAGCATGATAAGTCCTACCGGAATTGCTGCATATACAAACGACCAGGCAACGTAACGGAATTTGCGCAAGAAGGACTCTTTTCCTTGAAAATATTTTGCCAGAATAATGATGAGTGCCAGTTTGGACAGTTCCGCGGGCTGGAAATTTATCGGCCCAAGGGAAAACCAGCGCCGCGATCCGCGGATGTCTTGCCCAACCAGCAGAACGCCGACGAGTAGGAGGAGTGAAAAAATATAAATCCAGGAACTGGTTTTTCGAAAAAAACGGTAATCAAGGGAGCTGAAAAAAAACATGCCCGCAAGGCCGATGACAAGCGCAGCGATCTGCCGCATCCAAAGCGAGGATTCCGTCCGCCCGGCAAATCCCGTGGAATAAATCATCATAATCCCCACTGCGGAAAGCGCTAGCGCCGATGCAAAAAAAATCCAGTCAAAATTTTTAAACCCTTTTTCCCAAATCATCGCCAGCCGGGATCAAGCGGATTGACGTCAGCCATGACCTCGATTTGCCCCACAGCTGAGGGAAAAAGCTCGCTGCGGGGAACCGGCCAGAAAACCTTGGAATACCGGCTTTCAAAAGGCTGAAGATCATCAAGAACTGTTTGATTGACGGCCAGGACTGTTTTATTGTCGCTTGCGAAAACTACAACCGGCACCGTTACCCGCTTGACGCTAAACGAATTGGAATTTTTGACGAGCGCTTCCACAAAAAATTTTCCATCGCTGTCTCCTGATTGTTTTTGCAAAATATCAAACTGCGGTTTGAAATCAGTAACAGCGCGCGTCCATTTCACATCTTTGATCGTAAACAGAGCCTCGATCGGTGTTTCCGCAAGGGCAACCGCCGGCACGACGATGAATTTACTCGCTCCTCTGAGAAGGAAACTACTGCCTGAAACTGTATTCAACACAACCCCGTTTTTGTTTTTAAAAACAAACTCATAATCAAAGCTTCTAGCGGATAGATCAGCATTCGGGTTAAACACTCGCGCGTAAACCGAAAAAAAATCCGACGTTCCTACGGGGAAAAAATCTCTGCCGGCGATTTTTAAATCTTGCGGATGTACAGGATTTGAACTGACTGGAATAATCGGAAGATTGGCAATGAAAGATCTGGCCAACTGCTTTCTCAAAATAATCCCTGCCGGAATGCTTAAAATAATAACAGCAATCAAAACATAATACCAAATTTTTGAGGTTGACTGAAACTGCTGGTAGAGATCCATCAAAAAAGCTTTTTCTTTGAACTGGAAATCTTCTTTCTCCGGCAGTTTTGGGATGTTTATCATGAGGTTATCGTATGCTCCTAAATAGATTATAATATAATTAGCTACGAACTACGAATTTTTTACGAAAATACGAAAAAGAACTGATTTGTTCGTAATTTCGTAGCCTTATTTCGTAATTTCGTAGCCTATGCAATTTACGCATCTTCACGTCCATTCACACTATTCCCTACTCGATGGGTTATCAAAAATCCCGGATCTTATAAGCGCCGTGCAAAAAAAAGGCATGGAGGCCGTGGCTCTGACAGACCATGGGGCGCTTTATGGTGCGCTCGAGTTTTACAAAGCAGCCCGACGCTCGGGTGTAAAGCCGATTATCGGCCTCGAGGCTTATGTGGCGCCAGGTAGCATGCTGGAAAAAAAGACTCCGGCCGACGCGGATTATTTTCACATGATCTTGCTGGCCCGCAATAACGAAGGCTACCAGAACCTTTTAAAGCTCGTTACCGCATCACACCTTGAAGGGTACTATTACAAACCACGCATTGATAAAAAATTACTCTCACAGTACTCATCCGGCCTGATCGGCCTATCAGGGTGTCTGCGCGGCGAGATTGCCCGGGCGGTCGCGGCCGGCAATTTTGATTCTGCAAAAAGAATCGCCCTGGAATACCAAAATATATTTGAGCCGGATGGTTTCTACCTGGAACTGCAGAGAAACCTCGAGGAACCTCAGCAACAAACCGTCAACGACGGCCTAATCAAAATTTCCCGCGAGACTTCGATTCCGATCGTGGCAACCAATGATGCGCACTACCTCAACCCGGAAGATAACGCGGCCCAGGACATCCTGGTTTGCATCGGCACCGGAACAACCGTAGAACAAACTGACCGTCTGGATATGAGAAAAATGAAACTGCACCTGGCCTCGCCGGAAGAAATGGCAGAGCTATTTTCTGATATTCCCGAAGCGATCGCTAACACGCAAAAAATCGCGGACATGGTAGACCTGACGCTTTCCTTGGAAAAACGCCATTTCCCAAGCTTCCCGGTACCGGAAGGACAAAACGCGGAAGACTATCTGGAAAAGCTTTCGCTTAGAGGATTGAAAGAAAAAAAACCAGACCGCGAGCTCCCCGCAGAAATTTTGACCCGGCTGAACTATGAGCTTGATGTCATCAAAAAGAAAGGATACGCCGGGTATTTCCTGGTAGTCGCGGATTTTGTAAACTGGTCGCGTGCGCGCGGCATTATCAGCACCACGCGCGGCTCTGCGGCCGGCTCTCTGGTGGCTTACGCGCTGGGCATTACGACCCTGAACCCTATAGAATACAAACTGCCGTTTGAGCGCTTTCTTAATCCCTACCGCCCCACTCCCCCCGATATTGATATGGATTTTGCCGATAATCGCCGAGACGAGGTTTTAAATTATGTCAGCGACAAATACGGCCGCGATCGGGTTGCGCAAATCGTAACGTTTGGAACCATGATGGCCAGGGCTGCGGTACGCGATGTTGGCCGCGCTTTAGGCGTTGCGTATTCGAAATGCGACCGAATCGCGAAGATGATCCCCTTAGGCAAGCAGGGTTTCCACATGACCATAGAAAAAGCTTTGACGCTTGCGCCGGAGCTCAAAGAAGCCTTTGACCGCGACCAGGAGACGCGAAACCTCATCGAGCTTGCGCGCAAAGTCGAAGGCTGCGCCCGGCATGCTTCAGTCCACGCCGCCGGCGTGGTCATTGCCCCGACAAGCTTGTCCTCCTATACCCCGCTGCAGCTTGACACTGACAACAAAAACATCATCACTCAATATGACATGCACTCTGTGGAAGAAGCGGGCCTTGTAAAAATGGATTTTCTGGGGATCCGCAACCTTTCCATTTTAGGAAATGCGGTCGAGGTGGTCCGCACTTCACGCGGTATTGATATTGATCTGGGAAAAATTCCGCTTGATGATCCGAAAACCTACAAACTGTTGTCCCTAGGGCGCACCATGGGAGTGTTTCAGCTTGGAGGAAGCGGTATGACCAAATATCTTGTGGATCTCAAACCCACGAACATCTTTGATATCATGGCCATGATATCTTTGTACCGCCCCGGCCCCATGGAATCGATTCCGGAATTTATCCAGAGAAAACACAATGCCGCGCTGATCACTTATATTGATCCGCGGCTCAAAGAAATTTTGGATATGTCCTATGGAGTCATCACTTACCAAGAAGACGTACTGCTGACCGCAATCACTGTTGCGGGATACACCTGGGAAGAAGCCGACAAGCTCAGAAAAGCAATGGGCAAAAAAATCCCAAAAGAGATGATGGCCCAAAAAGAAAAATTTATCCAAGGAGCGATCACGGGAGGCTTGTCCTCAGAAAAGGCGGTCAAGCTTTGGGCTCTCATCGAACCGTTTGCGGCTTACGGCTTTGGCAAAGCGCACGCTGCCTCTTACGCAATGGTAGCCTACCAAACGGCTTATATGAAAGCCAATTTTCCGGTCGAGTTCATGGCCGCGGTCATGACTGCCGAGGCTGGGGATAATGAAAAAGTTGCGCAGGCAGTCAATGAATGCGCCAGTCTGGAGATTGAGGTCCTGCCGCCTGATGTAAACGAATCCCTGGCCAATTTTACCGCCATAAACGATCGCCAGATTCGCTTCGGCCTCAATGCCATAAAAAATCTTGGCTCAGACGTCATTGAGACCATTATCGCCGAACGCGCTAAAGGAGGTGAATTTGCCTCGCTGGGTGATTTTGTTCGCCGCATGAAAACCCGCAATTTCAATAAAAAATCCTGGGAAGCGCTGGCGAAAAGCGGTTCGCTGGACAGGTACGGAGAGCGCAACCAATTGCTTTTGAACACCGAGATCATCCTCGAATACGCAAAGGCCGAACAAAAACAGCTGGCCTCCGGCCAATCCATGCTCCTCGGCGGCGCCACTGCCGCGGCTCAGGAACTGCTATTGAGGAACGCGCCGCAGGCCTCAGACCAGGAAAAACTTTCCTGGGAGAAAGAGCTGCTCGGCCTGTATGTTTCCTCGCACCCTCTGCGCAGCCATCGCGCGCTTCTGGAAAAATACTGCAAGCCGATTAATGTCCTTTCCATTGCGGACGAAAACCAGTATTTCACTATCGGCGGCATCATCACCCGCATCCAAAACATTCTCACCAAAAAAGGCGATCAGATGTGTTTTGCGGATATTGAGGACGAAAGCGGCAAGCTGGAGCTGGTTGTGTTTCCGAATGTTTATAGTGAATCCAAATCCTTGCTCGCGGTAGACCAAATCCTTCTCACGAGAGGCAAGATTTCCGATAAAGATGGGGAAATAAAACTGCTGGTGGATTCTATGAAATTGATTGGAGACGCGGATTTGGAAAAATGGGTTAACACTCGTAACTCCCCTAACCCCTCTTACCCTAAGAGGGGTATTGCCCCCCACCTAACCTCCCCCACTGCCTACTCCGCCGAAGTGGCTACGGAGGCCGGACAGGGGGGAGGAAAAAATGCAGGGGATTTCCCTCCCCAGAACAGGACTTACTCTTCTATCTTCCCTCCCCCCGGTGAGGAGGGACTGAGGGAGGGGGGGCGCGTTCTCAAAATCAAAATCCCCAAAACCGCAGACCCGCAGGTGTTTAACAAATTAAAAATCGTGTTCAACAAATTCCCAGGCGAGGTGGCCGTGTCCCTCGTCATCCCCGACCGCGAAGGAACGGAACGGGAAGTGAAAACTGACTTTAAAGTAGACAGCACCGACCTGTTCAAAACCGAGTTGCGGGAACTCTTACGCCAGAGCATCCAGCACGTCAAGTCTTGACCTCCTAATTGAATTTCCGTATCCTTCATCTGACCATAATCCAAGGAGGATACGTTGAAAATTCTATTGTTTGCACCTTTCGGCCACGACAAGCTCAGCTCGTTAGCGCAAGCGCTAAAAGACGACACAGTTAAAATCTACTCCGAACTCCAGGCCGCTGATCTGCTGGAAGTCATGGATACCTTCGATCCAGAGCTCGTAGTAATGTTCTGGGATGGCTCAGACTCGTCAGAAGAAAAGAGAACAATGTCCAACCGGTGCTGGGATCTAATCCGAATCGTTAGGCGATACCGCAGTACCATTTGGGTAGTCGATGATTATTATCCCCATGAAACCAAAGATTACCAACGTCTATGCGACAAAGTCTTCGACGAAGACTTGTTCACCCCCGAAGTTTTCGCCGCCTTGATCAAAGCCGCCAGTCCGGTGCTGGCATGATTGACAAGTTCCGCCCAGAATCTTAGACTTTAATTACCGATAGCGTTTGGACGAAGCCTAACCATCTTCGGAGCAATCGGTAAATCGAGAAAGTGTCTCCGACGCAAGGTCGGAGGAAGCCGGGTGGAACCGCTCCGACCATAGTCGGAGTCCCAGCAACAAGGATGTTGCTGGTTTTTTATTTAATTAAAAGCATTGTCATTCCTGACTTGATCCGGAATCCAGAACCCAATGGATCCCAAATCAAGTTTGGGATGACAGAAATGAGACTATGAAATCACTCGAAAATAATCGCCACTCACTCGCTCATCTTTTGGCTGCGGCAGTAATGGATCTGTGGCCGGATACCAAACGGACAATCGGCCCGGCGATCGACAATGGCTTTTATTTTGATTTCCAATTCTCCAAACCTATCTCAGATTCTGATCTGCCGAAAATCGAAAAAAAGATGCGGCAGATTCTACCGACCTGGGACAAATTTGAGAAGCACGAACTTTCTGCCGCAGAAGCCAAAAAAGAATATCCAGACAATTTGTTCAAACACGAACTCATTGACGAATTTGCCAAGGACAGCGGTAAACTTAGCTTTTACAAATCCGGTGACTATTGGGATTTGTGCAAGGGCGGACATGTGGAAAGCATGAAAGAGGTAAAACCTGATTCGTTCAAGCTCTCTCACATCGCAGGAGCGTATTGGCGCGGGGATGAAAAAAATCCCATGCTGACGCGGGTCTATGGCCTGGCGTTTGCCAGCAAACAGGAACTGGAGGAGCATTTAAAAATGCTGGAAGAAGCCAAAAAACGCGACCACAAAAAGCTTGGCGTGGACCTGGATCTATTTACTTTCTCGAATCTGGTTGGGGCAGGTCTGCCGCTATGGACTCCTAAAGGCACTATCCTCCGGGATTTACTGGATGATTATGTGTGGCACCTTCGACAAATTCGAGGTTATCAAAAAGTCGAAATCCCGCATATCACCAAAAAAGATCTCTATGAAAAAAGCGGTCACTGGGACAAATTTAAGGACGAACTCATGCGGATAAATACCCGAGAAGGACATGAATTTGCCATGAAGCCTATGAACTGCCCTCATCATATACAGATTTTTACCCGGAAGCCTCACAGCTATCGCGAAATGCCCCAACGCTACGCCAGCACAACCATGGTTTACCGCGACGAGCAAACCGGCGAACTTTCAGGACTTTCCAGGGTGCGTTCAATTACGCAAGATGATGCGCACGTTTTTGCCAGGCATAACCAGATCAAAGACGAGATTCTCAAAGTCTGGGAAATAGTGGACGAATTTTACAGCGCATTTGGCTTTCCTATGGAAATTAGACTTTCCCTGCACGATCCTGAGCAAAAGGATAAATATCTCGGCGATGCAAAAATTTGGAATGAAGCCGAAGATACACTGCGAGCTATCGCTAAACAAAAAAAAGTGAAGCCGATAGAAGGAATCGGTGAAGCTGCGTTTTATGGTCCAAAAATCGATTTCATGGCGAAAGATTCACTTGGACGACAGTGGCAGGTTGCAACTATTCAACTTGATTTTAATCAACCAGAACGATTTGACCTCGCCTGTGCTAACGAAAAAGGCGAAAAGGAACGAATAGCCATGATTCACGCGGCCGTTATGGGAGCTATTGAAAGGTTTATATCTATCATCATCGAGCATTTCGCCGGCGCGTTTCCGCTGTGGCTGTCCCCTGTCCAGGTCGCGATTTTGCCGATCAATGATGAGGTGGTGGAATATTCCGAAAAAATTGCCGCAGAATTGCGTACAGCAGGATTGAGGATCGAGCTCGACAGCCGCAACGAATCAATCGGCAAAAAAATCAGAGAAGCCGAGAAACAAAAAATCCCCTATATGCTTATCATCGGGAAAAAAGAAATGGAAGCAGAAACAATCTCTGTACGGGGCAGGGGTGAAAAGGACCTAGGCAGTATGAGCCTGGACAAATTCATTGAGAAGATTCAAAAAGAAATCAGCGAAAAACAGATTCAATAAATAATATCTTTCGCCTGTTTGATGATTTCATAGGCCCGCAAGTTAAGACCAGCTTTGCGGTGATTTTCTGCTTCGTCGAGCAGGTCTGAGACTTGTTTGATTTTCTCTTTGCCCTGAACCGTGAGCAAAGCCTCTCGTACTAAAGTGATATGTTTGGAGAGAATGGTGCTGTGCTTGCGGATATCCGCTTCATTGGCCTGGTATTTTTCCACCATGAATCTGAAAATCTTTTCGTTTTGGCCGCGAGCTATAGATAACGCTTCTAATGCCACGGAAGGAATTTTCTCTACTGGCGCGCCTTCTTTGAGCTCGCGGAGATATTTTTCCTGAAGCCGGGTTTCTTCTTCGAATCGGTCTGCGACTGCAATCTCATTGCCGTCAATAAAGACAATCTTTTCAGCCATGTCCTCCGCGCTTTCCAAATAGTATTGGTAACGCCCGAGCGCCTGATTGAGATATTTCTCTTTCATCTCAGGAACAAACAAGAGGGCGCCAATTTCAGCCACGCGCTCGGATGCATAGGCCAATTTTTTAGCTTGCTTCTTTTTTGTGCTGAGCGTGAAAATGTTGACTGACAGCCACTCGGCTGGCTTTTCGAAAATATAAGCCAGCTCGCCAGGCAGTCGTCCCGGATCAGCCTCTAGCTCCGGCTCCAGACCGTGAGCCAGGACAGTTAAAGGCAAAAATACTATAATAATTATGATCGACAATATTCTCATCAATATGAATAATAACATTGGGCTGGAAAATCTCAAAGATGAACGCGCTACACGGCGCGAGAAAAAGAAACGGCCACGCATGCGAGTGCATGGGAGGAGCTTAAAAAAACCTAATTTGAGAGCCGTAAAACACATTGCTAAAATTGAACGCCGGAAGAATAAATAACTCCTCCTCGCCTCCCATTAAATTAAGGGGAGGAAACTATCCTCTTAAGATAAGCGGGGCGGAAAAATTATGAAGTTGCCAAAGCTCATCATCATAACCGGACCCACCGCCTCCGGAAAGACTGCCTTGTCTTTAAAATTGGCCAAAAAAATTCACGGCGAAATAATCTCAGCTGACAGCCGGCAAATCTATCGCGGCATGGACATCGGGACGGCAAAACCGTCCCGAGATCAAAGATCAAAAATCAAAGATCAAAATTTTTATTCCAAAGGGATTCGCCACCACCTCATTGATATTCGTAATCCTGATCAGCCCTATACTCTGGCTGAGTTCAAACGCGATGCCATAAAAGCGATAAATACCATTGCGAAACGCGGCCGCGTCCCCTTTCTGGTCGGCGGCACAGCTCTCTACATCTGGGCTATTCTGGAAAATCCGGAAATACCCGAGGTTAAACCGAATAGCAAATTTAGAAATCTGCTTGAACGACAGTTACAGCGACACGGCGTTCAATACCTCTACAAAAAACTAATTCTAAAAGACCCCGAAGCCGCCTGCATCATTGATCCAAAAAATCCCCGCAGAATCATCCGCGCTCTGGAAATAATGCACGCTACAGGCAAACCGTTTTCGGATTCTCGAAAAAAAGGAGCATCGCTCTTTGATTGCATGGTTTTGGGAATGAAACTGCCGCCCGCAAAATTGAAAAAAATAATCAAGCTTCGCGCAGCCCAGCAGTTACGCTCCAATCTCATTTCCGAAGTCCGAAGATTAACTAAAAAATATGGCATACAAAGGCAAGCCTTTGATGCTATAGGCTACCGCGAAATAATTTCTCATTTGAATGGGCAAATTTCCAAAGCCGAAGCTCTAAAACAAATCCAAAACAACACCTGGCATTTTGCTGGCCGCCAGATGACCTGGTTTAAAAAACTACCGATTGAGTGGATCAAAAATTACAAGCAGGCTGAAACGAAAATCAAAACGCATTTATTCCTCCCCCTTGAAGGGGGAGGTTAGGTGGGGATGGAGAATTTAAGTACTTCACCCCTCCCTTAATCCCTCCCCCTCAAGGGGAGGGAAAATTTCTTTAATGTAATTTTTCTTCAAGTAACCTACTGGCCACTTGCGGGTTGGCTTTCCCTTTCATTTCCGCCATGATTTTGCCAACCAAAAATCCAAGGGCTTGTTTTTTGCCGCCTTTATAATCCGCGACAACATTGGCATTTTTAGCGATCACCTTGTCAACAACAGCTGTAATCGCGACTTCATCAGAGACTTGGGAGAGTCCCTCGTCCGCGGCTACATGCGAAGGATCGCCGCCGGTTTCGAACATCACTTCTAGAATCCTTTTGGCAGCTGTGGTAGAGACCTGGCCTTGATGGATCATTTTGATAAGCTCAGCCAGATTCTCTGCGGTGATGCGTGAGTTCTGCGGATCAATGCCCTCGATTTTGAGTAAAGCCTGAAGATCCCCACTGATCCAGTTGTAAGCCATCTTGGCCAGCTTGGCAATATCCGCCTCCAGTCTTTCCTCCTTGAACCATTCTTCCAGTTCTGAGACAACCTCCTCAAAATAGGCAGCCAAATTTTTGTCATTGACCAGCACCCCTGCATCTCGGTCCTGCAAACTAAATTCGGAAATAAATCTTTCCTCCTTTTGAGCTGGGAGCTCCGGGAGTTCTGCGCGTATCTTTTCCACATCCCCGCGGATAAAATGCATTATTGGCAAATCAGGCTCGGGAAAATAGCGGTAATCATGGGCCTGCTCTTTAGTACGCTGCTCGACAGTAATCCCTTTGCTATCGTCCCACCCCCTGGTTTGGCTGGTCAATTTTTCTCCGCTTTCCTGCATTTCGCTTTGGCGCTTGATCTCATAGTTGAGCGCGGCTTCCACGGATTTAAAAGAATTAAGATTTTTAACCTCGATTTTATACGGCGGCAGATCCTGACTGCCTGCTGGACGCAGAGAAATATTTGCATCGCACCGCATATGTCCTTTTTCCATGTCCGCGTCTGAAACTCCGAGATACCGGACGATGTTTCGAAGATTTTGTAAAAAAATTTTTGCTTCGGCAGGGGTTCGAAAATCCGGTTCCGTTACAGTTTCAAGAAGCGGAACGCCGGCCCGATTCAGATCCACGAGCGTGGTACTTCCCTCATGAATCAATTTCCCCGCATCTTCCTCCAGATGCGCCCGGGTGATGCGAATCGGTCGCTTTTTGCCCTCGTATTCAACAACCTGGATACCGGCCCCGCAGATTGGCTGATCAAATTGGGAAATTTGGTATCCTTTAGGTAGATCCGGATAAAAATAATTTTTCCGGTCAAATTTGCTATATTCAGGGATCTCGCAGCCCAGCGCCAAACCGACCAAAATAGCCATATGAACCGCCTCTTTATTTATGACCGGCATTGATCCGGGCTGGGCAGTGCAAACCTCGCAGATATTCCGGTTCGGCTCAGTCTCGTCCGGATTATTCGGCGAGGCGCAAAACATTTTGGATCGTGTTTTCAATTGCACGTGTATTTCGAGACCGATGACTGGTTCGTAGTTCATGTATTTATGCGATAATTCATAACTCAGTTCTCAAACCTAACTCTGACGTTTAACATACAAATTTTAAGTTCAAAAACCAACGGGTTTTTGCTTATGCCAATCCGTGATTTGCTGATACGCATACCCAACTTGGAAGACCAACTCCTCACCCCATTGCGGACCAAGAATCTGCATACCTATAGGGAGACTGACCGCAGCGCCGTCATCCGGCTTGCCCAAACCGCACGGCACTCCCATCGCTGCCAAACCAGCCAATGAGGCTGGGATGTTGAGCTGATCGGCGATGTAACCGAACAGCGGGTCATCGGCAGCCTTGCCGATTTTCAAAGCGACATTTGGAGTAGATGGACAAAGAAGGATGTCAACTTTCTTGAACATCTCATGGAATTCATTGACCAAAAGCCTTCTGACTTTTTGCGCTTTGGTATAGTAAGCGTCCCGATAACCGGCTGACAGCGCATAGGCGCCAGTCATTATGCGGCGTTTAGCTTCGTCACCGAACCCTTCCGCCCGGCTTTTCGCGTAGAGCTCATACAGATCGTTTGCCTTGTCAGTGGTATGTCCAAAACGGATCGAATCATAGCGGGACAGATTGGAACTGATCTCAGACGGGGTAACGATTGCGTAGACCATGGATCCGTAGGAGGTCATGGGCAGGGAGACTTCGATAATCTTCGGTCCCAATTTTCGGATTTCCTCAATCGCCATACTGACCTTTTCCTTAACATCTTTTTCAATACCCGGAACAAAATATTCCTGCGGCACGCCGATTCGCAAACCCTTCATGCTTCGCGTTAAATTTTTCGACCAAGCTTTGACCGGCAGCTTTCCGGATGTCCCGTCCTTGGGATCAAAACCGGAGATTGCCTCAGCGGTGATTGCCAAATCTTCGGCTGAACGCGCGACTGTGCCCATGGTGTCCATTGAAGAAGACATGGCAATCACTCCATATCGCGAAACGCGGCCATAAGTCGGTTTCCAGCCGGAAATGCCGCATAAACTCGCCGGTTGGCGGATCGAACCTCCGGTTTCAGTGGCAAGGGCAAAAGGAACAAGACCGGCCGAGACCGCAGCCGCGCTTCCCCCGGAAGACCCTCCGGGGTTGCGCTCCAAATCCCAGGGATTGTGGACTGGGCCATAATAGGAGGTTTCAGTAGAGGATCCGTGAGCGAATTGGTCAAGGTTGGTCTTGCCGACCAGCACCGCCCCGGCAGCGCGCAGTCTGGCGACCACAGTGCTGTCATACGGGGGAACAAAATTTTCTAAGATCTTGGAGGCTGCCGTGGTTCTCACACCCCGCGTACAAAATAAATCTTTGGCTGCGTACGGAATGCCGGTGAGCATTTCCTGAGAGCCGGCTGCAATTCGTTTGTCAGCAGCTCGCGCTTGCTCCAGGGCAAGATCTTCAGTCAAAGTGATGAATGCGTTCAGATCCTTGTTGAATTTTTTTATTCGATCCAAATAATATTTGGTAAGCTCCGCCGAAGAAAATCGCTTGCTATCCAAGCCCTGTCTGAGTTCTTTGATTGTCGCCAAATGAAAATCCATTTATTATAAAACTTTCTTAACCCGGATAAACCGACCCGAAGTCTCAGAAATGTTTTGCAAAATGTCATCAGCGATTCCCTGTTCCTCCGCCTCATCACTGCGAAAAATATTCTCAAGCCCGGTAACCTGGGCGAGCGGTTCCACTCCTGTGGTATCAACTGTTTTAAGAATCTCGATGTAACCTAAAATTTTGTTCAAATCTATCCGGTATTTTTCCAATTCTTCTTGTTTGAGCTCGATCCTGGCGAGTTTGGCGATGTAGGCCACCTCTTCTTGAGTAATCATGGTTTTTGAAGCTTTATTGCTAAATGCTTGATTGACACCTCTACCCAATAGTATAAACTTAAAAGGCAGCAGCTCACAAGCATTAAATAAGGATACAAATATGACCCTATCATTGATCACTCTTATCGTAATCGGCCTGGCGGTTGGCTGGCTCATAGCCACCTACAATGGACTCATTCGTTCCCGCAACCGCGTAGACGAAGCATGGAGCGACATCGAGGTTCAGCTCAAACGTCGCTATGACCTCATCCCTAACCTGATCTCCACAGTCAAAGGATACGCGGCGCACGAAAGCGGGGTATTTGAAAAAGTCACCGCTGCTCGGACCGCGGCCATGAATGCTTCAAATACGCACGACAAATTGGAAAAAGAAAACATGCTTTCCGGCGCTCTCAAATCTCTGTTCGCAGTCGCAGAAAACTATCCTGACCTGAAAGCCAATCAAAATTTTCTGAGCTTGCAGAGCGATCTTACTGACACGGAAAACAAAATTCAAGCTTCCCGCCGCTTCTACAACGGCAATGTCCGTGATTACAATACTAAGATCCAAGTTTTCCCCACAAATTTTATAGCCAGCATGCTCGGCTTCAGTGCTCGCGAATTTTTCGATATAGATGAAAAGGGAGTAGAGGGACAGGTCCCCCAAGTCAATTTCTAATTGACCTAATTTCTACCCTTCGACAAGCTCAGGGAATAACTTATTTATTAGTTGGTGAGCCTGTCGAACCATAGGTCTATTAGAGATTAGGGTAATTAGAAATTTATGGCTGTTGTCTATCAGCATATAACGGAAAATAAAATTAAAACTGCAGTGCTTCTGGCAGTCTTTTTGCTTCTGATAATCCTGCTTGGTTTCGTATTCAGCCAGGCTTACGGGGAGCCGACAATCCTTTATGCAGCCGTGGCGTTCAGTTTTATTTATTCGCTCATCAGCTACTATTTCAGCGCCAACATCACTCTGTCCCTGTCGCGCGCAGAAAAGGTTGATCGAACCACTAATCAGGATCTCTATAACCTTGTTGAAAACCTCGCTATTACAGCCGGCTTGCCGACCCCGAAAATCTATATAATCCGCGACAGTGCCATGAATGCGTTTGCCACAGGACGCAATCCGGAAAACGCAGTAGTCGTGTTTACCACCGGCATCCTGGAACGGCTTAACAAAACAGAGCTCGAAGGCGTAGTGGCGCACGAACTCTCGCACATCGGCAATTACGACATTCGCCTCATGACTCTGGTGGTGGTACTCGTCGGGATTTTGACCCTGCTTGCGGATTTTCTGCTGAGAATGACTTTTTATGGAGGGCGGTCGCGTTCCAAAAACAGTAATCAGATGCAAGCCTTGTTTATGGTACTGGGCATCGTTCTCGCGATTTTATCGCCGATTATCGCCACCCTGATTCAGTTGTCAATTTCCAGAAAACGGGAGTTCCTGGCTGACGCTTCAGGAATATTGCTTACTCGCTACCCCGAAGGCCTGGCTTCCGCGCTGGAAAAAATTTCCGCGGATACTGAGCCGCTGGAAGCAGCCAACAAAGCCACGGCCCATCTCTATATAGCGAACCCTCTAAAAAACCGCCATGGTAGTATTGGCTGGTTTGCCGGGCTTTTTAATACTCATCCGCCGGCAGAAGAGCGCGTCAAACGGTTGCGGGAAATGAATAAATAACCTAAACTGCCTCCAGATAACTTTCGTTAAGGAGGCAACAATGGCTTTGAAAAAACTTCGCATGATTTGCGCGGGCGGAGACAAAACGCTCGCCGAATGGGATACGGACACTGTGAGCCCTGATCGGCTGAAAAAGATCGAGGAGGAATTCAATCAGAAGCTTTCTGCAGGCTGGTTCGCGGCTGATATTTCCGAAAAACGGGATGTACTCATCCGCGAGTTTGACCCGCAGGCCGAGATCCTCTTGATCCCGCGAGTCCAGGGCGGCTGCTGATGGCCGGTCTAGCACAAAACAATTTCCCCTTGCAAAGGATAGACATATTCGTTTATCCCTCGCAGGATGACTACGAGCGGGCCAGGGACAAGGCCAGGGATCTGCTTCGGTCAATAGTAACCGAACTGGAGTGGTCCGAACTGGAAAACAAGGGCGTGATCGAGCTGGCAGGAAAACGCGCCAGATATGATATCTCACCTTATAGCCAGACAGAAATCCGGGATTTAAACTCCGGCCGGATCACAGCATACGCCTGCCTGCAGCTATCCATTCTGGCGCCGACCTATGACCGGATGGTCGCGGAATACCTGCTCATCAAAAACGCGGAAGATGATTACTGGGAAACTGCAAACATCTTTTCGCGCAGGGTAGACGAGTTTGGCACCAGGACTATGCTTCTGATCGGCCTTATCATCGCGATGTTAGCGGATCTCCTGCTTAATGTTTTCCATATGCGATGATGCGACACAACCGAAAGGCGCTCTACCTCAAAATGGTGAGCGCCTTTCTTACTGCCTCGCCGCGGAATCCGCGTCTGGCAAACGCGGCCGACAGCTGTTCGTAAGCTGTTTTTTTTTGTTTCAGCAATTTTTTTAAAAGCCTTTGGGCTACCGCCATCTCCTCTTCCAGGGTAAAAAACTCTTTCAACGCGTCGGCCGCAATATCCTCCGGAATCTGTCTTTGAGCCAGCTTGACTTTAATGCCATAATAACCAAAATCTTTGTAACGCTTGAGGTTTTCCACAAAAATTTCAGCAAAGCGCTTGTCATTTAAAAAATCCGACTCTTCGAGTCTGCGCAGAACCGGCAAAATATCGCCGTCTTTGAAGCCGCGGGTCTTCAGCTTACGGTGCAGCTCACCCGTGGTGTGAAACCTGATTGATAAAAGCTTAATGGCTTTTTCGTAAACTTTTTCGTTAATTTCACTCATGGTATACTTATAATCATAACACGGCGGCCTCTCCCTGCCCCCGGCTACCATCCCCAGGCCTGGAGAAGGAAAGGAAGGGGTCCAATCCACATTCGACATTCTAAATTCCATATTCGAACCCAATGACCGATTTCATAAACGAAAAATTTTCCTCTCGGGCCAAAAATGCCCTAAAGACTGCACAAAAAATCTCTGAAGAGCTCGGCTATACCTATATCGGCTCTGAGCATTTACTATTTGGAATAGTGGTAGAGTTCAGCTCGTTTGCCTCTGAGGTAATTCTCAAAAATAAGATCAATGAAGAATTGCTACGCATGGAGCTCATCCGGCGCAGAAAACAACCTCTTTTTCCGGAAGCAAAGATTACTCCCGACGTCAAAGCATGCTTGGAAAGAGCGGCTATTATTGCAGCAAAATATCAATACCAGTTTATAGGCACCGAACATTTTCTTTATGGAATAGTAGACAGTGAAGATAATGAAGCAAGGAGGATCCTCACTGCTCTTGGCATCGAGCCGCGGGAGATTAAAAAAAACTTGCTTTCCATTTTTGAAAATGTCTCCAAATTTCCAGATCCGGTGATGCGTGAAACCCCCAGGATCCCGGATGAGCCAAATATGGCAGGTGGCGCTCTCAGCTATTTCACGACCGACCTTACCGCTAGGGCCAATGCTGGACACATTGATCCGCTCATCGGCCGAAAAGATGAAGTCGAAAGACTCGTTAGCATTCTCGGACGGCGCCACAAAAACAATCCTGTCCTCATTGGCGAGCCAGGCGTTGGCAAGACTGCGATTGTTGAAGGGCTGGCCCTGGCAATCAAACAGCGAAAGGTTGCCCGGAATCTTCTTGGCAAACGAATCTTGTCTCTTGATCTGGCACTGATGGTCGCAGGATCAATGTTCCGCGGCGAATTTGAAAATCGCCTCAAGCAGGTACTGGAAGAAATAAAAGAATCAACTGATGTAATCTTGTTTATTGACGAATTGCACACCCTTGTAGGCGCAGGAGCCGCGACAGGCAGTCTTGATGCTGCCAATATTCTTAAACCTGCCCTGGCACGCGGAGAAATACGCGCGATCGGGGCCACGACTCTGTCGGAATATAAAAAACATATCGAGACTGACCCTGCTCTGGAGCGCCGGTTCCAGCCGATCGTTGTTCGAGAACCAACTCCTGCTGAAGCACTCGAGATTCTCAAGGGTCTGCGGCCTCATTACGAAAACCACCATGGGGTAAAAATCACGGAAGATGCCCTGGAAGAAGCCATAAAACTCTCCGTGCGCTATATTGGCGAGCGTTTTTTGCCTGACAAAGCTTTGGACCTGATTGACGAAACTGCGGCTTTCCATAAGATGCACCATGATCAAAAAAATCTTGATCCCGGATCTGAAAATCCCCAGGAGAATCTTGAATATCTGGTAGCGCAGAAGCGGCTGGCAGTGCTGAACCGAAATTTTGAAAAAGCGACTGTTCTCCGCGGCCAGGAAAACGTACTTCTCAAAAACCTCGACAGCGCGAAAAAAAACGAAACTGATAAACCTCCTATTTTAGAAATATCCAAATCGCATATTGCCGGATCGGTAGCCCGGATAACAGGCATTCCTATTGAAGCACTACGGGCCGCCGACCGTTCGCATTTAAAAAACCTGGAAAAAAGGTTGAAAACCAAGATTCTGGGCCAGGATAACGCTATCAAGGAAATTTCCTCGGCGATCCGCCGCTCACGAGCCGGAATCTCTTCGGCCACGCGACCTTTGGGCTCTTTTATGTTTCTCGGGCCTTCCGGAGTTGGTAAAACCCTCCTTGCAAAAATACTGGCGCGCGAACTGTTTGGAGACGAAAAGGCCTTGGTGCGGATCGATATGTCAGAATTAATGGAGCGTCACAATGTCGCGCGCCTTATCGGCGCTCCGGCAGGGTACGTGGGATTTGAGGAAGGCGGCCGGCTCACGGAAACAATCAGAAGAAAGCCCTACTCCATAGTGCTGTTTGACGAAATGGAAAAAGCTCACGCAGACGTGTTTAATCTGTTGCTGCAAATTCTCGAAGAAGGAGAACTCACCGATGCTGCCGGAAAAGTTGTGAATTTCCGCAATACCTTGATTATCATGACCTCGAATATTGGCCTCAGTACGTTTAACAAAGCCGCGCGCGGCTTTGGCTTTGACAGAGACAGGAAATCGAAAGTAAATTTTGAACAGACTGCAGAAGCGGTACTCGATGAAGTCAAAACGAATCTGCGTACGGAATTTATAAACCGGATAGATAAAATAATCGTGTTCGAACCGATCAAAGCTGAGGAACTTGAAAAAATTGCGGTCTTGGAAATGGAAAAATTGAAAAAACAGCTCTCAGAACTCGGCATTCACCTAACTGCATCACAAAAAACCTATGAGTATCTGGCGAAAATAAGTTTTGACCCGGAGCAGGGGGCGCGAAAAATCCGTAAAAACATACAGGAACAGGTGGAAGATTTGATAGCAAAAAAAATTATCGCAGGCAGCATCAAACCCGGTCAAAATATCGAACTCACTCTCAAAGGCAATAAAACAAAAGCTTTGCATGTTCAAATCGTGGACCGGATCACTGCTTGATTTTGTTTTTCCAGTGTTTTGCCAGGGGTGCGCGCGCGAAGGCTCTTACCTCTGCCTGCCCTGCCAAAACAGAATCGAATCCCCTATCCATCGCTGCCCTGTTTGCAGTAAAAATTCTGCCCTCGGGCAGGTTCACCACGAGTGCGCCAATCCCAAGACAGCCTTAAACGGCCTAATGGTCGCGGCTGAGTATCGCACACCTGCTGTCCGCAATCTCATCTGGCAGCTCAAATACAATTCAGTACGCGATATCAGCCAAACAATCGCGCTCGTCATGGCTGATTTTATCATCAAAAATGACCTTGCGGATTATTTTGCGCAGAGTACGATCATCGCCGTTCCGACCCATAAAAAAAGACTGCGTTTCCGGGGGTTCAACCAGGCCGAAGAGATCTCCAGACATTTCGCGGCCAGTCTTGGACTCGAGTACTGCGAAGCACTAGTCAAATCCAAACCAACAACCAGACAGGTTGATCTGCAAAAAAATGAACGCCTGGAAAATCTTAAAGGCGTGTTTGAACCCTATACCTCCCTGCAAACTGAGAAGGTGCTGGGTAAAAAAATTATCCTTGTGGACGATGTAGCCACCACTGGTACGACGCTGAACGAATGCGCTCTGGCTTTGCAAAAATTGGAACCAGCGGAAATCTGGGGCCTTGTAGTGGCAAGAAATTAATAATCCAAAACAAAAAACAGATCAATACGATCCGTTTTTTGGTGCCCCCGCGAAGAACCCCAGTAGTAGAACGGATTACCGTTCACTACGGGGCAAGTCGAACTTCTCTACACGGCACTTGCCCGGTACTAAAATATGCGTAATTGGTGCGCTCGACAGGGATCGAACCTGTGACCTCAAGCTCCGCAAGCTTGCGCTCTATCCAACTGAGCTACGAGCGCATATTTTTAGTACCTGGGTCCATTGAGCTACGGGGGCGCTTGAAAAATTATAACAAAAACCCCAGATTTTGTCTCGGGGGTTTGAAATCCACGATTTTTATTACTGCACTGCTTCGGGCTCGTTGTTTTCGTCAATGGTGACTACATCGCCGAGCTGAGTATCGGTTTCGACCGGCGTATCTTTTACGACCGGACTCTTTATTATTTTCTTACTCTTTGCAGGAAAACTGGGAACACTTGAGGTGGTTTTTGGCGTTGTCGTAGCCTCAGTCACATTTTCTTCTCCAGCGCTCACTGTTGTGCCCTTGACCTCTTCACTGGTCAATTTCGTTATAGATTCTTTGGTGCTAATGATGGCATGCTCTACTGCCTCTTTGACCTCGCTCGTCGCGCCAGAACCCACGCTGGTCAAAACTTTTTCCTGTTCAACCGCCACCTCAGTAGCCTCATTTGTCAGCTCTGGTCTGACCTCAAAAACAGCCACCACCTCTACCATTTCTTCGGTTGAAGTCTTTAAAGCCGCCAAAGTATCCTCGACAATCTTTGTGTCTTTCTTGGCTTCCACGAGAGTTTTTACTTCCGCAAGTCTGCGCTTGGCATGTCTGATGCTAACCTTGACCTTGGCTTCATCAGTGACGGCAGCAACCTTTTCCACCTGTTCAGCTACGATCTTGACCGGATACAGGGTTTCACCAGGCTGGGCATTGGCGACCGACCCTACCATAGTCAAAGCCAAAATCACCACCATGACAGTAGCCCCGATTCTGGCAAGAGTCCGCGGCAAAAATAGGTATTTCCATACCGGCAGGCTGATTTCGGCTTTGTCCTGCAGTCTCGCGGCTATTATATAATTATGGACGCGCTGCCAAACCTTTTCTTTATCAGAAAAAGGCAAAAGCTTCCGCGGCAAACCCGCGGACATTTGGCTTATTAATTTTTCGAACTCATTATCATTCACCCCGTTAGAAATCCTATGTTAATTATTTTACTTTAAGTCTCGATTTTTCCTACCACTCCCGTTAGCGAGATTTCTAACGGGGTTCATATTTTAAAATCTTTTTTAGTTCACTAATGGCTCGATGCTGGATAACGCGGATCGCGCCTTCTGATTTGCCAAGTATCTTGGCGATATCAGGATTGTCGAGCTCCTCGAGAAATTTGAGCTTGATGACGATTTGTTGTTCTTCGGTTAGCTGGCCGAGATTTTCCAAAAAGGCTTTTTGCTGAAAAGACAGATTCGTCCGGTCAATCATATTGTCTTCGTACTGCAGGACATTCTCCAAAAGACTGATGTCCACGTTCTCTTTGCGGGAACGGTAATAATCGATCACCAGGTTTCTGGCGATCTGGTAAATCCAGCCGTTGAAGGCTTGGGCTTCCTGGATTTTATCCAGCTTGTCCCAGACTTTGATAAACACCTCTGAAACCAGGTCTTCGGCTGCTTCCTTGTGATTGACCCGGAAATAGATAAATCTATAAACCTTTTGAAAGTACAGATCGTAAATCTGGCCAAAAGCTATCTCATCGCCATTTTTGGCTCTAAGGACGAGCGCTTCTAGGTTTTGAGAATTGCTGTTTTGGTCCACAAATTGCTGGATCAATGATTAAGACGAGCCACAATGAGAAATGTTTCAAAGTGGAATCTATATTACACCATATATCGAGAAAAAAATCCAGCCCTAGGCTGGTCAGCCTCGGGCTGAAAAGCTGATTGTAAAAGTTGATTTAGTATTTGCTCTTTCCGGTGTTAACAATGAGAATTTTCTTACCTCGCGGCAGCATTCTTTGCAGCTGCAGCAAAAGGGCCAATCCCGCAATCCCTGAGGGCTCGCAATTGACGTTATTGCGGCTGGCCAGAGCCAGAGCTTTGTCGAGGAAATTCTCTTTTAGCTGGTAAATGCGGCTTTTTGCGCCAATTAAGCCGCTGTAAATATAATACTTTATCCACTGCTCGGAATAGTTGGCAAAAGGAAGAAACGGAGCATAAAGCTTATCAGCCTTGCTCTTCGGATCACTGGTAGTTGCGCCCAAGAAAGAGCAATCCCTCAGAGTTTTTTTGTTGCCTTTGAACCTCGGGTCGCGGGCTCCGTACTGGAGCTCTTTCTTTACGATGTTTAAAAGATTTTCATAGAGCTGTCCGGTACCAAATGGTAAAAACACGTAATTAGCGTCACTATTGATAATCTCGTAGCTCATCCAGTCATAAAACCTGACAGTAGGATCATAAGCTTCATTAGAGGTAATATCAAATCCTTTCGGATTCCTGGTGAGGCGCAAAATATCTTGCCAATCAAAAACTTTTCGTCTTAAGGTCTCTAAAAAAATCCGGCAACCGATTTTTTTTAGACTGCTGACTACTTTCGAATCAGTCCGTGAATCCATGAGCACCAGCAAATCAGGCAGATGGTATTGTCTAAGCTTGGTTTGGATAGCAAGAGCTGCAGAGCCAGAGCTCAAAATCGACAAATGCGGGAGTTTGTTTATTAAACCTTTCTTTTTGGCGAGTAAAAATTCGCGGTAAGTAACTACCATCTCCCAGGCCATGCGGTCCTTGTGCGTGCCCGTCAGATTTACACTTTCGTCTTTCAGCCAAACATTGGAAAAACCCTGCACATTGATTTGGTAGGTCGGCGTAGCAGGAAACCTCGGGTTTTCCGGAGGAAACTCTGGCCGGTTCGGATCATTCTCGGAAGCAACCAGGATAGATTTTAATATTTTTTCTTCTGCTTTGCTGAGCATCTATTGTTTACCAATATTATCCGTCTGGCGGAGGAGGTGGGATTCGAACCCACGAGACCCCTGACGGGGTCGCAGATTAGCAATCTGCTGGTTTAAGCCGCTTACCTACTCCTCCGCTAGAAGGACAATCAATTTAAAATTTGAGTGTTCGGGAGATTTTGTCGGAGATTCGCTCTTCCCGGTCCAAATCCTCCGGAAGATAGTCTAGCAGGAAATCGCGCACCTCGGAAGGATTCTGGTCTTCAAGCTGGAGGGTCAGAAAACGGTTCAAATACGCGGAAGTTTCGAAATTCACCGTCTTTATATCCGGCGGTTCATACACCAACCAGAAAGTTTTGACTTGCTGATAAGGAATATGTGAATCATTCATGGTTACGCCGCGCGGCCCTAGAATGATGCGCATCTGACGAGGCTTGGCGCGGGAAAAAAAGAATGCCATGAGAAAGAGCAAGATAAACATCATTGCCGTGAGAAAATCCTTTTTAAAGAAAAAGTACCCCACTAGAAGCGCGCCAAAAATACCAAGTACCAGATACCATTTTGGGCCTTTTGGGTAGTGGATGAATTCCGGTGCTGACCAAATTATCTCTTTCTTTTCCATAACCTTATTTTATCATATAATTAATAGTGCTACGAGGTGGGGTCGCATAGCGGTTTAGTGCACCAGTCTTGTCAGCCCAAGGCTGATCCGCCCCGGGCGGAAAAACCAAAAACTATACGCATTATGTTTACATACTAAAAAGTGAAAAAACGGGAAAACTCTACAAAGGCAGCACGGATGATTTGAGGAAAAGAATACTTAACCACAATGCTCGCAAAGTAAATTCCACAAAAGGCGGGACACCATGGAAATTGATATACTATGAAGCATTTATCTCAAAAATGGACGCAAGGAGAGAGGAGCTATTTTTAAAAAGCGGAAAGGGTCGCGAGAGAATTAAGTGGCTATTTAATCAAAATGGTGGGGTCGCATAGTGGTCGAGTGCACCAGTCTTGAAAACTGGAACGGGTGAAAGCCCGTCGAGGGTTCGAATCCCTCCCCCACCGCCATAGAAAGTTCAAAATGTAAATATCAAAATGTAAAATGACAGTGTTTAAATTTTAAAATTTTTAATTGTCATTTCGATTTTTACACTTTGCATTTTACATTATCATGTTATCAATAAATGATTCTGTCTCCAAACTCCACCTTGTTAAACCTGAGCACCTTGAGGCCTTATCCAAGCTTGGCATTAAAACCGTAAAAGATTTACTGTATCATTTTCCCCGGGACTGGCAGGATCTTTCGGAAATTAAAAAGATTTCCGAGATACGGCCAGGGGAAAAGATCAGCATCAAGGCTCGAGTTAAACATCTGAGCATTCCTGGCTTTCCTTTTCGCAGGGTCAAGATCACGGAAGCCCTGCTCGAGGATGAAACCGGAAATGTGGTCGCGATCTGGTTTAACCAGCCGTACATAAAAAATTCGCTTCGCTTGGGAAATGAATATTATTTCAGCGGCAAGGGTCAGATTTACGCCACAAAAAAACAGCAAACCCTCCAGCTGACGCATCCCACATTTGAGATGGTACGCGAGGAAACAATTCATGTTGCCGGTCTTATCCCTGATTACCCGCTCACAGAAGGTATAACCCAAAAACAAGTCCGCTATTGGCTTAAACAAGCTCTGGAATCTTTGCCGCAGCTCATAGAGATCCTGCCGGAAAAGTTGAAGAAAAAAATGAAGCTTATCGGGCACACGGAGGCAATAAAAAATCTACATTTCCCTGATGATGCAGCCCATCTCAAAAAAGCAAAAAACCGCCTAGCTTTTGAGGAGTTATTTCTGTTTCAGCTGGCTTTCCAAAGCTATAAAAAAACGTTAAAGTGCCTGCCGGCACCGGCAATCCAATTCGACAAAAATCTGGTAAGCCAATTCGTCGAGAAACTTTCGTTTCAGCTCACTGCCTCCCAGCGCCTCTCTGCCTGGGAAATCCTCAGCGACATGGCAAAGCCCCACCCTATGAACCGGCTCCTGGAAGGAGAGGTCGGCTCCGGGAAAACCGTAGTCGCCGGACTGGCTATGCTGGAAACGGCTACGGCCGGCTATCAATCGATATTGCTGGCACCGACGGAGATTTTGGCCTGGCAGCATTACCAAACCCTGGAAAAGCTTTTTGCGCATACTGGCATTAAGATTGCTTTGCAAACACGAAGTCATAAAATTGGGGAGATTAGGGAAATAAGGGAAGGCACGATCAAAATAATTGCAGGAACTCATGCCCTTCTCCAAGAGCGGATCAGTTTCCATAAAATCGGTCTTTTAGTAATCGATGAACAGCACCGGTTTGGCATCAAACAGCGGCAAGCATTGCTTCGCGGACAAGCCGAGTTAGTTCCTCACCTATTAAGTATGACTGCGACCCCGATCCCGCGCACGCTCGCTCTGGCATTTTACGGAGACCTGGATATATCAAAGCTGAAGGAACTGCCCTCGGGAAGAAAAAAAGTCATCACGAAATTGGCATCGCCTGAGAATCGCGTGCTCGCCTACGAAGTTGTCAGAAAGGAATTGCAAAGAGGCCGACAGGCTTATGTGATCGTGCCGCTTGTCGGAGAAACAAGCGATTTATCACCCCTCCCTAACCCTCCTCCTCAAGGGGAGGGAAATACAAATGAAACAAAATCAGTAATTACAGAGGTCGAAAAATTAAAAAAAATTTTCCCAGAATTCCAGATCGGCCTTCTTCATGGCAAAATGCCCGGCGAGGAAAAGAAAAAAATCATGCAAGTATTTTCCGCCAAAGGCGGATCCGCAACCGGCGGAAAAGCTCATAAAATAGACATTCTCGTTTCCACGACCGTGGTCGAGGTCGGCGTAGATGTTCCAAACGCCACGATTATGATCATCGAGAACGCAGAACGGTTCGGCTTGTCGCAGCTGCACCAACTACGCGGTCGGGTTGGAAGATCACACCTGCAGTCTTTGTGCGTGCTGTTCGCCGGCCTCTATTCCGAAACGACACGGCAGCGCCTGGAAGCAGTCGTGAATAGCAATGACGGATTTGAGCTTGCGGAAATTGATTTGAAGATGCGCGGCGCCGGCGAAATACTCGGCACCAAGCAGTCCGGTTTTATTCCCTTCAAAATCGCCTCGCTCAGCGACGAAAAAACAATCGAATCAGCAAAAAAAGAAGCCCTGGCTCTTTTGGAGCAGGACCCTGAACTTGAGAATTATCCAATGCTGATGAAAAAGGTTGCGGAGATTTCAAAAGAAGCCCATCTGGAATGAGTCTTTTCCCCTCCCTTGATGGGAGGGGTAAGGGAAGGGTGAAATTTAATTATGCCACCCCCCACCTATAACCTCCCCCATCGAGCCTACCCCAAAACCGAGTACGCTTTTCGGAGACCCCGGCAAGGGGGAGGAACTAAATTCAGGGGGATAATTCCAAAGAATACAAATTACCCGCGCCGTCAATATAAAAGAGGATGTCCTTGAATGGATGCAAAAACGCGTCGCGGACAGGACCGCCGGGAAAACTGCCCCAGTCTTTGACATCGCCGGTTCTGGTATTTTCTTCTTTCAGCAAACCATTGGTCGCGAATATCACACCGCCGCTATCCCTGCTCCATATCGCAAAATCGGTACTGGCGATGCTAAAATCCTTTCTCTGCTTGGTGGCAAAATCATAGAACCAAAATACCAAAACCCCTGCCTTGTTTTCGCTGACCAAAAGCTTGCTACCGTCCGGAGAAAACCGAGTATTTTCATACCTGCCGTTATCCGCAATATTGCTGAATGTTGACGCGGCCAGATCAACATGAATCAAAGGCGAGGTTGTGGCGTTTGCAAACATCACAAGCTCCAGCTTGCGCGGATGCGCGACAAGTCGATAGTCGGACCGGAACAGGTCGCCGATTTTGGCAAAATTACTGCTGTTGATATCAGAAATTTTCAGTTCGTGATTATCGCCTATTACCCAATCATAGGCAATTCTGGCATCGCCGGCGAGGATAACCGGCTCGCGAATATTGTCCGGATACTGCGAAAGCTGTTTATCACTGGCGCGAACATAAGTGTAGCGAAGGTGTCCGTCAATATTTTGCGCAACGATGAAATCACTGCCTTTTTCCTGCCATTGTACGTCCGAGGGATTTTTTATGGTTTCCGGAAGGATAAACTCTTCGCGTGCTCCAGATTCAAGATTTACGCTAAGGATTTTACCATCCAGAGTCAGGTACCATACCCGCTCTCCGTTGAATGAAGGAACAGCCGAGACAACCTCTTGGGCTAGTATTTTTTGGGCAGGGTTCTCGTCAGAAACAGTATTCTCAGGCGCAGGAACCGGTACGGTATCGCGATTGCGGCGAATATAAAGAAAACCGAGACTCAATATCAGCAGTATAGTGAGAATGACCGTGGTGATTATAAAAATTTTTCTCATTGTACATCTCCTGTCTTTTCCCCTCCCTTGATGGGAGGGGTTGGGGGAGGGTGATAAATTAGACAGTTCACCCCACCTTACCTCCCCCCTCAAAGAGGGAAGAACTAAAACAATATTGGGAATTATATACAAAGCTACCCTAAAGTAAATTACTCTGTTGCTGGTGGGGCATACTTAAAAATATAAGTCCGCTTTACCGCCGCCGCACAAGCCTTACGGCCTTCCTCATTAAAATCAGAACTAGAGCAATACCTAATACTGTTTATCACTTCCAAATTATGCTTTTGAATCCCGATATACAGATTAAATCCAAACAACAAAATAGACAGCCCAAAGAATACCAGTAGTGTAAACCTGAACCAATTTTCTTTAATAAATCTCATAACTCTTGACAATCCTGTGGATACTTGATAATATATTCTTTCGTTCTTTGTTATACTAACTTTAGCAGTTTTTGAAATAATGGCCAGCCTCGCACGGGATTCGAACCCGTATGTCCGCCACGGACGATAGTTTTCTAAACTATTGCGTATACCAGTTCCGCCAGCGAGGCACAAAGCCGCTCAAAGTGCAGATTAGGATTTAACGATAAAGTTCCAACGAGTCCTTTCTTCCTAATCTGCGCCCTGGGCGGCTTTTATTATGCGTCAGTAGTATCAGGTGGTCGAGGAGATTTTTTGGATAAATAGTCTTCAGCTACGGCTTTCAAGTCTTTTAATGCTTGACGATATTTGGCACTCAATTCGTCATCAAAATTTGTATCGCTTTGAAAATCAGGCGGCACAAGCAAGGTAAATTTTCCATCTACGATTTTAATCGGAAATAAACCAGATGGCGTATGCGGCTGATTATGAATAACATTCGGAGTTTTGGTTGAACTTTCTGTCCGTGCCTTTTTTTCTGCCCTCGGCTGTCGTATTCTGGAAACTACCGATCCCTCCTCTTTTAATCCTGCATATTCCAACAACCGATTAAATACGGGAATTGCTGTTCTGACTAATCGCCCCGAAAGGCCATATTGCGCTATGAACTCATTGTTAAGATCGTCGGGCGATAAATCCTGCGGTGCTTCAACTACGCTAAATAGTTTGTGATATGCGGCTCTAACGATTTTTTCAAACTCTTTTTTGCGAACATCGCCTTTCAATCGCACTTTTTGAAAAAGCTCCGTCGGTTTGCCTTGTTCATCTATTAGTCCCAAAAAGCGCAAAGCATTCACGGCAAGGAGAGCGTCAGTATCCCCGAATCCATACCCTGTAAAAATGGACTGATTAATTTCAGCGTAATTACGGGTAGAAATTAGCTCAATCGTTTTATCCAGCTTCGCTACGCTGAAATACGGCGGCTTCATTTGCCTGGGATTTTCAGTTTTGGTGTCTTCTTGGTCGGTCATATAGATAGAGGGTAATATAATGCGAGGATAAAGTCAAGGGGGCTGGAGTAGGCTCGTATTACTTTTTTCACTAGATTCAGCATATATCCTAAACTTGAACTTGTCAAATGGTTAAGTCCAAGTGTCATACTTGAATTAGGTAGAATGTGATAAATTAGTCATTTCTCTGACCGCATAATGGCTTATTTTAGCCAATTATTTATCCACAATTCGGACTTGACAACCCCACAATACTGATATATATTGCATATATGAACAACATTAAGCCCAAGACACTAATAGACTTCTTAGCCAACTTCAAAGATGAGACTACCTGCCAGAGATACTTTGAGGAGGTTCGCTTCCGAAACGGCCAGTATTGCGCCCATTGTGGCCATACCACTATCTACCGCTTCAAGGACGGCAAACGCTTTCGCTGTGCCGATTGCCGCAGGGATTTCACTATCAAAACCAATACAATCTTTGGTGAAAGCAAAATTCCCCTGCAAAAATGGTTTATAGCCATTTATCTGCTCTCTACATCTAAAAAGGGCATTTCCTCGGTTCAGCTTGCTAAACAAGTTGGCACTACCCAAAAAACGGCCTGGTTCATGGATCACCGCATAAGGGAGGCCATGAAACAAAACAAAGGCCAGCTATTCGGGACTGTGGAAGTGGACGAAACCTATATCGGCGGTAAAGAGAAAAATAAGCACTTCAATAAAAGAGCTAAAGGCACGCAAGGCCGAAGCACAGAAACTAAAACGCCAGTCATGGGTTTAATTCAGCGCGGCGGCAAAGTCAAAGCGTCTGTGTTGGAAAATGTCAGCATGAAAGTTATTGAGCAGAACATCGTTGACCATGTAAAGCCAGGCTCAAAAATTTACACTGACGATTTCCTATCATACTCACGAATTAAAAAGCTCTACCCGCACGAAGCCGTAAAGCACGGCAAAGGTGAGTATGTCCGGGCAGGCGGTATTCACTCAAACAGCGTGGAAAGTTTCTGGGCGATTTTCAAAAGGGGTTATCATGGCACATACCATAAAATGAGCCGGAAGCACTTACAGAGATATGTTGATGAGTTCGTATTTCGCTTCAACGCAAAGGCAGTAGATTTTGGCGAAACCTTTAGCGATATGGTTATGAAAGTATCGGCCAGCGAAACATTGCGCTACAAGGCTCTAGTAAAGTAAAATCTATGTATGAGCAGAAAATCAAAAATTCACGAGCCAATCCCTGTTAGTTTTGACAAAATCCTAACTGGTATTGCGGATGAGAAAAAACCTCGTAAGCATAAGGAGCGAAAGCGCAAAGTGCGAGGGTATAAGAAAAAAGCATGAGAAATTGGATTAAAGAAACCTGGTTCAAAATTATAATCGCCACTTTTCTATTAGTCGTGTGCTATTTTCTTATCTACATTACTTTCAAAGGATTTCCTGTTTGCAATACTGATCCAAAAACATCTCTAATTTTAAGACACGGTTGCAAAACTTTTTAAAAGTTTAGGGTAGCTTTGTATATAATTCCCACAATATTCTATTCTGAATTAATTGGCCCGCTATCTTGTTCGCATTTGCGTAGGCTAATGTAAACATGATCAGCATTTTTGTCAGCACAAGAAACCTCGTCGGCATTAACAGTCTCACATACTGCACGGTTCAAGGCAATGCCTAAAACCTCACTGCAATACTGAGCGGCTTGCAAAATCTGCCCGCCCATCACGGCTTCATTGCCCACACCCTCACTGCCGGCAAAATCTGCAGCTAATGCCCCGGTTTTGCCAAGTGCTCCGCCATAATGGCAGGAATTAACTGGATAGGCACACTGACCGCAGATTTCCGCACCCCTGGTATAGTTGCAGACCTCGCCGCCTTGCTCAAAGGTCGAAACCCCTCCCGCATCAGGCGCTTGCGTACGAATGCAGGAAACAAGCCGGTCAAGGTCCGGATCGGTGCGACGCGGATGCGGCGCATTGTTTTGCTGGGCCAAAATCTCCGGCGCACTGCACATGGCAGTCAAACCGCTTTCCACGATTCCTGCGACACTGCCCGTCACTCCCGACAGGCTCCCGCCGACGCTATTCAGCGAGTCGCAGACCTGCTTGGGAACCCCTATATATTCCGTATAATCAAAAGCTTCCAGAAGCGATAGCAGCCCTTGCGGATTGCAGACTATATAGAGAGGCCAGACAATAAAAATAACCAGGAGCAAGACTACCAATAAAATCGCACCAAGATCTATGACAGCCAGCTGAACCTTCTGCGCTATCGAGAATTCGCCAAACAGTTTTGATCCGAGCTTCGAAGCCAAAAAATGCGCATTCAAATATAAAAAAGGAATTATCCATCCGAATAAAGTAAGAATGCTGACCCAAAATGCTGTGAAAGCAGTGTACAATAAATACCAGCTGGCAGAGCTTTTGGCGATATTAGTCAAGCTTTCACCCTGCATTGCGCCTGATATCGCTCCTCCCAGGGCTGCCGATTTTCCGCCGCTCATTTTTCCAACCTTGCCTTTGTATTTAGTTTTATTGAAAGCTTTCCTTGCAAGCCCTTTGCCTTGAGCAAATTTTGCAGCTTGACCGCCAGCAAAACTTGACGCGGCTTTGCGCCCGGCGCCATGATGGCCTGTTCCAGCTTCCTTAAAACCATGAGCCCCTTCACGAAATTCGTCGGCCAGGTCGTGCTGGCCTGCCATATAAGCGCCAAGTTGGCCGGCCCTCATGGCGTATTTACCAAGCTTCAAAAGCCGTTTTTTGTTTTTGCTGCTTGTAAGTTTGTCTAGATTATGCAGCTCTTCTTCGGTCAAGGTTGCCATAATACCTTCTCTTAGTTGCAAATTGATCAAAAGTCTTGTCTACCAGTCTGGCCAGTGTTTTATTTCGCGTGATCATTTTCCCCGCTTTGAAAAGCGGAGCGTAAATTTCCCTCCCTATCCCGGCTGTCCTTGCCACAGCAGCGCTTCTTGTCAGGATCTTTGCTCCAAGAACCGAACCCTTGACTGCTTTGGTGCCGATTGCACCAACGCCGGTCATGTCTAGAATGAAAAAACTGCCTCCTTCTAAAGCGTGCAAAGCGCGCTTCCAACCGGACAATTTTTGTCCATCTAACGTTTTTCCCTTTACTGCTTCAACCAGCATTTTCGCAGGACCAATGACAGGAATGAAATCAATGCCTGTGGAAGCGATTTTTTTTAATCTCCCGCCGTCGCCTGCCTCCTCTGCTTGTTTAATTTCTTTTACGGTGCTATCAAAGCTCTCTTTCGGGATAGCTAATTTGAATTTTTCTACTACTCCCAGAGCAGTCTTTGCCAGATTTTTATAATCAGAGCCGTCTTCGACTTTATCGAGCGCCTGAGATATCTGTGGCGCAAGAGTGCGCAGTTTTTCCAATATCTCCAGCGATTTTTCGGAAAAAGTTTTTTTCTCGCGCAGGCTTCCAAAAAAAGCCAGCGCTTCTTGGGCGAATCTTTCTGAGGCTGTATCCAGGTCTTTTGATTCAAAAACTTCTGATAGAACCCGGCCCAGCTCCTGCTCGGCGGTTTTATCAACAACTGGCTCAGCATCAGATTCGGGGTTATCTTCCACATTTTCCCTTAAACCGATTGATGCTCTCACTTCTTGAATCTTTACTTCGTCATCAGCTTCTCTCTCGTAGACTGTGGCGTCCCACGCCGCCTCTCCTTCTTCATCATCCAAAGCTTCTTCCATAGTTGTGATATGTGGTGTTGCCCGCAATTCCCGCAAACCCTCGCGGAATTGATGGGTTTTATCGAGATCGGCCTGGTTTTCCTGAAGTCTTTCCGTCATTGCTTTTCCCCTTCCATCTCCTCTTTGGCGCGGTCGATTTCCATGCGCTGGCGGGGGTCGGTCGTGATGATCTGGTCCTCGGTGTAGGAGGCTACAATGCGGATCGCGGCGTGTTTGAGGCCGGCAAAAAAGATGCCCTCGCCAACCTCGCTCTCCAATAGCAGATATTTTTCCCCTTCAGTCAGGAAAAAGGTCTGGGCCACTGTGTCAATCGCGGCCGGCGATTGTTTTAAAAGAAGCTGGATGGACGAGTTGGTAACAATCGGCCGGCCATAGGGACTCGCCAAAAAATCTGACACGTCCTGAGTTATAGTTGTAACCCCCAAATAATATTTCCTAGCGCGTTTGACTAGCCCGAACAAAAACCTGGCAGAGTCCTCGTGCTGCATCATCCACCACGCTTCATCCACGACAAGGATGCGCTTCTTCAGAGACGAACGCACTTCATTCCAAATAAATCCGAGAACGACATAGATCGCAATCGGTCGAAGGCTATCCTCCAAATCGCGCACGGAAAAAACCACCAGCTGATTATTCATATTAATGTTGGTGGACTGGTTGAAAATTCCGGCAAACGTGCCTTCCACGTATTTGCCCAGCCGCTGGGCCAGAGATTCCGCTCCGGTTATGCCGGAAAGAACATTGACTAAATCCTGCATGGTGGGCATTTCTTTGCCGACAAAATCACTCCCCGGAGTAATGTCGCGCGTGGCATAAGTTTCCCAGAGAGCGCGATCCAGCATGGCTTCTTCCGTGGGATCAAGCTTGCCGAGCATGAGACCCATGAGTCCCATGAGGCTGATCACGGCTGAACGCAAAATATCCTCTGGCGATTCATCCTCGATGCCCTTTGGCAGATCAAATGGATTGATGCGCGAGTTCGAGTTGAGCGACACGTTCAAGAACGACCCGCCGACCGCCTCAGCCAAATGCTTGTATTCATTTTCCGGGTCAATCGCGATCACGTCCGTGCCGAGCATCAACGAGCGTAAAATATCAAGTTTTATAGCGTACGATTTGCCGGCACCTGATTTGGCGAAAATCACAGAGTTGGCATTTTCCATTTGAAACCGGTCAAAAAGTATCAAGCTGTTATTGTGGCGGTTGATACCGTAAAGAATTCCGTCATTGGAGCTAACCTCTGCCGACACAAACGGAAAAGTCGTGGACAACGGGCCAGTATTCATATTCGCGGTTATGGCAAGCTCATCGCTGCCCAGGGGAAGCGTGGAATTGAACCCTTGCTCTGCCTGCAGAACCGCCCTTTTACTGACAATGAGCTTGGAAGATAAAAGCGATTCCACGTTTGCCGATATCTTGTCGAGACTAGCCAGATCATCAGCGTAAATCGTGTAATAAAGCGCGAAACGGAAATAACGCTCCGTGCCCTGCATCAGAGCGTCGCGCAGCTCCTCAACATCGCGATAAGCTGTTTCCAGCATCGGATCCCGCACTGCTCCTTTCTGCTGGTTCATGGAAATGGTTGCCTGCAGCTGCCCGACTTTGTTTTTTAGTTTTTTCATGACCACGTCCGTTTCCATGGGATAAATAAACATGGAAATATCCATGGGCTGGTCAAGGTTGATGAGCGGCGACAGCCAGTTGGAGGAGAGAAAACGCGGATAGGTCAGCACAAAAAAAGTACGCGCGTATTTGCCTGAAACCTGGATATGCGTAGATTCGATCTGCATTGCGGAAGGCGCGATCAGATCGAGAAGCGAAGTCATGCCTTTTTTAAAGGCTTGCTCGGCCTCCAATATCTCGCGGCCGACAGCGGCTTCAGTAGATTTATTTTTGTTGAATAATTTCATGGTTTTACGAATTACGAATATTTACGAATGTACGAATTCGTAAATTCGTACGATTCGTTATTCGTAAAGCTTTATTCATTTATCTCTATCCCCTTAATATTATCAGCGTGCAGGATGGAGGCAGAATCCAGGTTATAGGCCTGGTAAAGGAGCTCAACTAGTTCCTCCGTGGTCAGCAAAAGCGAACGCAGTCCCACACCGCCGAGCTCTGATATAACGTGATTGGTGCGCTCATCCAGCTTGGTCTTCGCGCGATGGAAATCTCCCTGAGAGGTTGCAATCTGGGAAAGCGGATTGAAAAAGGTTCTAATCCTTGACCCCCAGGTTTGTTTTACCGGCTGGGCCGAATACGGCACCACGACATAGAAATTTTTCTGCATGATATTGGCAAACTCCACAAGCTTGCCGACGTATTCGATGTACTCGGTCATTTGGATCCGCAGCAGCTCATTGGTTTGTCCAGCGGCCAGGCCTTTGAGCTTCTCCAGATAACCGCCGATGTCGAGAATGCGCGAGTGGATCAAAATCTGCAAAGGAAAATCTATGGAGTTGAGCATGCCCTGATAAGCGCTAACTAGCGCATTTTGCTCGTCTTCCGATTTTAGAGCGAAATTCGTCGAAGACACCGCGATAACCGCGCGCAGTGAGCCGTCTTTTAGTACCAATGTGTCTTCTTTTATTTCCGCCACATTGATATATTTTTGGGTGGAATACGAGGGGCCTTTAGTTTTTGCTTTTTGCATTTCCATAATGGCTACGAACTACGAAATGAATACGAAAATACGAAACGAATCTTGAAAATATTGTATATAAATAAATGGATTAGCGTCATTTTTTCGTATTTTCGTAAGGATTCGTAGTTCGTAGCAGCCGTTCTTCTTCCGCGCTCTGCGCATCCAAAATGTAAGCTAAATTTTTAAGCCGCGATGCGACTGGGGCGTCTTGTGATCCTACGGATTCCTGAACCGCGGCTTGTTGCTGCTTGTGCACTGTTATGGCGCTCCCCTGTCTTGAAAAAACGCGATACCGCGGCGCTGTCACGAAACGCATGAGGTTGGGCAGATTGACCAGCAAGGATCGGCCGTTGAATTTATAGAAAGTTACGGGCAGGATGACCAGAAGCGTTAAAAGCATTAAAATCGCAAAAATAAAACCAACTCCGAAAATCACCCAATAGACGAGCCCCAGAATCCCGCAAAAAATCAGCATCAGAAACTGCTTGACAGTCAGGTGCGGGAGAATCTGATCCTCAACATCTACGAATTGTGGGAGAGAATACTGCATAGGCTACGAATTACGAACGAATACGAAAAATACGAAATTATTGAGCATTGACAATTCTTTTATACGCAACCCCATTAGCAGTAAAGTTTGCCAAGATTCCTAAAGATAAATTGAAAGCTTTCAAATAACCAAGAACCTGTTCAATGTTTTTATTCGAAAAGTTTCTGCCGTTTTTTATTTCCAGTATTACCTTGTCTTCAATAAGAAAATCGAGAAAATACTTACCTATTTTAGTATCTTGGTACTTTAATTCTATAGGCACCTGCTCTTTAAACTTTAAACCGCTTCTTTTTAATTCCACATTATTTAAAGCTCTCTGGTAATGCTTTTCGAGATAGCCGCTTCCCAACTCTTTAGATACCTTAAATAAAACACCCATTATTTGATAACTCAATTCCGGATATATTAAATCCTTTCTTTTTAGGAGGGTTTTTTGCACTTTTGTTTCGTATTTTCGTAAGTATTCGTAGTTCGTAGCCAATTTATTATAGCATAAATTGAAAAAATAACAAAAAACCTCCTTTTCGTATTTTCGTAAGTATTCGTAGTTCGTAGCCTCTATAATCTCTTGAGATTCGTCCGGAAATCGGTCAGGGTCTCGAATTCCTCACGCGAAAGCTCCGTGTTTTTTTCGTGGTTCAGAAGAGCCATACCAACCTTGAGATAGGATTTATGCAAGGGGCTTTTTTCAAACGCTAGAAGGATTTCTTCCGCAGGAATCCGTTTCGCTATCAGAGATAAGATATATTGATTTAGATTTTCCAAAAATACATAGATGGAAGATTCGCGTCGGAGATCCTCCATAGACAGAGACGCCAGCTTGGCAAGCTCGGGAATGACAGGCTTTTGTGGAATGGCGTCAGGCCTGCGAATTGATGCTGGAATGTTGAATTTGGAATTTGGAATATCGGCTTTTGGTATTGTGGATTCTTTCTTTACCGGAAGTGGAATTTGCGGTTTGGGTTTTTCAATATTCAATATTCGAGATTCTATATTCTTTTGTGCGGGCGGAGCAGGAGGCTCGGAAATCCGCGGACGATTCATTATAGTCGGAGCGGGTGCTTGAGGCGCAGGTGGTTTTATATCAGTAACAGGCGCCCGTAACTCCCTCTCTCTACCTCTTAGATCAAGAGGGGGTTGCCCGCCTCGACTCGCTCCGGCGAGGCTGGGGGGGGCGTTATTGAAAACTTTTGACGGCAGCTTTATTGATAAAATCCGGTCAAGCTCTTTTATTTCCTGCTCAGTCATTCTGGGCAACAAAAATAGCCATTCTTTCTTCTCGGTCATTGATAACATACTGGATGACTCGATTCTTTGTTTGATCTGAGTAAACTGTTCTGGGCTCATCTAGGTTTTACGAATAACGAATCAATACGAATGTACGAATTATAAATTCACCAGCCTCTTAAAATGTAGTTTACGTGGAGCAAAGTAGGCTAGAATGCCCAATCTTAGTTTGTTTGCATGTAAATACTGTAATACTTGATCTATATGTGCCTTGGCAAAACGATCGCCTTTCTTGATTTCCAGAATAACTTTATCCTCTATCAAAAAATCTAAAAAATTCTTACCGATGACTTGACCATTATAAATGACAGGTACACAGACCTGTTCTCGAAAATCGAGACTACTATTTTTTAGAGCTAACGCTATTGCCTTTTGATAGGTCTTCTCACTTAAACCATAACCGATTTTGTTATAAACGTCGAACAGTATTCCTGTTATTTGATAACTTAACTCAGGATAAACAATATCCTCTCTTTTCAATACGGGTTTCGTCATTCGTAAATTCGTACAATTCGTTATTCGTAAAGCTTACAACTACACTTCTTCTTCTAGCTTCTTCTCCAGCTCCTGCAGCTTTTGCTCCACTCTGTCATCGCCGGACACTACCTGCCCGCCTTCCTCCTTACTGCCGGCCCGCGCGACCGCCGCGTTTACGGAAAATGATCGCTCCTCCTCCTGTATTTTATGAAGCTCCTCTAGGGTTGAGGGTTTGGCTACGGGTGAAATAGGCCTTGGCGGAACCGCAGGCGCGGGAGGCATGGCTGCGCGCGTCATAACTCTGCCGGCCGAAGGCAGGTTAGGCATCAATTTCGGCGGCCTGGGCGGCGGAGGGAGAACTCTCTTGGGCGATTGGCGATTGGCGATTGGCGATTGGGTCGGCGGTATTTTGCTAGTCGCTAATCGCTGTTCGCTAATCGCTGAGCTGGGCCTTATCTCGCTGATGAGCTCTCGTGGGGTCAGCCCCTGCGCCTGTGAATTGGCAGGAGGAGGCTGAGGTTTCACAGCCGCTGGTGGAGGCGGGGTCTGCTGCGGTCTGGGAATTTGAGGCGGCCTAACCTGCGATGCTGAGGGCGAGCTGGCCCTCGGTATAGGTACGGTAACATGCTCGGCTCTGTAATATGGCGCTGTCCTAGGAATTTGCGCTGCCGGTAAAAAGCTTTTCAGCCAATCATATAACTCAAGCACTCTCCTCAGAATAGTCTTTTCGTCCTCGCGCAGTCCCCTAACATTCGGACTATGGGTGACGTAGGACGCGCGCTCGACCCCTCCCCTTTTGACCTGGCCGCCCGTAGTACCCGCAAGCGACACAGAGTACTGATTGTAATCAATGATCCAGTTCGAGACAATAGGATCCTCGTCATGTTCCCTGCCTTTGAGCTTCAAGCTTACTGTGCCGAGATACTCCTCGCTTGTTTCCATGGCTTTTACCAGCGTCTTGGCAATTTCCTGCTGGCCGTCGGGAAATTTATAGTAGACTAAAAAGAGATCATTGATCTTTTGAGTGATGTCAAAATCGAGAACCTCCATAGTAGAAAGAAGATTCTCTTTCATAAAAGTTGAAACATCGTTGGGGGACATCATTACTAAAAAGCAAGCTTTGAGAACGGACAGGAGGCGCATATATTCCTCAAAGATATCTGGCCTTTGGTTCACCAGGTCGGGAATTTTTTCCAGATGCTTATGCAGGATCTGCAATGCCCGCGAAGCATCAGCGCTGTCGCTGCTGTCCGCCGTGTCCATAACAAATAGCTTCACCTGTGCCATAATCCGTTCATCGCCAAGCCATTCAGGCTTGAGCAATTCAAAATTCTTCCAGGTAATGGAGGCGATATTTTGAGGAGTCAGATTTTGCTGTTCGTTGGCCATACTTTATGGAGTAATGATGGTCGGACCACCGGGATTAGTGCCTCCAGGGCTTGGATTTGCTCCCGAAGGCGGCGCGCCAGGAACATTTCCGGGCGTTCCCGGTGCATTAGGTCCAGGTGTGGTCAATCCCGGCCCGCCGCCAGGAAATGTGGTAGTGCTTCGCGCTCCGCTGCCAAAACCCGTTGGAGGCGTGATTATTGGTTGCGCCGCACCTCCTCCCTGGCCTGCCCCGCTCCCTCCTCTGGCACTTCTTGGTTCCCCTGGCAGGTCGCTAATATTAATTCTTTCGATTGCTCCTTGGCCAGCAGAAGGAATCCCCTTAGCATCAAGATACTCATTAAAATTTGTAGCAAAATGACTGCGTTGTTCATAGGTGAATAAACGATCGCTTCCTGTTATGGCATTGAACATTTTTCGGTTCAAGCGTGCAGTTGTTACCATCTTGTCCATGCCACGGATGTGCTGAGTCTGCTGCTCTTCTAATAATTCTTTCTTATGCGTGTCACCACCGGACTTTGCCGTGATATCTATGTTCGTTTGTTTGACAATGTCATAATCAGGCAGTTCCCATTTACCTGTAGCAGAGTCCTGCAAAGCCCCGAAACCCTGCAGTAAACGGCCCTGGCTTTCATGGATACGAGCGGTAATAGATTCGATGATGTTTGGCCCGACTTCATGGGTCAGCATTGAACCTAAAAGGTTCATCCTAGTCCAGCCCTCATTTGGGTCCTGGTCGTCAATCACGGCTGCCTCAATATTTCTCGCATGCGTACCGGCATTGCCGCGCCGCAGCTTGATATGCGCCTCGTCCATAAACCGCCGAGAGGTAAGCACATTGTTCAGGCTATGATCATAGACGTCATCTGTAGCTTTATATTCACTATTTGCCTGATAATAGTTCCTCCCGACATTTCTGCCTTCGGCGTCTTTGGCTTCAAATATTTCAGAAAATTTAGCCCTGGCAGCGTTGTCGTCAGTCGAAGATGAAATTTCTTGTATTCCAGTTTTCATGGCATCAGCAATATGCTTGAATTCCAAATTGCCTGTCTCTGTGTATTGCGTATCGAATTTTTCCTGAACGTCTGTCAGCTTTTTAACCATGTCATCCTTCCCAAGACCACGGTAATAACCAAAATCATTTGCGGCGCGAATAACTCCGTCTTCGTCTTCTCTATCATAACCGTAACCCCGCAATCTTCCTGCCGCTTCAGCGGTTTCTTTGAGGTCATCAAGAATCATAATCTGCTCTTCACCGGAAAATCCAGCCTTGCTCATTCTGCCGGTTATGTCGTTGAGGTATCCAGTCACTGAAAATTTCTTGCCTCTGAGGTTCATATAGTCATCCTGCCAGTTACCATGCTGTAAAACCTTTAGCGCAGCTTCGATTTCGTCTTTGTCACCGGAGGCGAACGCTTTGTCAGCAATGCGCGCTGCGTCCTCGCGGGTTCTCACGCCTTTGAGAAGCTCATCAGCCTCAGCGGAGACCACTCCTCTTTTAGCAACCATTCCATGATAAGTTTTTTTGCCCATCTCGCCTTTTTGCCAAAGATTCTTTAGGCGCTGCGGACCAGCCCATTCCGTAGGAATAACTCGGTTAAAAGTATCCACCATATGTCCGATAGCCGGCTCATAGTCGCGCATCTCTTTTTCATGCTTGCGCTTGGCCCAAGCTTCTTTGAGCACATGCGGATCAAGCATGGCAGCCATGCGCCAGCCAGCACTCTTACGAGCGTGCTTCATCTGAGTCTTCCGAGCTGTGGCAGCTCGTTCTTCAACTATATCTGCAGCCCTGGTTTTGCCGGCTTTTCGCAATGCGTCCGCTTTCTGCATGGCTTTTTGATATGTAGCTTCAGCGAGCTGTCCTGCACGCTCATGCTCTCCTATCTGCGCTCCGACATAACCAGAATATGCGCGTTTGGCTAGCCCGCCCAAGCCTTTGATTGCTCCCCAGCCTCCGGCAAATGGAGCACCAAGACCTTTCTTGGCAACGCTGGTGATCGCGTCCGCGCCATAGATGCCGATTTTTCCGGCAACGATGATGCCGGCCCACATGAACGCCAGAACTATTATATAAATGATGATCAGCTCCAGGGTTGAGGCGAGATTTACCTGGTCGTTTGAGCCGCTCCTGGCCAAAAATGTCTGGATATCCGAGGCGTTCCCGGAACTAAATGATGTGCCCTGGGTTATCGAGAGACCTTTACGATGCAGCTCAACCGTGAGACGCAAAAAGAAGGCGATGACAGGCGTGAAAAACGCGTATTTTATAAAATATGTCCACCATTCGTCCGCCTGGTGTTTTGTATTTGGCAGAACTCGCAGAGCGTAGGCAAACGGCGAGAGGATCATCAGCATCCACAGAGCAATAATCCGGATGAGCGTATAAATCGCCAGGGCCGCGAAAGTGATGACCACGCCCAACTCTAAAATAAATTGAAAAATCAGACTCGCAGAGGAGGCCAGCGCCCCAGCTGTGCTAAAAGAAAGACCGTTGATCGCGACCTTGGTCTGATCCTGGATGAGGACCTGAAAAAGATAGCGGACGCCGGACATGCCCTCTCCCTGCGGCAAAAATGTAAACTGCACAATATCAGCGATTTGGATGATTATGCGCGCAATGACCAGGGAGAAATTGACCAACACGGCCATGATGATCAGCTCGACTAGAATCTGCCGGTAATTGTAGCTCTCCATGCGCAGCATCGTGGCAAAACCGAGCACGATCAAAATCAGAATAAAGATCATGTTCACAATATCGCGGACAAATGTCCAGCCGAACTGGATGGTGGAGGCGATGTTAGCCGCATCCATGGTCAGCGTAACCTCGAGAATCGGCATTACCACATAAACTGCGATAAGCCAGACAATCCAGCGAAGTATGCCGATTATGGCTGTGAGGATCCCGTTGACCACGCTGAGAAGCGTGCCAGTCAGCGCATCAGCGCCTCCGCCTAAAACCGAACTCTCTGCATTCCCTCCGCTCGTAAATGCCGAGCCTGTACCTTCAGCTGCAAATTGTGCTGGTGTAACGCCTTTGGCAGCAGCTGCGGCATCATATGAGGCCTGGTCTTTATAGACCTCAATGGTAACCGGCGCCCAATTATTGGTAAATGGAACATCAGTGCCAGTAACATCAATCGCCGCGAACACTCCAAACCTTTTTGTAACAGTATTCGACGGAGCAAATCTTCCCCCCGCCACAACCGCCGGATTTAACGGAGCTATAGTGTGCCAGACCGGAATCGGGCCGACTGTGTCAGCGGTAGGGCCGTAAGCATCAAAACTGCAGCCAAGGTAGCCGCAGGAGCTTTTCTTGGATTCATCGATAGTGGCCACAAGAAAACCATCAATAGTCATGTTAATGGAACGATTGATCTTGTCCCCTTTCACCACAGCGGGCGCACCGGACGGTATACTAAGTTCTGCTCTGATAACAATATCGGTCCCTCCCCACCAGCTCCTGTAGGTCGTCCGCTCGGTTCGGACTGTAAATTTGAGATTGTCTGGGGTATACAAAACCGCCTCGGCCGCCATTGGCGCAAACTGCAAAACCACCACTACCAGAAGGAATATGGAATATCGAATTTTGAATTTCGAATGGAGCCTCATGCGGCAAAAACCTTTGATGACTTTATTAAACCATTTAGTATCTTATGGACCTTTACTGTTTGGTCTGCAGTCTCTATAAATTCATTTTTTGGCATATACCCAACATCTTTAGCCACCAAAAGCTGATTCTGTAATTCTACTACCGAGCCTCTGGCAATAAAATAGAACTGGATTTTTTCTTTAAATGTCTGTCTACCAAAGCCTTCGACAATATTAGAGGTTATAGAAACAGCACATCGCCGCATTTGACTAACGAGTCCGAATATTTCATCTTTGGGGAAATTTTTAGTAGCTTTATAAATCATCAATACCAATTTGTGTCCTTCCTTCCAAGCGTCAAGATCAGTAAACGATTTAATTTTGTTATTGATTTCTTCCATATTCCAAATTCCATATTCGATATTCTGCGCTATTCTCTCGGCGCCAAGGTTGAAATCCCGGCGACGCCGCCCGTGGGGGCTGCTTTGCCGACGGCGATTATCACGGTCGCTGAATCGAGCGTGGCGCACTGGTTAGCTTCGCTCACGATCAGACTGAAGGTCGTGGTCGCGGTCGGACTGACTACCCTCTCATCGCTTCGGAAAACAGATTCACCATCAAGCGAAAATACCGCATCCGGATAACCTTTGATATCCCAACCCAGGGTAGCGCTCTGCCCCGATTTAATTTTCACTTTATCAGAAACAAAAACAATCTGGCGCGGCTGAGGATCAACAAGGCTGACCTTCAAATCTTTTCGTGAATCACCGTCATTTGCGTCTGTAATCAGCGTAACATTCAGTCCCTGATCTTTGCCGATATCCTCTTCAGTCGCATTTCTTGCATCATCGAGGCTGTAGCACTGGCTGCCCTGCGGGGGGAAACTCTGCTCTGAAATGGGAATCAGCGATATTCCTTCTTCAGAATCCGACACTCGGGAAGCGTCCCAGGAAATCCGAGTCTTCCTGTCAATTTCCAAAATCGGCGGGCTGGCGCTCAGCAAAAGCGCGCCGCTGACATCGCCAGGCTCTTCCTCAAGAGGAATCTCAGGAAGGCTGGTATCACCGGTAAAGGGAGGCGGATCTTCATTCTGCAAATCCGGATCAAATTTATCATTAGGCGTTGCGGCGTTGGCAAGGCGATTTACTCTATTGCTGCTGCATCCGGTACTCTCGGCCAAGACTTTACCCTGGAAAATTTGCCTGCTGATATTATCATATAGTTTGGAGCTCAGATTCTTGACTGCGGACTCTGCGATGCTTCTCCCTACATCCCCGGCAGTGTTTTGAAACGAATCCATATTATCACCCAGTATGCCGCCCAAGAAATTACCGAAATATTTGCTGAACAACTGCCCTGCCGCACCGGTCGCCAGACTGGTCGCGAAATTCTTAAAAGAGCTGGTGTCATAAGGTGAACCGCTGGCGTTGAGCACACTGTCAAACAGAGTGCCCTGGGCGCTTTGCTGGCCGGCAGAAATGCTGTTCAAAGGCGCGCTGGTAATGAGCCGTCCCTGGGCATCAAGCTTCTGCGGACTCTTGTATCCGGGAGCCGTAAGCTCCAGATGGGCGGCTTGCCTGGCCTCAGATTCTTTTTGAGCGGCTACCCCTTTGAGCTGTTCTTCCCAGAAAATAGAGCTTGAATAAGGGCTGCCAAACCGCCCCATCTGCTCATAAAACTTCATGGGATTTGTAGGATCAATATCTTCCGCCAGAACTCCGGTGGAAGCCGCGGCTAAATATTCCGAGGTGTTTCTGACCGCGTTCTTGTTGACCCCGCCGCAGGCATTGGAAGAGGTAAACAGCGAGGATCCGCCGACAATCAATTTTTGTATATTTTTCTCAAACGACTGGCGATTCCCTGATCCGGCATCCCGAGCCCCGAGCTGGCGCGCTTGGGAAGCGCTCATGGTTTTATTCAACGGCAGATTTTCATGCTGGGAAGCGATTTGAAAAGTACTGGTAGCGGTTACAGCATCAGAACCATAACTATTGCGGTAAGCATCCTGCAGGTATTTTGCTTCCACCAAAGACTGCTGGTACAAAAGATAACTGTTAACGCCGAATGTCGCTTTAAGCTTGTCGTCGAATTTGGCAAAAAATTTCGGATAAGTGCTGTTCCAAGCCGCTTTGGCAGCGGACGTAAAAATATCACTCATTATTTTTGATTTATCGGAATCTACGCGAGTCGGGATAGTACTGAGCGCCGCCGCTTGATCAGGCACCGTCAAAACCCCGGCTTGTAATACAAACAGGCAGACGAGAAGCGCATAAATAAATGGTTTTTGTTTTCGAAAAATCATATCGGTTTAGCTTTTACATTTTCTGCCGGGCATTTCTCCGGCCTTGCATGAAGTGCCGATTTTCCAAATAATTCCGTCGGCGTCGGGCGGTTTCGGTTTTTTTCTGCATAGAGCCTTAAATGCCTGGGCGCCGGGCAGGTTATTTCCCAGGGCCAGCGAGGTTTTTTCAAGCCGGTCGCGCCTGTAAATTTTGGAGATAAAAAACAAGCGATAGAGTTTGGAAAGAGAATTGTCAGTATTTCTGATCTCCACATATTGCAGAGGGAACATTACCGGGGGGAAATAAGAAACAATGCAAACCTTAAGGCTTTTTTTCTCAATCGTTCCGGCAAACAAAGTCGAAATAGATTCAAAAAACGTATTCAGCTTGCCAACCGGAATGTTCTTTATCCCCGGTATATCCTTGAGTCCGGGGGTATCTTTCAGTCCCGGAATACTGCCAAACGATTGGTCCTTTAACCCCGGGATGTCTTTCATGGCTGTATCCTTGAGTCCGGGGATTCCGCCAATGTACATATCCTTCAGTCCGGGGATGTTCCCCAAGGATAGATTGTTCAGGCCGGGGATCTGGTTGAGCGGAAGGTCCTTGAGATTGGGAATGTCTTTGAGCGGCAAATTATCCAGTCCCGGTATATCTTTCAAAAAACTAAAATCCGGCATGTCCGGCAGGCCGCTTAAAAAAGGCAGATCGCCAAAAGTTATATCTCTGAGACCCGGAGCAGAAGCAACCGGAGCATTGCCAAGCAGGGGCACCTGCAAAACGGAGAGATTATTCAGGCCGGGGATCTGGTTGAGTGGAAGCTGCCCCACTGCAGGTAATTGCGCCGGGGTAGTGTTCCCATCAGGCAGCTCGCTCGTTGCATCGCTTTGCGCCCCTGTGAAGACCGGCCAGCTCAGATTCATCAATATGAAAAACGCAATGAGCGCTGTAAAAAATTTTTTGAAAATAAATTTCATTCTTTTTTCCTAAAGCCCGCCGATATCTTTTAATCTCAACCCAAGTTCCTGCCAAGCAGCGAGTTCCAAAGCCTCAGTCTGCTGGCCGGCAATCAACTGTGCAAAAAAATCCGGCCAAAATCGATCATTGTCCTGTTCCAGCTTGTAATTGTCCCGCACCAGTTCAAGCATTCGTTTTCCGGCGCGGAGATTGGCTATTTTTATTTTATGGATATTTATAATTTCCGACGGCACTGGGGTTTGTTTCAAAATCTTTTCTGCCGCGTCCAGCCTCTCAACATACGAATCAACCTCATCCCAGCTCATTCCCTCAAACAGCCTGGCCTGCAGATCCTCTTTTTCCCAATCCTGCAGTGAGTCTAGACCAGAGGTTGCGTCATAGTATTTTTCAAAAGCCGGAACATCGTTTTGCTTGATGACTATAAATTCTTTGTCAGAAGGGAAATCTAAAATTACGGGCTGGTCAGGGTTGAATGTTTCTTTTACTTCCGCTAAAATCTTTTCTTCGGAAAAATCCGCCAGCTCCCCGCTGGTTTCAATATATTCTTTGATGTAATCACGTGCCGTATCAGCAAGCACTAAATCACCGCCGCCATTCGGGTTTTGCCCAAAGGCAATCTCGTAGCTGTCAATGTCGCCATCGTCGTCCGTGTCTTCCTTGGTCGGATTGGTGCCGTAATAATATTCCTGGACGTTAGTGATAATGTCGTTATCAGGATCACCGTCCGGCCCCCCCACGTGCGGCGCGTTTTCATCCTCGGTGAGGAAATATTTCATGAGCCACGCACCCGACAAAGTCGGCGCATTTGGCGTCTTGTTTTCCCCCAGCACGCTGTTCTCAGATGGTGAATAAAAATACATTGCCGCGGCGGCAATCATGACAATAAAAAAGATCCCGATTGGAATAACCAATTTTTTCAGTCGGGATGCATTACGAACACTAGAGAAAAATTCCCTGGGGATGAGGGGCATTTTGCGTTAAATTTGGCTTTTATTTTGTGTTTTTGTTTCGAAACTTCAAACTTTGCTACTAATATTATAGCACAACTAAGACGTCATGTCAATAGTTTTTGATATAATCCGTACCAGTCCTGGAGCGAGAGGTCTTGAGCACGAGCAAGGGGGTTGATGTTGAGAGAAGAGAGGATTTGTTTATAGTCCGTAGCGAGTAACTCCCCCTCCCCCCTCTTAAGATAAGAGGGGGCAAAGGGGGCGTTATGAAGATTGTTTTGCAGCTGTTTGCGTTTACCGGCAAAACCGATCTTCACGAGTTGGAAGAATTTGCGCTCGTCCACGTCAAAACGCACCCCCCTCTTTCCCCCCTTGGTAAGGGGGGATGAAAGGGGGGTAATTTTTACGACTGCGCTATCCACCTCTGGTTTAGGATAAAACTCGTCCTTGCTCACAAAAGAAATAATTTCCGGGTCAGCATAAAACTGTACGCTGACCGACAGGATAGACATCTTGCCGGGTCCAGCCGCAATGCGCTGAGCTACTTCTTTTTGGAGTAACAAAACCATTAATGATGGCTTCACCCCCACCTTTATCCTCCCCCCTCCAGGGGGGGGAATTCCCCTTCCTTGAGGGGAGGGGTTGGGGGAGGGTGACAAAAAATTTTGTAATAATTTTCCGGTAATATAGTAAGGGATGTTGGCAACCACTTTGAATGTTGAATATGGAATGTCGAATGTCGAAAGATCAAGGAATAATGCGTCGCCCTGCATGATTTTTACGTTCTTTTTATTCTTTCCGCCCGAGGCGGATCCGCCTTTGGCGGAAAATATTTTTCTTAAGGCCACAACCAGCTTTCTATCTTTCTCGACCGCAATCACCATACCCGCTCTATCCCCCAACTGCCGTGTCAGTATCCCCAACCCCGGACCAATCTCGAGAACCGTGTCATCTGATGATAAATCCGCGGCTGTGATGATGTCATCCAAGACTTTTTCCGACAGCAGGAAATTTTGACCGAGGGTCTTGTTCGGTTTTATATTGAATCGTGAGAGTATTTGCTTTAGTTGAGCAATGTCCATCTTGGTGCTGAATGTAAAATTGAAAAATCAAAATGGAAAATGACAATGTAAAATTTTAAAATTTTTAATTGTCATTTTGATCTTTGATGTTTACATTTTGCATTAACTCAGCCTATTTATGAATTTTTTCGGTATTGCCTTCAATATTCTGGACGGTACGCTTTTCTTTATTTCCCCATAACTGGAACGCGTTCTGGCGTAGCTGAGATAAAGATTTTTCCTGGCCCTTGTGATGCCAACATAAGCAAGCCTTACCTCCTCGGCCAGCTCTTCCGGATTCATCATGCTTCGCGCATGCGGCAAAAGCCCTTCTTCCAGTCCCACGAAAAATACGTTATCAAATTCCAGTCCCTTTGCGGAATGAAGCGTCATCAGGGTCAATTTGTTGCTATCGTCTTCTACCCGGTCGAGATCAGACATCAGTGTTACTTCTTCGAGCATCGTAGTCAGTCCTACGGTCCATGGCAAACGCGAAAATTTACCCGCCACATTGAAAAGCTCTTCCACGTTTTCCCAGCGATCAATTCCTTCTTTGCCTTCTTTTAGTAGCGCTTCCTTATAGCCGGAACGCTTGAGTATAAGTTCCATAACTTCGAGAATATTGCGCTCTTTTTCCCCTCCTCCTGAGGAGGGGCTGGGGGAGGTCGTAGTATCTTTTTGCTCCGCGACCCCCTCTAACTCCCCCTCACGAGGGGGAGAACCAATACCTGAAAATAATCCAAAAAAATCCCTTGCTCCCGCCAATGCCTTGTCAGTGAGTTTCAAAGCTTCCAGATTATTCAGCATGCGCGTGAAATTGTAATCGTATTTAGCAAGCCCCGTTGTTATTTCCTTTAATGCCACTCGCCCGATCCCCCGCGCCGGCAGATTGATCACCCTCTCCAAGCTCACCAAATCGCGCGGGTTTTGCATGAGGCGCAAAAACGCCAACACATCCTTGATTTCTCTTCGCTCGTAGAAACGGATACCGCCGACTATCTGATAAGGAACGCCCGAGCTAACAAGCACCTCTTCAATTGGCCTAGATTGAGCATGAGTTCTATAGAGAATGACGGATTCGTTAAGGTCTTCTGGAATTTGGAAATTGGAATATGGAATATGGCGAAACCTAAAATCTCTCCTCGCAAATCTATCTAATATCGGCGTTTCCTCGGATTTATAAGTTATTTCATTCGATATTCCAGATTCAATATTCAATATTCTTTTCAAAATAAACCGCGCTTCCTCCAGCTCATCGCCCGCTTCATAGAGATTGACTTTATTACCGGCGACATTGCTGGTCCAAAGCTTCTTTTCGTATTGAAAAGGATTGAGCCGGATAACCTCGTTGGCCACATCAAGGATCGGCTTGGTGGAACGGTAGTTCTGCTCCAGCATTATGACTCTGGCTTTCGAGTAATCCTTTTTGAAATCCAGAATATTCTGCATATTGGCCCCGCGGAAGCCGTAAATACTCTGCGCGTCGTCGCCAACCACAAAAAGATTGGCTTTGCCTGCCCTGAGCGAAGCCGAAGGGGCGGCCAACAGACGAAGCAGCATGTACTGAACATGGTTTGTGTCCTGATATTCATCCACCAAAACATAATGGAAGCGCTCTTGATATTTTTTCAGAATCTCCGGAACGGAAAATAGCTGAAAGGCCAATCCGAGGAGATCATCGAAATCCACGGCATTATTTTCGCGCAAAGCCTGCTTATACCGCCCCGCTACTTTCTCGAGGCTCTCTTGGAGGTATTCATTTTCCAGTTTCAACTGCCCGGGGGACAAGAGTTTGTTTTTCGCCGCGGAAATGTAATAGGAAAAAACCTGCGGCCGAAAGCTTTCCGATAAGCCAAGCTCCAAAACAATCTGCTTGACCAAACGCTGGCTGTCGTCGCTGTCGTAAATCGTAAAATTACGGTCATAGCCCAGTCCGAGCTTTTCAATGTCGGCCCTGAGGATCCGCAGGCAAACAGAATGAAAGGTGCCCATGGTGATGGGGATTTGTAGCTTGTAGCTTGTAGCTTGTAGAAGCTTATTGATTCGTTCCTTCATCTCCCCGGCGGCTTTGTTGGTAAAAGTCAGGGCGAGAATTTCCTCGGGCTTAAAAAGTTTTTCTTTTATAATATAAGCGATCCGCGCTGTCAGTGCCCGCGTCTTTCCCGAACCCGCCCCAGCCAGAATAAGGACCGGACCCAAAGGTGCAGTAACAGCCTCGCGCTGTTTGTCGTTTAGATTTTTTAGTAAATCAGACATAGAGTAAAAATACTACATTAAACCCCAATGACCAAATCCCAATGCTCAATCAAATCTGAAACCCTAATGACCATTAAGATTTGGGACTTGATTGGACATTGGGATTTGGAATTTTTTTAGAGTTTTTGGCTAACTACAGCCAAAATAACAATCTTGTACACACACGCAGTTTGACAGAAAAACGCCTTACTTAAGGCAAAAATTAGCTAAAATCACAGAATTCCCATGCTCCTTATCCCCTTGACCTTAGCATGCAAAAAATGGTAAATTCTACAAGTAAATTCTACCCTGATTTACACAATAAATGGCTAAAATAAGCCTCCTAATCAAACTCCTAAAACTCAATAATTACCATTCCCACTTTGCAGTTGAACTCCTGCTTGTGATCATTACTGTCATCGCCGCCTCCGGGAACCTGATGTTAAAAGCGAACTTGGGCGCAGTGAACCCTGCCAATAAGAGTTTGCTTTTTGCTTATCTGGCTGAGAGTCCGGATCTAAACGAAAAGTTATACAATTCCCTGGAAACGATTAACCTTGAGCTGGCGGCGGATCGCATGGTATTGGAAAAACAGGTCCTTGCCGCATCCGTGAAAGCAGACGAAACGGCAGGCGCGAACGAAGCGCTCTTGCCGACTCTGTCCGGATCAGCGCTGTTAAAACCAAATCCGGCCGGCAACGGAGCGCTCCTAAAAAAAGACATCGAGACCTATGAGGTCAAAGGCGGCGACACTATAGCTCAGATCGCGGGGGTCTATGGCGTTTCAGAAGACACGATAATTACGGAAAATAATCTCTCGGGTTCGATCATCAAACCCGGACAAGAGCTCCGCATCCTGCCGACTACCGGCGTGAAGCATGTGATCAAAGATGGAGAAACGCTTGATATGATAAGCAAAAAGTACGGCGTTGATCTCGAAGATATTCTCGAGTATAACGAGATTGAAATCGAAGACCACATTTTCCCGGGGGAGGAAATAATCGTACCCAACGCGGTTGTGAAAAAGACTCCAACCCCTCAGCGTCGCCAATATGTCGCTGACCTCCAAAAAGAAGATTACAAAAAAGTTGAAGTTCCCGACGATTACCAACCCGCTCTCGGCGCAAATTCAGATTTCATCTGGCCAATTCCCGCAGCCCGCAGACTCTCCCAGAGCTTTTGGTCCAAGCACCGCGCTATTGATGTTCCCTGCCGCGACTGCCAAGTGGTGGCTGCTGGCGGAGGCATCGTGGAAATCGCGGGCTGGCAAAAAGGTTACGGTTACACTATTCTCATCAACCACGGCAATGGCTATAAAACCCGCTACGGACACGCCTCAAAGCTTTTGGTAACAGCGGGCGAAGCAGTAACCCAGGGCCAGGCTATTATGGTTTCCGGTTCGACCGGCAGGTCCACAGGTCCCCATCTCCATTTTGAAATCAGAAAAGACAGCTCCTATCTGGACCCAATGAAAAACCTGATCAGGTAACTAATAACTGATAATTTATAACTCATAACAAATCTGGCTTTCGGCCAGATTTTCATTAGTGATCAGTTATCAATTCTGAGTTATCAGTTTTGAATTTACCTTGTGTCTACACTGCGGATTTTCTCTGAAAATACAAGCTCATTCGTGAAAATATCAAGCCCCTGGACTTCAATATCTTTCAAAAGCTCATAACTGCCAAAGCCTGATGTCTCAGGAGTCATTGATAAATCAAATGTGATAGTCCTGGCGCTTTGCTTGGGTCCGGTAAAAGCCGAAACCTGGCCGAGTTTCCATGTAATACCGCGCGAAGCGGAAAAATATTGCAGATTTCCGGCTTCCTGTGCCGGTCCTACTGTCTGACTAAGAAATGCGGTGTCAGTCCGAGGAATAATCGCGGTAAGCACTGCATCTTGCAAATCATTTACGGAATTTTTCACAGTCAGGGTTACACGGTACACCGATGTTTGCCCCAGCTCGGGACGCTCCGGCCCGCTGACTACAAAAGCTTTCGCATCCAAGCTAATATTAGTGCCAACCTTGAATGCGAGCGTGTCCCCGCTTAGTGCTTCCTGGAGCGTATCCGCGCGAAACTCTGTCCTAGTCTGCGCTACTGGATTTTTTTGGAAAAGCTCGGTTTCGGCACGAATCGGCAGTCGAACCGAAAACTTTCCGGTCTGTCCGGGATTGACGATGCCCAACTCTGCTACTCCCCCCGGCTGCCAGATCATCTGATTGCCGCGAATCTGCCCGGTGCTGCTTCTGGCTTCCATCAAATCAAAAACCGGAGTTTCAAAAATCATAATAATCGTTACATTACTCAGGCCAACATCTCCTACATTCTCATAACTCACCTCATACTCTAAATTTTCCGAAGCCAAAACCGTGCCCGCCCCCCCGCGCAGAATGTGCGTGAGCTTTATCGGCGCATCAAGCATGCGGGTAAAAGCGTAACTGCGGCCCGCTGACAGTTTCTCCCCGTCTTTTTGAGTGAACAGTTCCGCACTGATGTAAACATCATCGCCCGGCCTTTCTGCGAGCCTACCTTCCACTGTGATTTTTTGCGTGGCCCCAAAGGTCAGCTGCGGCAATCTCCATATGCTGTCTCCTGAAGATGCCTTTGGAACCGAACTGCCAAAACTGAAACCGGAAGGATAGGAAAGCTCCATGACCAGATCATCAAAATTCTCTATGGAGATATTGGCAATCTCGATTTCGTATTTCATCATCTGCCCGGTTATGAGGTGGGTCGGAGCCAAAACTCTCATGGTGATCTCTGGCGGCAGCATGATCGTGGAAGCATCGCCGGATGCTAAAAAAGATGAAGCAAAATTTTCCGGTACATAGTGAAGCTTCGCGGTAATACTCTTTATTTCCTGGACATTGCCTTTTAGAATGCCGACTACGATGAGCTTTTCCTTTTCACCGCGCGGCAGATCCGGAAAGGTAAATTGTCGTCCGTCAAAACTCGGGGCAGCTGTGTCCGCCGTAGTCCGACCTGTGGCGGACGAAGGCTGGGTATCGGGTGTGGCCGCGATAAAACCAAAACCCTCCGGGTAAAAAACTTCCAGACTGAGGGCAGTCAATTTGATATTGGAAAGGTTCTCAAAACTAATTTCGTAGGAAATCTGACTGCCTGAAACTGATTCCTCTGGAGCAGAAATCTCAAGCCTCACATCGCCGGTATACTGTGGTGACGGTGTAACCTCGCGGAAAAATAGAATATAGGTAAGAATCGCGGCGACTGCCAAAGCAACGGTTATCAGCGACAACCAGAGAGATCGGGTATGACGGCGGTAAAAATTAGGCGGCGGAGCTGGATTTGGCTCCATTGGAATTTGAGTTTGGGTATCGGGCATAGTTCTAATTTAAAATTCAAAAATCAAAATAGAAAAGGCGTTTTATCATTTTAAATTGTCATTTTGATCTTTGATATTTACATTTTGCATTATATCAAGGAATCCAATATCTTTGCTGATTTGATTTCTCTTTCCAGGACATAATCAATATGCTTATCAATCTCGCGCTCTAATGCAGGAGTGAGTAATAACCCCTCCCCGCCTCCCCTTACTTTAAGGGGAGGAGATGCTTTTAGATTTTCTTCCCCCTTAAGATAAGGGGGATTGAGGGGGTTATGAAAGGAAAAAGCATACCCGCTTGCTGCCAGCAAATTCAGTTGAAATTTTCGAACAATCAGATTTTCATCCGGAGATTCGCCCAAAGTCCGCAAAAAATGTCTGAGTTCGTCATACGCAGCCGCATTTTCCTGTTGATCAGCGGTAAGCCGATACAAAGTTTCAATGCCTACCAGGGCAAAAGCGAATTTACGCAAATTCTGACGAAGATAATTGTTTATCGTCAACGCGCGAACAGATGTGAGAACGGGCAGCGACCCGCCTCCTCGGCTGGTGACCGAGGAGGCCACCTCGAATTCTATCTCGTTAAGGCTCTGTAGATGGCCGGCGAGCCTGCTCGTGGGTTTTCTGACGGACACGACCTTACAGCGCATCTTCCCGGCCTCGCGCGTAAAAATAGTAAGCAGTTCGTCCGCTTCACCGAACGGATGTTTTTTGAGGATAATGCCGGTGTATTTTTGGTACATAAGTTTTACGAATTACGAATACTCGCGAATGTACGAATTCGTAAATTCGTATTAATTCGTTATTCGTAAAGCAAGCTTTAATTTCAAGCCGCCCTCTATTTCCATCTCCTTCCCTTCCATATTCGAGATTCCATATTCGACATTCGCAAGATATGTTTTCTTCCTATCCACCGCTTGCATCGCTCTTTTGATTATATCAGATTCTGACTGGTACTCGAGCGTTGCCATTTCCCCGATCTTCAGGCCGCTATCCTTCCGCAACTGCTGGATTTGCCGCGTCAGCTCGGCGGTCAAGCCCTCGAGCTTCAGATCTTCTGATAGATTCGTGTCTAACTCTAGTTTGTCGCCAAATACAACCTCTTTTACATTGACCTCGCCTTTGAGAATCTCCAATAACTCGCCCTCTCCCCCTCTTAAACTAAGAGGGGGTTGCCCGCCTCGACTCGCTCCGGCGAGGCTGGGGGGGGCGTTATTCTTTAGAATTGTCAATTTCGCCAGCGGCTGACGGAGTTTTATGCCCGCTTTCGCGCGCAGGGCGTGAACCTGTTCCACGATTTTTCTCAGTTCCGCCATTTGCGCGAGCAGTTCAGATTCTTTTTTGCCAAGGGTCCTGGTTTCCGGCCAGGAAGCGAGGTGAACTGACACGACGACCTCCCCTCTTATCCCCCCCTCATGAGGGGGGGAAGGGGGGGTCAGGTTTTGATATATCTCTTCAGAAATATACGGCGTGAAAGGAGCTGTCACTTTGGAGGCCACTATTAAACAATGGCGCAAGGTAGTAAAAAAATCAGAATCAGAGCGGCCACGAGACCTGCGCAAATACCAGGTTGACAAATCGCTAATAAATTCCTCCAAAGCTCGGGTTGCCCGTACTGTATTATAAGCATCAAGCTGATTTGAAACTTCATTAATCAATTCCTGAATTCTTGCATATACCCACTGATCTAGAATTTGTTCTGAGGGCTTCGTCTCCTGAGCATAATCCCATTTTGCCTCGTTAGCGTAAGCTATAAAATAATTATAAACATTCCACAATATCAAAACGGTCTTGCGGTGCGTGGTGGCCAGATCCTTCTCGCTGAAATTCTGATTGTCCGCCTGCATCACTACTGAATTCATCAGGTAAAATCGCAAAGAATCAACGCCGTATTTTTCTATAACGATGTCCGGATCGGGGAAATTGCGCTTGGATTTAGAAAGCTTATTGCCGTCCTCGGCCATGAGCGTTCCCGTAGTCAGGACATTTTCGAAAGGCGCTTTACCAAATAGGATTACGGATATGACGTGCATTACATAAAACCAGGCTCGCGTCTGAGCGATATATTCCGTGACAAATTGCGCCGGCAGACGGGATTCAAATTCTTTTTTGTTCTCAAACGGGTAGTGAAACTCTGCAAACGGCATGGATCCCGCCTCTACCCACGAATCGAAAATTTCCGCGATGCGGCGAGCCTCGCCGCCGCAACCTGCCCCGCCCGAAGCGGCTGGGTGATCGCATTTCAAAATCACCTCATCTATGTATGGTCTGTGCAAATCTAAATCTTTTTGGTATCCGCTGACTACTTTTTCTTTCAACTCTGCAACACTTCCAACAACTGTATTTTTTCCGCATTTCTCGCATTTCCAAACCGGAATCGGGTTCCCCCAATAACGATTGCGGGAGATGTTCCAATCAGGCGCCGCCTCTACGCTCTTTTCATAACGCCCATGCTTGAGATGCTCCGGAAACCAATTGATTTCCTTGTCATTTGATTTGAGAAGCTTTTTCTTGATTTTCTGGATGTTAATAAACCAGGCCGGAATAGCATTGTAATAAAGTGCCGTGGAGCACCTCCAACAGTGCGGATAAGAATGCAGGTAACTTTTGCGCTCGAAAAGCAGTCCTCTGCCTTCCAAATCCTTCTTGATGACCTTTTCGGAATTTTTGAAATATTGGCCGCGGATGGATTCCGGGGCTTTTTGGTTAAATTTCCCTTTTTCATCCAGAAGCGGGATGATTGGTATCCCTTCCCTGACAGCAAGCTGATGGTCGTCTTCGCCATAAGTCGCGGAAATGTGGACTATGCCCGTGCCTTCCTCGGTGTTTACAAAGTCTCCAGCATAAACGCGGTACGATTTATCAGATTTCATGTCCGGAACGTCAAACAGGGGTTCGTATTCCAGACCGACAAGGTCTGAACCTTTGATTTCCTTGATTATTTCAGCATTGGGTGCGATTGTGGCCAGCCTGTCTTTTGTAGCGATGAATGTGGGATTTTGGTTTTCATTCGATATTCTAAAAATCACGTAGGTGATTTTCGATCCCACTGCCAGCCCAATATTAGCAGGCAGAGTCCACGGCGTTGTGGTCCAGGCGAGGAAATAGGTATCACCCCCACCTTTATCCTCCCCCCTCAAGCCCACCCCAAAAGCGAGTGCGCTTTTGGGGGACCCCGGCAAGGGGGAGGAATTCCCCTCCCTTGAGGGGAGGGGCTGGGGGAGGGTGGATTTAAGTTTAAATTTTACTATGACCGCTTCCTCAGTAACATCCTTGTAGCTATTGTCCATCGCTACTTCAAAATTGGAAACCGGAGTTTCACAGCGCGGGCAATAGAGTAAAACTTTTCTGCCTTCATAAACCAATTTATTATCGTAGATTTGCTTGAATCCCCACCAGACCGATTCCATGTAATCGCGGTCCATGGTCTTGTAGGAATTGTCGAAATCCACCCAGCGCGCGATACGCCTCACGGTTTTCCGCCACTCCCCGACATATTCCAAAACTTTACTGCGGCAAATCTCGTTGAATTTTTTTATGCCGATTTCCTCGATTTGTTTTTTTCCGGAAATTTTCAATTGCCGTTCCACAATCTCCTCAATCGGCAAGCCGTGGCAATCCCATCCCCAACGGCGTCGAACGTAACGTCCTTTCATTGTCTGATAGCGCGGGATCACATCCTTGATGGTACTCGCCAGAATGTGTCCGTAATGCGGGAGTCCTGTGGCAAATGGCGGGCCGTCATAAAAAGTAAACGGCTTGCCGTTTTTTGTCTGCTCCAGGCTTTTTTCAAAAATCTTTTCTTTTTCCCAAAAAGCGAGTAGGCGTCCCTCGAGTTTGGGAAAATTGGGTTTTGGGTCAACAGGATTAAACATTCAGGCTTTACGAATATACGAATTTTTACGAATATACGAATAGAATAATGATAACAAAAAAACCTAGCTTGAGCTAGGACTGATTCGTAAATTCGTGCTAATTCGTTATTCGTAAAACTAAAAAGCTGGGGTTCCCGGGTCTCTCATCAGGTTGAGCCATGAGTTCCATACCGCGTCCACTCCTGGCTGGTAAAACTGGCTTACCTCGGTTATCGGTCCGGAGACATCCAAAACCTGGCCCGCGCCGACCGCGAATGACTCAACTACCGCATCCGGCATAGCCTCCATCATATAGTACCACTCCGGGGCAACATCATCAGCGACAATTTGCGCGCCGGCAACAAAGCCGTCTTCGGCATCGGCGACCGAGGCCATTTGTTCAAAGACATTGGTCGGAGCATAGTAAGACACGTTGTTGGCAGCAGTCCAATGCGGCGCTATCCATGCCGCGGAGATAATAAAGACGGCACCCAAAAAAATATTTTTTGCTTGCTCTTCAGTAACTTCAATTATCGGCTCATTGAGAGCCTCCCACACTGTGGGTTTGCGTCGTCTTGCCATAAATAAATTGTTTTTTTGTTTTTCTTTCGAAATTACAAGGCTTTTTTAGCTTTGTACGTATATTATAGCAAATTTTTCAGCACTCGTCAACCCCCAGTTAAAAAGCTGCTGTACCGAAGATCGTTCAATGTAGGTCATCCATAACGGGCCGAACCCTCTCCCCCATCAAGGTGCGACCGGCGTATTCATGTCGAACTGAATTTCCGTTTCTGACAAAACCCGATCATAGATCCGCACGTTGTCTATTTTCCCGAGGAATGTGCCGAAATTCCACTGGCTATGGCGGCCGATCCACAGTGCGTTGCTGGTATTGCTGATCGCGGCGGTGTTTATGCCACTCGCCACCAGCACGCCGTTCCTGTAGAGTTTGTGAGTGTCGGTAACAGTATCAAACGTATAGACTACATGATACCATTGGTTGGCATTGGCTGGGTCATAGAAGTTAAACGACGGGTCGGAAATATATACCCCGCCCGCACCCGCGGCCAACTCACCAGAGACACCGAAAAGTCGAAAATCATACTCCGAGTTATTCTTGTTGAGAATAATCGAATCGTTATTGCCATTGTTGCCAGGGTAAATCCAGGCTTCAAGAGTGAGGCTGGTAGGCGGAGCGAAATCAGAAATGGCTACATAGTCGTCCGTGCCGTCGAAATTAAGCGCATTGCTGGTCTGGCCAGTGGTCCACGCTGGACCGTTAACGAGCGTGCCGTTGCGGTTATTACCGGACGCATCTGCCAGAGTAGAACCAGCTCCGGCATTGAAGGAATATGCGGCAATGGGACCCGGCGGCGGAGGTGGAGATTGCGTGGTGGCAGTGGCTGTGGCCGATTGAGATGACTCGTTGCCCGCCGCGTCAAAGGCGGAAACAGTGTAAATGTAGGTTGTTGAAGCGGTGAGGCCGGTATCAGAGTAAGAAGTACTCGTAATAGTAGCGATCTGGACAGAATCTCTGAAAACTTTGTAGCCGGTTACGCCCACATTGTCCGTAGAAGCAATCCAGGAAAGATTTATTTGCGAAGTAGAAATAGCGGTAGCGGAAAGGTTAGTGGGAATGGAAGGGGAAACAGTGTCGACAAAACTATTGTCAACAGTCAAACTTATGGAAGAGGTTGCGGTATTACCAGCAACATCCGTGGCTGTTGCAGTAATGTTATATGTCCCATCAGGCACACTCGCAGTATTCCACGAGACAGAAAATTCTTGTCCAACTGTAGCCACCCCAATATTATTACCATCGTAGTCAAAACTCACGCTCTGTATCCCGGCTGCGTCAGACGCATATGCTGAAAGTGTGACACTGCCGGACACAATAGCTCCCGTTCCGGGGTTTGAGAAACTAACCGAAGGGCTTGTGGTATCCGCAGGCGCGTTTACCGAAGCTCGGCAAATCCCCCGCAAATTTCCGTCGGTTACGCCAGGGTAAGTGCCGTTCAAAGAAAAACATCCATAGGTAACAATATATTTATCATTATCACGATACGCATACAATGAATCCCCGGCACCGGACTCTTCAGGAGAACCGGCAGTGGTGTCCCTTGTTAAAACAGGATTATTGGCGCCCTCTGTCCAGTTGATACCGTTACTGCTCGAATAATATTTAATCTGATTTTGAGTGTCACCTTCCACCCAGAGATGCCACATGCCCTCGTCGAAAATAATCGCATACCCTGCTCCAAGAGTATTGGTTAAAATCGGATTAGCGGGATGCTTGGTAAAATTTATGCCGTCAGCGCTGGTAGCAAGACCCAATGACCAGCTTCCGGAAGACGGTGTCCGCTTCCCCGCGTAAAACAGCCAATATTCGCTCCCCACTTTGATTATTCTCGGCTCCGCTATCGTCCCGTCATCCCAAGCTCCGCTCGACCCTAAATCCAAAACCGGATTGGACACATACTTGTTCCAGACGATTCCGTCAGAAGATGTGGCATATCCGATTCTTCGTATATTTCCAGCGGCGTCGCCGTGATACCACATTTTATAAATTCTGTTTTCAAAAAGCATGGCGGTCGGTGAGGACTCACCTGTTGCGCCGCCCTCCCAAATTTCGGATGGAACCATAACCTCCTGAACCTTTGTCCAATTAACACCGTCCGGGCTTGTAGCATAACCAGCTGTTGACTGATTGCCGGAAGGCACTGCTTCATACCACATCTTGTAGGCTGACGGCCCTTCTTTAAAGATAACTTTCGGACCCGTCTTAATGGAATCGTTCGGGTTTACCAAGCGATCATTTTTCATAATCGGATTTGAGGAGTAGCGGACGAGTGCGTCCGAAGGTCCGGGCGGAGTGTCAACAGTAATAACAATGTCGTCTTGTGCCGCTAATACCGAATCACTGGCAGTAAGGCGCAGCACATAAACACCACTCGCGGAAAAAACTGCTGTCGTGTCCACTGCATTAGCATTGCCAAAAGTTGCAATCCCAGGACCGCTGACTTGGCTCCACACAGTGGTTACAGATGCGGGAGGATTTGGTAAGCCGTCATCTGATACTGTGCCGTCAAGATTGGCTGAAGCCGGCAAAATGATGTTCTGGTCAGTGCCTGCGTTTACCGAAGGAGCAACGTTGGTTGGAGGCGGCGGAGAACCAGGAGTGATGTACGCCAAGTTTATCCCTTCAAATCTTCCCTCACTGCCGAAAAGATTGGAGCTAAAACCACTGTACATTATCCGGTATGTAGAACCGTCCAGGTAACCGGAAATGGAATCACCGACAAAAGAATCCGGGGAATTTGGATCAGAAACCACGGTCAAAACAGGGTTGTTGGAGCCATTAGTCCAGGTAATCCCGTCAGTACTCGATTTATAATGCAGGCCATAGGGAACTTTGGCGTGCCAAAGATGCCAAGTGGTCCCATTAAAGAAGAATGCACCGCCCCAAAAGTTGCCCCATTCAGCTGTTCCTATGACTGGATTATTAGCATATTTAGTCCAGTTTATGCCATCAGAACTTGTTGCCATTCCTAAAGAATTTAATCCGGAAGACAAGTTTCGGCCGGTGTAATACATCCGATATTCGTTGCCAATTTTTGTGATGCGAGGTTCGGCTACTTGCTCGTCATCAAATGCGCCGGAAGGACCTTCAACCAGAACAGGAGTGAGATTTTTCGTCCAAGTAAAACCGCCGTCAAACGAGGTAGCAAGGCCTACTCTGGCTCCGCCTATACGAGTACCACCACTGACCATGCCTCCAGCATGGTAGTAAAGCTTATAAATTCCGTCTTCAACTATCATATAATTCGGAGATACTTCTTCGGATTCCCAACTCAACGTAGGAAAAATTTGAATCCCCTGCTTTGTCCAGTTTAAACCGTCAACACTTGTAGCATAAGCCACAGTAACAACTCCGTTACCATCTAAAGCTTCATACCACATGCGGTAATTAGTCGGGCCCTCTTTTAGAACCACTCTCGGACCAGCTTTCATAAAATCATATGCTTCCGGACCATTGCGCACTATTGGGTTCCCGGAATATCTAGTAAGCGGGCCGTCAGGTAAAAGTTCACTTACAGAAAAACTTATAGAGTAGTCATTGGGATTTGCGTTCCCAGCAGTATCTTCGCAGCGGATATAATATGTATAACTTTGTCCGTTGGCGAGGCCGGATACTGTCGTAGAATGGCTCGTCGCTCCGGTCGTAGAAAAAGTATCGGTCATGGCGCTGTATGCGATATCCGCGACAGTTGAGTATCGGCAAATCGCATTCTCATCTGTTGAAAGTGAGAGGGTTGTTTGCGTGGTGCCGGAAGCCAGGGTGCCGCTTGGTGCGCCGTTTGAACGAATCGGCGCTGTAGTGTCTGCGATATTTTCAGAATAAGTAAAGATATCTCCTCCGAAAATTTCATTGCCTGGCGTACCGACAAAAGACGCGTCAGCAGAGCCAGAACAATTGGTAACGCCAACAGGAAAAACTTTAATCTGCGCGCCGGAGCCATTGACATAGTCCACCGGAAAAGAAGTTAGCTGCGCGTAATCAACTGCGGAACTTGTGTTACAAGCGCCGACCATAGTCGTGCCATCATTTTTGTAGAGCGCCCAGCTGCCATAAGAGCCGTTGACTGTAAGGTCAGTGGAAGAATATACAGAAAGGTTGTCAAAATAAATACTGTTGCCGCTAGTAAAATCTGCTACCCAGAGAGCTGGATTGCCGGCCGACAAAGGTACGCTATCCGTGCCTGCTCCCAGCAGAGTTTCGTTCAGCCAGAGCTTGGAGCCGGAAGGCGCACTATCCCCCACTTTCATTTTCACGCGATAGTCAGTATTGGAGTTGTAATTTTGAGCAACTTCAAAAAAATTAGTACTATTTTTAAAGAGGGAGGCAACTTGGTTAAAATGGGAGTCAAAGTAATAAAAGTCATTTCCATTCACCTGAGCACGCAAACGGGGAGTGACAAAACCTGCCCAGCTGGAAACATTAAAAGTCCCTTCGTAAACGGCATTCGGCAAAATATTGGCTATGGTATTGCGTAAAACCGCCTGACCGCTGCCGGCAGACTGGTATCGGACGCGATTGCCGACAATACTCCAGTTGCCTGTCCCTCCGCCTTCGGCCAGGTAATTTGAGCCAATGGACGCGCGATTAAAATCATCAAAAAATAATTTGCCAGTGGTAGTGCGCGTGAGCACCCCCGCGGCAGAAACAGAAAAAGCATTTATACCTAAACTGGCGACCATCAAAAGCAACCCCGCGAGAACAACCATTCTTTTCATACTATTGTTTGGTTAATTATTTTAATATAGTTCACTCTATAGCAACATATGGCCATTGTCAACAATTTGCTTCCTCAAATAGTTTTTGACAAGATGCTTCATTTTGTGGCATTGTTTTGTGGCATTGTGTTATTAGATGTTCTTGTAAAAGGAGGAGTATGTACGGAAAAAAGATGTCACCAGTAGTGGCTATGTTAATAGTAGCCGTGGTACTGCGGATGGTCGTCCTTGTCTTGAAACACCCCGGTTTCCCTCCGGGCTGGGGAGGCGAGATGTCGTCTGTGGCCAGTTCTTTGGCCAGCGGACACGGCTTCGGTTCGCCCTATTGGACCGATACCGGACCGACCGCATTAGTTCCCCCCGTGTACCCGGCCATTCTGGCTGTGATATTTTTAATTTTCGGGAACCATGTTCCCGCCGCTGGAATGGCAGGCGGGGCCCTTTCCATTTTTCTATCCGCTGCGATTTGCCTGCCGGTAACTTCGCTGG
>MFEK01000007.1:91393-92871 GCA_001779925.1 Candidatus Doudnabacteria bacterium RIFCSPHIGHO2_01_FULL_46_14
GCCAAATCTTTGTTCAGCGAAAAAAGCGGGCGAGTTGCCGGTTGGGTGTGGGCACTGTTACCGATAACGGGATACAGCGATTCGCTATATCTCTGGAACACAAGCCTTTACGGCCTCCTTTTAACCACCTTCCTGGTTGTTATCTTCAGGGAGAAGCCAAGCCCTTCGGTTAAATGGTGGATGGGTTTTGGACTTTTCACCGGGGTTCTGGTACTAACAGAGCCCGTGTGTTTAACCGTAGTCGGGTTAAGCTTTTTGTGGGTGGCTTGGAGGCTCCACACCAATTCATCTGCAATTAAGTTAATCATTCTTTCCGCTTTCATAGCGGCTGTGCTCCCCGCAATCTGGGTGACACGCAATCGGGTGGTCTTTGGCCAAATGGTTTTTTTGCGCTCCGGATTTGGTCTGGAGCTGGCCAAGGGGATACTAGAAAGCGAAATGGCCTTGCCGTTTCGCAATCCAGAGGAAACCCGACGCTACCAAAAGCTTGGCGAGGTGAACTACATGAAAGTTCGCCTTGCCGAAGCCAAGCTTTGGGTACGACAACATCCGAAAGCTTACCTGAAAAAGACCACAGCCAGAATGGTGGGCTGGTGGTCGGGTGGAAAGCATATACCGATCTATTGGTTTTATGGCAAATACAGGATGGCTAAACGAGTCCTGTTTGCCCTACCGGGGGTCGGGTGTATAGCCGGAATAATTTTATTATTCCGGAGGAAAAACAATGCTTACGCCATTCTGGCGATAAGCATTGTGGCAGTATACCCCGTTGTTTACTATCTAACCCACATAGATGTAAGGCAACGGGCTCCACTGGAGCCGTTTTTGGTAGTTCTTGCCGTAGAGGCAGGGATTACCGCGCTAAGGCGGTTAAAGTTAAAAAGGTCTAGGTAAAAATAAGTGGGTGTCCCCGATTCAACATGAGTCGGGGCATTTTTTTATCTTTTCACTTTTTACAATCTTATTTTTTGACTGGAGCAGTGTTGGTGGTTTTTGTATCTTCGGTATTTATCGGCGCCGCTTCCACTATTTTGTTGCCTACGGTGTCGTGCTCGCGGTCGAAGTGGGCGATTCTGGTTCAATTATCGGATCAGTGGATGTCCCCGCAACATCCGGAATCGGCTCAGGGTCTGGAGCGGGTGGAGTCGGAGGTTGGCTGGAATATTGAATGTCAGCGCCAGTATCATCCGTGTCCACGATCCACCAGTCAAAATCCACGTCGCCCACAAGATTTGCGGAAATCTTCACCGTGAAATGCTGGCCCTCGGTTTTTTCGGAAATATACCAGGATCGCCCCTGTATCTCATTGAGGAAAGAAACAAAGACTTTGGAATTGGCAGTAACCGCCGCAGTGTTGATGGTGATCGCGCTATCGCCGGCTACGATCCGGCCTCTACCCACGGTCTTGTCCCCTGCCACCTTGATGCTCTCCACCTCAAGCTCTGTAACTGTGAGCTTGCCTTCTTCGTCCATCTGCC
>MFEK01000008.1 GCA_001779925.1 Candidatus Doudnabacteria bacterium RIFCSPHIGHO2_01_FULL_46_14
GGAAACGACCTCAACTTCCGCTACCACACCTACATCGACCGCCACTTCGACAGAATAGCAGGACGCTGTAACCCAGCCTTCGCCAGAGGCTTCGGCGAGGCAAGCAACTAATTAACCGCCGTGGAAAATTTTAAAAAAAACATAGAAAAATTTCTTCCATTTTTGGAAGATCTGCGTGATCGATTGTATCGCGGGGTAATTTTATTCGTCGTATTCTTTTTGGGCGGCTTTCTCTCTGCTGGAATAATTCTAAAAAAAATATTAAAACTTGTTCATATCGATCAGGTTGTAATCGCCACTTCTTCACCATTTCAGTTTACCGATGTAGCGATGGATGTTGGGTTTTTCCTCGCAATTATGGTTTCTGCTCCGTACATAATTTATAGTTTTTATGTCTTCATTATACCCGCATTAACTAGAAGCGAGAAAATAAAGCTTTTTAAATCTATTCCTTTAAGCATTGGATTATTCATTGTTGGATTTTTTTATGGGTTTTTTATTCTTTACAGTGCTTTAGGATTATTAGCTTCTATCAATGTCAATTTAGGGATCGCCAATTTTTGGAATATCGGTCAATTTTTATCAGAAATACTTATTACCTCCGCTTTGTTGGGATTAATCTTTGAGCTTCCTCTCATCTTGTCTCTACTTATAAACCTGGGGATAACTACCCCCCAAACCCTCAAAAACAATAGGCGTGTCGCATATTTTTCAGCCATTTGTCTGACCGCTTTACTTCCACCAACCGACGGTGTATCATTAATAGCGATGGCACTGCCACTTGTGCTGTTATACGAGGGGACAATCTTATTAAATAATAAAAAATACTATGTTTGGACTAGGAGCTAGAGAATTAATTATTTTGGCCGCTATCCTCGTTTTGCTTTTTGGCGCAAGGAGGATCCCACAGCTTGCTCGCAGTATCGGAGAGACTATTAGATACATCAAGAATGGTTTTTCAGATGAAGAAAAAGACAAAACAGATAAAAAAAGTTAAAAAGGTCGATATTATTAATATAAAATATAATAAAAAATACTATGTTTGGACTAGGAGCTAGAGAATTAATTATTTTGGCCGCTATCCTCGTTTTGCTTTTTGGCGCAAAGAAAATTCCAGAACTCGCTCGCAGTATTGGAGAGGCTGTTAGACACATCAGGAATGGTTTTTCAGATGAAGAAAAAGACAAAACAGATAAAAAAAGTTAAATCGCGTAATCATTTGTGTCATTAATTAAAAAGGTCGATATTGTCGATATTATTAATATAATAAAAATAGTATGTTTGGATTTAGTGCTACAGAAATAATTATTTTTGTCTCTATCCTCGTATTGCTTTTTGGCGCAAAGAAGATTCCAGAACTCGCTCGCAGTATTGGAGAGGCTGGTAGACACATCAAGAATGGTTTTTCAGATGATGAAAAAGGCAAAACAGATAAAACAGATAAAGCCGCTTAACCATTTGTTAGCCGAGATATGAAAAATTGGATACGTATTTTTTTGGTATGCTTTGTTTTCATTGGAGGCACGGCATTTTTTGCGTATCAGTTACTGAATAAATTTAATAACGCGCTAGACGATATAAGCGCTTCGAGTTTCGCAACCGCAAAGATACCGCCGATTCTTTTTTCTGACAAAACAAATAAAGAGCAAATTCCAACTTCTACCCCAGAAACCTTCTCAACTTCAACTCCAGAAACTTTCTCAACCTCTACCCCAGAAACCATTTCAACCTCAACCTTAGCAACATCAACTGATTTGAAACTATCTTTAATTTTTTCAAAAAAAAACAATGAAGTTTATATTGGCTGCGTGTACCAACTTTTCTTTCAATCATCAACGGCAGTATATCCATTGGAAACTGTTCTCCTTGATGCTGGTACGAGAGAAGCCGTTGAGCCGATTGCAAGCGGTTTAGCGCGGGAAAACAAAATAGAACCAAATTCTCAAAATTTAGATTGGAAAGTTGGAGAAGTTTGGCCGGGTGAATATTACATCAAAGTGTCAAACGTTAATGGTGTTGACCTAGAAAGTAAAGTTTTTACGATAAGAAAGATGCCGAAAGGTATAAGTGTTGACGAAAGAAAAAAAATTTGCAAAGACTCGGACAGTTTTATTGCCCGCTAGTACTGTTGAGTAAGTGATAAAAACTGATATTAAAATACAAAAAGCACCGATCATTTTAAGAAAAATTTAGCGGGGGGCGCGGCGTATTCGCTAGAGCGAATACGAAACAACACCCCTTACAATAGCCCCCTATTAGATAAAATTGTTTTCAAAATACGTTCGTTCTTCGTTCAAAATTTCCGACACATAAAAAAATAAGCTCGGTTGAGAGCTTATTTTTTTATGTGTCGGGCTAGTGGGACTTGAACCCACGGCCTCATCGTCCCGAACGATGCGCGCTACCAACTGCGCTATAGCCCGAATAAGCGAGAGAAAAGAAAAGCGAACTTTTCTTTTTCGAGTGTTGAGTGGCTATATCTTTTTGATATAGCCCGATGAGTGAGGAATGGCAGATCGAAATCTGACAATTCCGAGCGAAGATGGGCTATATGAAGCGGAGCGTAATATAGCCCGAATTATTCTTCTCCTGCACGTTATACCATATCTGTGGATAAATGTAAATATTCATTCCTATCAAATTAAGCTCTGTCATGCTAAAATAGAACTGCCAAGAAAAAGGTCGAATAATTTTCTTGTACACAATTTTAATTCACCTTTACATATTTATGAATAAAAAATTATTACTACCCATGTCGTTAGTGCTTTCGCTCGTGCTCATGTTTTCCACAGTCAAGCCGGCGAAAGCTTTTTATTTGGAAGTTCCCGAATTTTTTAAAGTCGCCGTTAAGTATTTGAAATCAAAAAGTGCAATAGCCCAAGAAGGCGGTACTGTCGCGCCAGCCCCTTCTTCCGATCCTACCTTCCAACCATCTCAACCCCCACCTCCACCATCCGACCAACCTCCCGCGATGCCGCCGCCAGTTCAACCGCCTCAAGATGGTGGAACGTCAAACGATCAGCAATTTCAAGACCTTCGCCAAGGCGCCCAGCAGATGGATACTAATTTGCGCAAATTCGACTCCATGATGAAGGATTCCGAGCGTAGCGGAAGAGAAATTAACCCTAATGTCCGAGATAATTTCAACCAAGCGCGGGATATGGTAAATAAATCCAAATCAGCGCAGGGGCCTCAGGATTTAGAAGGTGTTGACGTGGAAAAATTAGATCGCTCGATGGAATCGCTAGACGAATCCCGCCAAGAAATAGCGCAACAAGAGCAGAGGCTCAAGTCAATGCGACGCAATCTTTCCGGTATGGAAAGAGGGGTGACAATGTTTGAGAAGCAAGTGGCCAGACTTGCCAAACAAGGTATTACAGTTCCGGAGAACGCAAGCGCTGCCATTCAGAAAATTAAAGATGCCATAACAAAAATTAAAGAGACCGAAGATGCCGATGAGGCTGATGAGGTAATGCAGGAACTACCTGAATTAATGGATGCGTTAAATGAGAGCAGACAAGAACTGGAAATGCTCTCGCGCTGGCCGCAAACACTTAAACAATTGGATAGAGAGCTTAAAAGATTCACCCAGGAATTGAAACGCAGCAAAACGATCGTAGACCGTTTAGCCAAGAAAGAGATTGATCTTTCCCAGACCTATACCATGTTTGAAGAGGCTGTGAATAAGTTGAAAGCTGTCCGTGATGAGGCGGTCGAAAAAGTAAAAAGTGGTAATGGTCAAGAAGCCTTTGAGCTCATAGAAAATGATTTCTTTGGTCAGATGCAAGACGTTTGGGAGCATCAGCGTGTTATCCAGATGATGAGCAACCTCGGGCGGTTTACTTCAGAATTTAAACGAGGAGTAAGCGACGCTGAAAGAACAATTTCGTCCCTCAAACGCAAAAAAATAGCAACGTCTGATCTGGAAAGCATTTTAGCTGAGGTAAAGACTAAGGGAGAAGAGGTGAAAGCCTTGCTCAAGACCTCGCCCGTGGACGAAGAAGCTGTAATGTCGCTCCTTCAGGAACTGGAGGATTTGAGACAACAGTTTGAAGATCGTAGAAGCGAACTCACAGGCGATGAGGAAGCCCGGCCATGGGAAGGCGGTAAACAGAACTTCAAAGCTGTCGAACTACCATCCGGACTCAACCAGTTCATCAAGAAAGAGCCAACTTCTGAGCTAATTCAATAGAAGCTATAAAACAAAAATCCTCTCCGCAAGTGCGGAGAGGATTTTTTATTCACCCCGATTGTGGAAAGATAGGAGCGGAGCGACGTAAGAAACCGCAGGTGTCTTAAGCCGGGGGTCGTGGTGAATAGTTTGTCGGGCTGACAGGACTTGAACCTGCGACCTCCTGCACCCCATGCAGGCGCGATACCAACTTCGCCACAGCCCGTTTCGCACCCCATCATATCACATCCCCAGTCGCTTTTCAAGGGGCAAAGGCTGTGCTACAATGCCCATATTATTTATTTAACCTAAGTAGAGTATCTATGTTTGCTATCAAATCGTATTTCAAAGAAGCTATCAAAAAAGACGCCTCCGACCTGCATTTGGTCGGCGGGGAACTCCCGATGCTCCGTATTGAGGGAGAACTCCAGCAAATAGAAGAGAAGCCGCTTACTAACAAAGAACTTGAAACCGACATATTCAGCCTTATCTCCAAAGAACAAGCCGCTAAATATAATGAAGAGAAAGAGCTGGACTTTGGATACGAATTGGACGGTGTTCGTTTTCGCGTTAACCTTCACCAAGAACAAAATAATATCGGCCTGGCCGCCCGTGTCATCCCGGCCGAGATCCCCACTCCGGAAGACCTGCATTTTGAACCAACTCTTTTAGAATTTTCCAATCTTCTCGATGGTCTGGTTTTAATCACCGGTCCAACGGGCTCGGGTAAATCCACCACTATCGCCTCAATCATTGAAGAGATTAATAAAACTCGAAAGGCGCACATCGTAACCATCGAAGATCCTATCGAATTTATCTTTAAAGATAAAAAAAGTCTTATTGAACAGCGCGAAGTGGGAAGTGACACCAAATCTTTTGCCAACGCTCTCAAATATGTACTCCGCCAGGACCCAAACGTCATATTTGTAGGGGAGATGCGCGACCCTGAAACTATTGCTACCGTTCTCACCGCCGCCGAAACCGGTCACTTGGTGTTTTCCACCCTCCACACCTCCTCAGCCGCCGAAGCCGTGGAAAGAATTGTGGATGTGTTTGAAGGCAGCAAGCAAAAGCAGGTGCTTATTCAGCTCTCGGCCGTACTGCGCGGTATTGTGGCCCAGCAGCTTATCCCTGCCAAAGACAAGGGCCGCGCTCCGGCCCGGGAAATTTTAATAAACACCCCGGCTGTCGCCAACCTTATCCGCGAAAATAGTATCAGTCAAATAAAATCCGCCATTCAAACCGGTGTTAAAGAAGGTATGGTTTCCATGGAAAACTCCCTAAAACAGCTTGTTAAGGAAGGCTGGATTACCGAAGAAGCGGCCGAAAATAGAACGGGAAGAAACAAGAAAATCTGATCTTGTCATTGCGAGGAATGAAGCGATAGCGTAATGACGAAGCAATCCCGTGTTTTTCAGAGCTATGTATGCTACGAGAATATCACTTTTTCGTTTACATCATGACGAACCAAAACCATTCTGTCCTATATATTGGTGTGTCCAATAGTTTGCTCCGCCGTGGTTATGAACATAAAACAAAGCAAAGTTATCATAATAGTTTTACCAAAAAGTATAATATCAATAAGTTAGTTCATTACGAAGAGTATAGAGACATTCGCGATGCTATCGCTCGTGAAAAGCAACTTAAAGGCGGTTCGCGACAAAAGAAAATCGATCTAGTTAACTCAATGAATCCGACGTGGCGAGACCTTTATGATGAAATTCATTTATAAAATGTGGGATTGCTTCGTCAGTCGTCCCTTCTTCCTCGCAATGACAGCATTGTGTTGGGGGATTGCTTCACTACGCTCGCAATGACAATATGAATATCCGACAAATTCTCAAAATTATTAACACCGTCAGCAAAAATAACGAAACCCCTATTTATATTGTGGGCGGTTTTGTGCGTGATATTTTGCTTGGTCGGGAGAGAAACCCCGAAGGGGCCCCTTCGGGGAAAGATATTGACTTTGTCGTGGTAGGCAGCGGCTTGGAATTTGCTAAAAAATTTGACGAAGCCATAAGCAAAGAAGATGGCTTGCCTCGTCGTAGCTCCGAAGAAGCGAAGGCGGGGAGCCTAGTAGAATTTCCTAATTTTGATACCGCGCGCTATATCATTGGCGAAGGAGAGAGTGAAATAATTCTGGAGTTTGCCGGCGCTCGTTCGGAATCTTATGCTATCAATTCACGAAAACCCAAAGTAGAGTTGGCCACCCTGGAAGAAGATTTAGCGCGGCGCGACTTTACGGTTAATGCCATGGCCGTACCTACGTCCGCTTTCAGCGGACTTCGGACGGCAAGCCTAGCTACTATAAAAAAGAAAATAATTGACCAATTCCACGGCCAAGAGGATATTAAAAATAAAGTTCTGCGCACTCCGCTTGATCCCGACACCACCTTTAGCGACGACCCTTTGCGCATGTTGCGCGCTATTCGGTTTTCAGCCCAGCTCAATTTCTCCATTGATCCGAAGACCATTGAATCCATTCACCGAAATCGCGAACGCATCAAGATTATTTCCGGTGAGCGCATCCAGGAAGAACTTTTAAAGCTTTTCGCCGCTCCGGAGCCCTCCGTGGGCTTGGTTTTGTTGTTTCAAACCCGCCTCATGGATATTATTCTGCCGGAAATTTCCAAACTCGACGGCGTGGAAGAAATTTTTGGCCACCAGCACAAAAATAATCTCACCCATACCTTCAAAGTGGTGGATAACGTGGCTACCCAGTCTACCAATGTTTGGTTGCGCTTGGCCGGGCTTTTCCATGATATCGGCAAACCCGCTACCAAGCGGTTTGTCCCCAAAATTGGCTGGACTTTTCATGGTCACGAACATGTTGGCAAAAAAATGCTCTACCAAATAGCCAAACGGCTTAAATTTTCCAA
>MFEK01000009.1:0-5779 GCA_001779925.1 Candidatus Doudnabacteria bacterium RIFCSPHIGHO2_01_FULL_46_14
AAAAAATAAAACCGGATTGGATAATGACCTATCCTCCATTCGGCCTAGCCATTGCATACGTTCTTGCCAGAGAATCTGGAGCAAAGTTTGGCTATGTGGATATAGAAAATGATGCGTGTAATTTTGATATCAAGAGAGGCCAGAAAGTTATTATTATAGGCGATGATATCTACTCGGGAGGAAGTATCAAAAAAACAATCAATATTTTGATTAAAATGCACGCGAAAATCGAGTCCCCTCTATTCACAATCGGTAATTTTTCTGGAATGAAAAAACTCCTCGGAATAGAAATTCTCTCGGCATTATCTGAAAGGGGAAATTTATATTCTGAAAATGATTGTCCTATGTGTCAGTCCGGATCAAAAGCTGTCTTACCGAGACCGCATTGGAATAAATTAATGAAACATTAATCAAAGAATTTCTAGCTTATTGCTGACTATAAGCTCCAACTTCGTCCTAGAGTCTCAGCCGCTATATTTCTTTTTATTTTAGATGACTCACATGAAAGACAAAGATATTGAACAGGATCTGATCAAATATTCCAACTGGACGCTGGTCAAGGATGTCTGGGCGGTAACCAAGCCATATAAGTGGCGTTTTTTTGTCGCTTCGATTTTCAGGTTTATCAGCGACATTTCGAATCTTTATCCGTCCTATGGCGTCGCTCTGATCGTGACTTTTTTCAGTCATTACGCGATCGGAGACTCGCTGCGATATTTCTGGATCATCATAGCGTTGCTCGTGCTCGCATTCTCATCGAAATATGCTTTCAGGCATTTCGCGAAATCCATCGGGTACCAGGTCGCCGAAAGAGTGGCGCTCGATTCTCAGATGCAGATGATACGTCACCTGTCGCTCCTGGACATCGCCTGGCACGAGAAGGAAAACGCCGGCAACAAATTGAAAAGAATCCAGAAAGGCTCCGACGGGCTGAACCGCATCGCACGCATGTGGATCAATAATTTCATCGAGATCAGCGTCAATTTCGTGGGAATGATTTTCATCCTGACCCGTTTCGACGCGCGCGTCGGTGTCTCGATGATCGTTTTCCTGATCAGCTATTTCATCATTTCTTTCTTCCTGCTGAAACGAGCCTCCATCGTTTCTCAAGAGGTGGATGTCATGGAAGAAAGAGTGCTCGGACTGATGTTCCAGACGATCAATAATATCCGGAGCGTGAAAGTGCTGGCCATGGCGGACAATATCCTGAAAATGATAGGGGATCAGATCGCATCGGCTTTCAGCAAGATCAAGGAGCGTATTTTCCGTTTCCAGATCCGATCGATGATACTTAATTTCTGGACGCTTCTTTTCAGGATCGGACTGATGATCCTTATCGCGTACGGCATCGCGGAAGGAAAGTATGAGGTGGGCATCCTCATCCTCTTCTACGGGTATTTCAGCAGCTTGGTCGAATCCGTCGATGAATTGTCCGAAGTCACGCAGGATCTGGTCGTCTGCAAATACGGCATAGCCCGTATGCAACGAACATTGAACGAACCGGTATTGATCGATAGCAAGGAAAACAAAATCGAGCTGCCCACCGACTGGAAGAAAATCACGGTCAAAAACCTGTCTTTCTCGTATGGGAAAAACAAGGTGCTCAAGAATATATCCTTCGAGATACGCCGCGGGGAGCGCGTCGGCGTCGTCGGCCTCTCCGGAGCGGGAAAATCCACTCTCTTGAAATTGTTGCTGAAGGAAAACGAGAGTTTCGAAGGCGACATACTCTTTGACGACATATCCATCAAGCGCATCGACAAGCAGGACTATTTCAAACAAGTCAGCGTCGTGCTGCAGGATACCGAAGTATTCAACTTCACGTTGCGCGAGAATATAACCATCGCGAGCGCCGAGAGCCGTAGCGAGCAGAATCTGACACGCGCGCTTGATATCGCGCATGTCGCGGATTTCGCATCCAAACTCCCCTCCGGTCTCGATACATTTATCGGAGAGAAAGGCGTCAAGCTCTCGGGCGGCGAACGACAGCGCCTCGGGATCGCCCGGGCGGTCTACAAGCAGCCGGAGATACTGCTCCTGGACGAAGCGACATCACACTTGGATCTGGAATCGGAAGAGAAAATACGCGACTCGTTGCACAAGTTCTTTCAGACAGTGACGGCTGTCGTCATCGCGCACCGGCTGACGACTATCCGCGAAATGGACAAGATTCTCGTCATCGAGAAAGGCGAGATCATCGAGTCAGGAAGTTTCGATGAACTCTACCAAGCCAAAGGCAGACTTTTCGAATTATGGGAAAAACAGAAGTTCTAAGGCGTATGTATTATTATCAGCCATATTGCCTCGTGGTATCATATGAAAGTGAGCAGTGAGGTTCTCCTACCTCCCCAGCAAATATATGACAACGATAAAGATATTCACAGTCATCCTATCCCTAGTAGTAACAGGACTTGGGCTAAGCTCTCAGGTTTATAAAAATTACATACGAAAAAGCATGGAAGGACTTTCTTTCTTTTACTTTTTCATATTAGCTATATCATATTCATTTTGGTCGCTATATGGGTTCCTTCAAAAAGACCTTGTCCTTATCATTCCCATGTCTTTAGGAATGATCGTTTCTTGGATAGTGGTGGTTCAGTTCAAGATCTATAAAGGATCCCCCGTCCAATCAAAATAGTTCTAACCTTCGTCCCAGAACCCCAGCTCATGTTCAAACTCATTTCCATCAATATCGAAGACGAGAAGCACATCGACAGGGTGCTTGATTTTATACGCCGTGAAAAACCAGATGTCCTGTGTCTTCAGGAGCTATTGGAACGCGATGTACCTATTTTTGAAAAGGCGCTCGATGCGCAGAGTATCTTCGCCCCGATGGGTGTTCTGCCGCCCGCAGATTCACAAAAAATCATCGGAGTGGGGATTTTTTCTCCCTTTCCTCTAGACAACATTCAATCACACTATTATACCCGATATGGTAATCAACCGCGTGTCTGGCACGATGAAATCACAGACCCATTAAACAGAGTGTTACTCTCTGCAAAAATTACGGCTGATGGAATTCCCTACACTGTCGCCACCACTCATTTCACATGGACACCGGATGGACAGTCCACTCCCCGTCAGCGCCGAGACCTCTCCGCTCTTCTGACTATTCTGTCCGGGTATGACGAGATTCTCTTCTGCGGCGATATGAATGCGCCTCGCGGGAGAGAAACATTCGATGCGATAGCGGAGCGGTATCAGGACCATATCCCGCCACAGCATCTGACCAGTCTTGATCCGGAATTGCACAGGATAAAAGGGAAAAAGCACCGTATGATTGACGGATTGTTCAGTACCGCGCACTATGGGATAGAGAATGTCCGACTCCAATCCGGCATAAGCGACCATATGGCCATAGTAGCGACCATCAGATAAAGCAAAACTTTCATATGTTATCATATGAAAGCAAACGGCGAGCTCCCAGATTCTCCGCGACCATCGTAAAAATCACCTGGTTCTCGCACTGAAGAAGGCCGGTGGGCATAGATGTATGACCATGAAATCTGATACAATTCTTTTTTTCTTTATCGATATTCCCCTGCTTTCCTTCGCAATGGATGTACCAGATACTTATTACATTAACTTCCGCACTATGACTGATATCAAAGAGCTGACCGAGATTGTCCTGAAGTTTCGGGAAGAGCGGGATTAGAAATAATTCCACAACCAGAAGGATCTGGCTATTTCGCTCGTGTTGGAAGCAGGAGAGCTACTCGAACGCTTTCAGTTGAAAAAGACAGAGGAAACTGAGGAGTATATACAAACACACAAAACGGCTGTCGGAAAAGAAAGCGCTGACATCCTCTATCACATCCTGCTTCTCAGTCATGACCCCAAAATAGACATTTCGGAAACGTTCAAAAAGAAAATAGGAAAGAATCGAGTCAAACACCCGATAGAAAAAGCCAAGGGGAATAGAGCAAAATATACGGAGTTGTAAATCCTCATCATAAAAAGACGATTGCTCCACAAAACATCTCTCGCTCTTAACAAAAATACCACCCCCGCCTTTGCAAAATCTAAAATCATAACTATCGTGAAACTAGCTATCATTTGTACTGGTGGCGGAATGCGTTGCGCATATTCTGGCGGCGCGCTCGTTGCTCTCGCCAAAGAGTTTCATATAACCACACCCGATATTACCATCGGTGTTTCTGGCGGCGCAGGATCACTCGCCTACTACCTCGCCGGGCAATACGAAGACATCGAACGTATCTGGACCGAGCTTCTCGCAACCAAGAAGTTCATAGAATTTCGTCTCAGAAAACCGATTCTCGATATAGATTATCTTATAGATACCGTCTTTAAAAAGCAGGCGCCACTGGATACAGAAAGGATCATGTCATCCTCGACGGATTGGTTTTTTCCCGCTACAGATATTCACACCCAAAAACAATCTCGATTCTTCTCAAAAAACAATTCGCTGGATATTTTCGAAATTCTTCGCGCAAGCATGGCTGTTCCATTTATCTATGGGAAGAGAATTCTCTTGGAAGGGTTCGACTATCAAGATGGCGATTTAGGTCTAACGATTGAGGATTCCATTGCAAAAGCACGATCACTTGGTGCGACGCATATCATTGTCATAGAAAGCCATCAAGAAAATTTTCGAGTGCGGTTCATAGATAAATTTTTCAAAAATAAATTCAAAAAAAGTGAAATCTATCGGCCTTCAAAAAATAATGATGCTCCATTGTTTATTATTCGTATTCGGAACACACATTCCCCGGCTGGACTCCTCACTCGGGATAAGAATAAACTTCGCGCCACTTTCAATAAAGGATATGATGAAATGGTCGCACATCATGAACTTCGGGCATTCCCATCTCAACTTCATTGAGAAAAATGGGTCAGGTACCTTTTCCATGCTACTATACTAAAAATAACGAGTATTACACCGTGAAGCATGCCCCCGATGTTGGTTGCCTGCCACTGCGCTCGCCTGCCAGCAGACAGAGAAACTGGTAATAAATATATTTGACCCCCTTTTCTTTCCTAACACCGTAAACACATGAAGCATATCATCGAATCACAGCAGTTCGATAAAAAAATGATCAATACCATTTTCTCTACGGCAGACGGCTTAGAAAAGAAAACGGGTAATCCTCTCAAAGGGAAAATACTGGCCTCCCTCTTCTACGAGCCGAGCACCAGAACCCGGTTTTCTTTCGAATCCGCGATGCTCCGGTTGGGCGGAAGCGTCATCACGACGGAAAATGCGAAAGAGTTTTCTTCGGCGGCAAAAGGAGAAACATTGGAAGATTCCATTCGGGTAATCGGCAACTATGCCGACGTGATCGTGCTCCGCCACTACGAGAAAGACGCGTCGAAAAAAGCTTCGCTCGTGTCGGCAATTCCTGTGATCAATGCGGGAGACGGTACCGGACAGCATCCTACGCAAGCCTTGCTTGATCTCTACACGATAGCGAGAGAGCTCGGGAAAATAGACGGGATTACCATTGCTCTGGTCGGCGACCTCAAACACGGTCGGACCATCCGTTCTCTGGCGTATCTCTTGGGAAAATACGATCGCATAAAAATATATTTCGTCTCGCCGAAAGCTCTCAAAGTCGGGAGTGATATAAAAAAGTATCTGACAAAACACGCAATCGAGTATGAAGAGACGGAAAACTTGAGCGCGGTCATCCGCAAAGTCGATGTCGTGTACCAGACACGGATACAGAAAGAACGCTTCGCAAGCGAGAAAGAATACCGGAAATTCAAAGGCTGTTACACGGTAGATACAGGCTTCGTACGGCGGATGAAAGCACAATCG
>MFEK01000009.1:5838-6751 GCA_001779925.1 Candidatus Doudnabacteria bacterium RIFCSPHIGHO2_01_FULL_46_14
CAAGGCCGTCTATTTCAAACAGGCTCATTACGGACTACTCATCCGGATGGCGCTGCTGAAATATATTTTCATGGCTTAATAAGACCAGACGAATTCCAGCTTTTTTTCATACATGTAACGAATAACTCTGTTAGAAAATATATTATGGACAAAAGAATCTTCATCATCCACGGATGGGATGGCTATCCTGAAGAGGGCTGGTTTCCATGGCTGAAACAAAAGCTTGAAAAGATGGGGTTCGAGGTCTTCGTGCCTCAACTCCCCGACGCTGGAAGCCCGAGGATTCACAAATGGGTTCCTGCGCTCGCAGAAGTTGTCGGCACTGCCGATGAGAATACATATTTCGTAGGCCACAGCATGGGCTGCCAGACGATCGCCCGTTACTTAGAGACGCTACCGGAAGGAGTGCACGTCGGCGGTGTGGTTTTTGTCGCGGGATTTTTCAAACATCTGACAAACTTGGAAGACGATCCTGACGTGCGGGAAACAGATGCACATTGGTTTGGAACGCCCATCGACCTAGAAAAAGTAAGATTGCATTTGCCAAAGAGCGTCGCGATTTTTTCCGACGATGATCCGTGGGTGCCGCTCGACAATCAGGATGATTTCCGAGACACGCTCGGATCTGAAATCATCATTGAACACAACAAAGGGCATTTCAGCGGCGGACGGGATGGGACAAAAGCATTGCCGATCGCCTTTGAAAAACTCCTCCTGATCTCCACCTAGCAGACATCCATGCGATGCCCTCTGCTACAGCTCAAAGCTAGAGTTTCTACTTCTCCCGGAATGAAATACATCCCCATCAAAACACGCGTCATGCAAGCGCCGCAGGATGATCTCTATGCGGTGCTTGACCGTCATCTTCCGAAAATTATGGATGGCGACATCATCCTTGTCACGTCAAAAATTT
>MFEK01000010.1:0-14495 GCA_001779925.1 Candidatus Doudnabacteria bacterium RIFCSPHIGHO2_01_FULL_46_14
ATGGCTAAAATATTCAGGAGGATTTCTGAACCCTAGACGCTGTCCGTTGCGAACGACATAGATGGTGCCGTCTTGGTTGACGAGAGTGCCGGAAGGGTGAGGGCGGGAGGGGAGAACCGGAGACTGGGGAGAGGGAGACGGAGGAGGTGTCGGCCCGGTCGGAGCCGGAGCTGGTGCGGGAGGCTGGGGAAGAGAAATGACCGCAGATCCTAGGGTAAAGCTCTTGGGGGATCCAGTGAGTAGAATAGATTTGGATGGATCGTTGATGTCAATGCTATAGATGTAGGCCGAGTGAGACTGACCGTTGCGGAAGGAAGAAGGAACAGACAATTCAAAGCCGTGACTGCCGGAAATACCAAAGGCAGAGTTCACGTCTATCCTGAGAACAGAGGTGGCCGAAGAGGCGGCAAGAGTCCCCTGTCCTGCCGGACCATCAATGAAGATTTGGACTGTGTTGGATTGGGATACAGAGTCTGGATCGTAACTCCAACCCACAAAGGTTCCGGAAGAATCGATGGCGTCAAACACTCCGGAAGGGAGCCGGTTGGCAGGGGGAGGGGTTGGATTCGGAGAAGGTTGTGGAACGGGAGGAGGGGTTGGAGGAGGAGAAGAAGGGACTAATAAATCTGAGGGTGTGATATTGCCCGTGGCTTCCCAGATATACTGTGTTAAAGATTTTCCATAGGAACACCAAGCCGCAGCATTAGAACCTGTCCGTCCTATGGAACTAAGAAAAGCGCTATCGCACATCTCAGTTTTTATTCGAGTCTCGTACGGCCATGACCACAACTGCGCAGATGTCAGGACTCCGTCCTGATACCGGTTTAAAATTGCAGCCCCACGATCACCTCCATCATTGGCGCTACCTTTGCCGGGAGCAGACGTTTCGATTCGCGTAATATATTTAAGGTTTGGGTCTTGGGCAATATCCTGAGCTCCTGCAGACACGCCGCTATAGTTGGAGCCATTCCCAAAGACATTATTGTAATTCGAAGTAATTGCACCATTCAAACCGGTACCGACATTATTATATATAAGACTGTTGGTTACAGAAGTTTGTGTGCCAGTCCAGCTTCCATTGCTGTTCTTGCCTATGGTAGCGTGGTTAAAAGAGGTTCCGTTTGCCCTGTTCACAGATATCCCGTAAGTATTGCCCCACGATACGACATCGCGGAATGAATTGTTGTCATTTGTCCCGCCGGAGCCTCCCTCTACCTGAAGCCCTGTCCCCTTGTTATTAAACGCGATCATTCCGTAAAATTTATTATTATCAGAATCAGCCCAGGGCGCGCTGTTGCCGTTGTCATTGCCCGGGACATAAAGCGCGCCATGGTCTCCGCAGGCCGCTGTCCCGCCGTCGATAAGCAAAATATTTTCAAAAATGCTATCATGGGTGTTATAAATTCCGAGATTGTATTTTGGGTCGCAGGGTTTATAGTTGGTGCCGTCCCAGCGGTCCCATCGAATCACGGCTCGTCTAACTTTGATATTCGAGCTGCCATAAATATCCATGGCATAACGGCCGTATCCATAAGCCCAGACATCCTCCAGCACGGAATCACGGGTTCGGGAAACAGCGATGGCACCGCCGCTGTTGTTCAAATTGGAACCGCCTCTGGCGCTCACGCGGCGTAGGATAATATTATTGCTGGCGGTAAAATTGCCGTCTGGGGCCGTCAGCATAACCGCAGGTCTTTCGCCTGGATTTATCGAGGTAAATCCTTCAATCGTCAGATACTGGCGCGAATCGATCTCAATGCCGATCCGACTATTCTGCCCGTCAATAACCGCCTGGCCGTCATTTTCGGCTTTAATAATTATGGGGTTACCCGCCGTTCCAGAAATAGACGGTTTTATTGCCTGGACATAAATTCCATCTTTTACGATCAAAGTATGGCCAGGCTGCAAGACAGACCAAGCTTTGGAAAAAGTTGCCCAGGGCGCAGCCGAAGAGCCATTATTGTTGTCGTTGCCGCTTGGAGAAATATAAAAGGCTGTCCCTGATGGCGGCGGGGCAGGGGCTGGCATAGGTGGCGGGGGGGGTGGTGAAACTACCGCAGATGAGGTAGTAAAACTACTGTTGGAAGAAATCGCTAGGTTACCGGAGGCATCGCGCGATCGAACGCGATAGTTGTAGGCAGTTCCGTCTGTCAATCCGGAAATTGATTGGAAATGTGAGGTGACCAGAGAAGTATTAAGAGAAGTTTGCAAACCATAACCCATTGTCGTCCCATAGTCTATTTGGGAATCTGAACCCTCGTCTGTATTCCAAGAAATTGTGGAGCTGTTTTGAGTGATTGCTGAGGAGGAAATATTCGAAATAACCGGCGCCGTGTTGTCTGCCGGAGGCGGCGGAGACGGGGCGGGCGACGGAGACGAAGAGTTTGAAGTGTAAGTAACGGCCAGCTTCGGACGCAAGCTGACATCCCCATACTCGGAAGAATAATACTGGCCGCCTGGGCCATTGCCTGCCGCCAAAACAAACCCATAATTCGGATTTACGCCGTTTATCCAAGACTGCACCTGAGAGGCCACGCTGAAATCAACCCATCGGGAAGCATCACTTGGAGTTAAATATCCGACCGCCACAATAGCACTCGCAGAACTATCTCTGTCTGTACCGCTGCCAATGCCGGCCGTTACCCAGTTTGAGCCGCTGCGGTATGTATTCCAGGTAGTTTGTGTATCTGCCCAATCCTGCAACAACCGGTATACTGAGATAGTATTACCGCCGGCATTGTCCCCAACAACGCCAAGATAGACACTAAACGTGGCACTGCTTATCGTAGAGCCTGCCGGGATGGCGCTGAGATCAAATTTAAAAAGAGGTTTTTGGTTATCGTACGCAGCAGATTCCAGATTTGCTGCCGATCCGTAGCTTGATGTCTGGTTATACTCATTTATATAAGCATCGCTCGCACCTGTGTATCCCCCGCTTCCTTGCTGAAAAATTATAGTTGCGGCCCGGGCCGCTGAAAAGAAGAAAATAAAACTGCCGAATACAAGACCGGCTGAGGCAAATATAGAAACTAATTTTCGAATATTTTTGCTGTTTGTTTTTTTGGCCATCTTCTGCCTTTGAGCTTTCTTATATTATACCATATATCAGCGCAGATAACGCTTGATTTGCTCTTCCACGAGTGGTTTTGGCGAGCCGTAAGCAAGTGAGCAGAGAGTGGTGATCTTTCCGGCCTGGGCCGGAACCGCAGAAGAGAGCGGCGGCAGGCTGACGCCGGAAAAAGCTCTACTGGTTTTACCTCCGATCATCAGTTTGATGAGAAAATTGAACCGCGGTAGATTGAGAAAACTTTCTTTGCTAAACGGCTCGAACTCGCGGGCCAAACGCTCTGCGTCATCAACCCCAACCTCAAAACCCAAAATAGTGCCGACGTTTCCGATGATCGCGTCCTGGAGCTTCTGTGGCAGCTGAGCAAAATACTGGTTGGTGAGATGAATACCGAGTGCGTATTTCCGCGATTCGGAAAGCATGGAAAGAAAACTGTCTGTAATCAGATTTTGAAACTCGTCCACATACAAATAGAATGGCAGGCGTTTACCCGGCTCGAGAAATGCCCGCTTTAGAATAGCGGCCTCGAGTTTGGCAATCACGATCATGCCCAGCATGCGCGCGTTCAAATCTCCAATCTTGCCTTTTGATAAATTGACGAGCAAAATCTTGTCATGTGCAAGGACTTGTTCGAAATTAAAGCTCGAATGATGCTGGCCGAGGATGTTGCGCATGATCGTGTTGTTCATGAAATGACCGAATTTGGAAACAAAATAGTTAAGCATTTCCGATTTATGAAAATCTGAGGTGCGCGCCATTTGCTTGGTCCAAAACTCCAACACCATCGGCTCTTTGAGATATTTGCGTTTGGAAAGTTCAAACCGCCGGTCCATGAACAGCTTGGAAATTTCAATGATGCTCCCCCCTTCCGGCCCGGCCATCACAGTCATAGCCGCGTTTCTCAGCCAGTGCTCAAACTGCGGCCCGATCATGCCGGTACGTTCCGGATCAAACAGCTGATAAAAAATCTCAATACATTCCGCCACCAGAAAATCCTGCTCGCGCGGGTCTTTGGCCTCGAGAAGATTGAGCCCCAGCGGATGCTCAGTATCCGAAGGGTCAAATAGAATCACGTCTTCAAGGCGGTTTTTCGGAATACGCGCCAAGAGCCAGTCAATAGATTCGCCGTGCGGATCAATAAAACAAATGCCGTTGTTGTTGATGATGTCTTGCAGGGCCATGTTCTGAAAAACCGTGGATTTTCCGACCCCGGTTTTGCCAACCATGTACATGTGCCGAAACCGATCTGCGGCCTGATAAGGGATCTGCGTGGTTTTGCCCCGGTATTCATTTTTACCGATGATTATATTTTCCATAATTTTTGTTCAAAATAACTGGGGTTAAGAACCAGCGAGTATTGCGCCAAAAACTGTTTTCGCGCATCATCAATATTCAGAAGCGCTTGAAACTGACGTTTTTCACTATCGAGTTTTTCACTCAGCCGATTATAGTAAGCCAGGGAAATCGCCGGACGGATTTTTTCCAAAGCCGCCAGACGCGCCTTGCAAATCTGGTCCACGGCCTTAATGGTCAGCTCGCTTTCCCACGGCTGGAATTCCGTTTTTCTTTCAGCGGCCTTTTCACTCGATTTTAGAATTTCCGATTTTTTGATCATATAACTATTTAAGTAAGGCTTTAGCAACCAGAGTCTCGCATGTTTCTTCAATGAACCGCTTCACAGGGCGCGCGCCGAACCGCGGGTCATCAAGGGTCATGACTTTTTTGCGCAACACATCCGGATCAATCTGGAATTTAATATTATATTTCGCGGTCCGCTGTTCAACCTTTTTTATCTCCAGCTGGGCGATAGTGAGTAGGTCGTCAGCATCAAGCGGCCGGTAGATGATAATCGAGTCAAAACGGTTCAAAAACTCCGGACGAAAAATCTTGAACAGCACGGGCATGATCTTGACGCGCAAAAAATCGGGACTGAAAATGTCCTCGTCATTCTGCCAGCCGGCAAGAATTTCCGGAACTGCGGCGTTGGAGGTTGCCGCCAAAATGCTCTGGGTAAAATCTACTGTTTCCCCCTGGCCTGAGGTCAGACGTCCATCTTCCAGCACCTGCAAAAAAACATCGAAGGCCTTGGGATGGGCTTTCTCAATTTCATCAAGAAGGACAAGGCTATGCGGCTCATCACGCACCGCGTTGGTCAGATAGCCACCGGTTTCATAGCCAATGTACCCGGGCGGAGCGCCCAGTAGCCGCTGGACCGTGTGCTCCTGGCCGAACTCGGACATATCCAAACGCACAAATGTTTCCTTGCGGCCAAAAACTTTTTCTGCGAGCTGGCGGCAAGTTTCGGTTTTGCCCACACCGGACGGACCCAAAAACAGGAAAGAGCCGAGCGGGCGGCGCGAGTTTTTGAGACCAAGTTTGGCGCGCTGAATAGTTTGCGCCACAGTGCGGATCGGTTTGGTCTGGCCAATGACAACCGTGTTCAAATCTTTTTCCAGATTTTGCAGCAGGCTGCGTTCGCTGGCCATAAGCTGGGAAAACGGAATGCCTGTTTTGTCAGCGACTACCCGGTAAACCTGTTCTTCCTGCAAAACTTTTGCGCCTGTGCTTCTGGCTATGGCTAAACTCTCATCCAAAACATTGATATTGGCGCGCGGCGACTGTCCCAGCTTGGAAAATTTTTCCGAGAGCTCGCAGATGAGCCGCAAAATGGGCGTAGGAGCTTCCACCCGTTCTGCGGTCTGGATCTTTCGCGCTGTCAGCTCCAGGATTTCTGCCTGCTCCTCCAGCGACTGATTTTTTAAGGTCATAATCTCAAACCATTTTTTCAACCCCGGCTCAGTTTGCAGGATCCAATCAAGCTCAGCGGGTGCCAGGGTCAGCACTACTCTGACCAGCGGCGATACCAAGAGCGGTTCTAGCAAAATAAATAAATTTTGCAATAGCATGGTACGGTTGAAAACCAATGTACCAAAATCATCAATAAATAAAACTGATGGAGGAATGGCAGCGAGCGCTTCTTCATATTTTTCCATGACCACCGGAGTTGGTTTGGCTAGGCTGTGAAAATCTTCGACGCTGAGTTCTATGAGGAGAGGTGCATCATGAAGCCGGACGAAATTTTTCGCCCAACCACGAAACAGCGCGGTTTTGCCAATGCCGCCGGGCCCGACAATGAGGCAGTTGTTCTGCATCTGGCGGTCGACAATGCGATCGAGCCGGTCATGTTCCGGCTTTCGCCCGACAATATCCGGGAGAGTGCCACGCTTGTTTTCGTGCCTCAGGTCGTAGTATGAAATTTTATTAAACCCGGTAAGCATTTACGTGCGTTAGATAATTTCTTAAGTCTATGCGGCCAATTCTAATGCTGAATCACCAGTCAGATATTCAGGCTCAGTGCCGGTGTCATCAAGCGGTGTAACCGGCGCCACACTGCGGGCAGTCTGCGCTTCCCTGACAAATAATTCAGCGGGGCGGTCCTGCGGCTCTGCTTCCTTTTGTTGTTCGAAAACGAGCTTTATCCCTGCTTCGGCTTCAATCGCTCTCATCTCAGGAGACTTCGTTTCCGAAACCGAAGCTGTGGCGGCTTCATCTCTCTGATTTGTATTTGTCACGAGCCGAATCTGGACAGATGAATTCTGGGCTATTCTTTGCGCCCTCTCAAGTTCAGGCTCAGTGGCCTGCTCTTTTTGAGTTTCCTCGGTTTCTGCAGTTCTGGCTATTGAGATGCCCGTTGTTCTCTCTATGAATAGGACTTCTGCTCTAGATTGAGCTTCTCGATCTTCCTCGGTTTGCTGGATCTCCGCTGTTCGAATATTTTCTACTGCAAAATGAGTACGGGAATTTTCAGTCTGAAACGAACGCGATGCTGTTTGCCGGATTTCCTGAACTGTATTTAAACGATCATTCCCTCGATCTCTAATTTCTTTGTCGCCGGTATTTGATATTGCCTCGCCAGCCGAGGCCTTCATTGCTCGAAGCGCTTGGTTTATTTCCTCCTCTTCTTCATCTTCCAGGAATATCCGCCGCTGTTCTATCCTGCGGTTTTGTTCCTGCTGCTGCCGTTGCTGTTCTTCTTGCTCCTCTTTTTCCAAATCGATAGCGCGCTTTTTCGCTTCAAAAGCGCTTTCAGTTAAACCACCGTACAACTGTTCATTCCTTACATCTTCCTTATACCGATCTAGCGCGTCTCTGATATCTGCCATTGTTGGTTCTTCGATAGTAGTTACGCCGTTTGAGGCCTCAGGCGAAAACGAAATGTCCAGATGGCGATCCCTTTCCTCTAAATATGGCATGATTACATCGCGCATGTCCTCGGTTCGTGTTAGCTCAAATATATCTGGGGCATTGCTTTCACCTGGCTTCACCGCCTCCGCGACAGGGACTTCATAACCTCTTGCATCCACAAACAATCGTTCTTGAGATTCCGCGGCGTTAACAACTGTCCGTGGCGCGTCTGTTACCTCTACTACGGGCACTGGCCGGAGATCCATATCCACATCATCAAAATTTTCAAATTCCTCTGGGGCACTTTCTTGATTTTGCGGCTGTGGCTGCAGCTCAACCGCTGGTTGCGGGCTTTCTTTTAGATCAATCGTTTCCGGTAAATCAACTGCGCGCGCGGCTGTCTGTTCCAGACTCTCTTCTAAAACTAATGGCCTTGCGTTTTCCTCCTCATCTGCGACTGCGCGGAGATCCTCGGCAAAGCCTGCCGGCGTCGGAGCGATGTCCAAATCTGGAGCGTCAGTTCCGTCCAATGTTTTAATTTCTGAAGCGAGCATTTGAGATTCAACGGATTCCGAATCCTGCCCGAGACCTTCCCCCTGAAGAGCGGATTTCTCCGCGCTGACAGAGGCGGTAATTTCCTGCAAACCTGGAGCTGGGGAATTTTCAGCGTCTGACAGCCGGCCGGTAGCCGTTGGGTCAACCGTGTCTTCCAGTCCATCACCATCATCAATCAGTACGTTCTGTTCCCTATCACCCGCTTGTTTCTCAAAAACCTGGTAAGAAATATTTCCTTTCTCGTCGGCAAAATAAATCTCCTTGACTAAAATATCAGAATCGGACTTTTGATATTCAGATATGGAGAAACCTACATTGTACAAACTATCGAGGATTTCTTGGTGACGCTCTCCGATTGCTTGCGAACCAGTAACAGAAGCCCTCTCCCCGCTTTCATCTTTGTATAACCATTCACGGCCTTGGCTTTCTTTTTGCAAAATATCCCCGCCGGAAGATTCTGCGACTTTATTCCATTCCCGGACATTCACGCCGGCTGCGTCTGCAACTCCATCAATGGAGTTATGAGCGAATTTGCCGTCTCCGTTTTCGATCCGATTCCCAAACCGTCCATCAACACCTAGCTGGGCAAACGGATCAACACTCTCCGGAAATTGTTCGGAAATTCCTCCACCCCAAAAACCACCGGCTTCAGGCTGGTATCCGTACTCTTCATCCAATTCATCCATTTGCGGACTGATTATTTCGCTCACTGAAATTAAATTACTATTTAGATTACCCAGCCTTCGCGCGAGGCTACGGCGGGTCATTCGCAACCACTGCATACGCGGTTGCGAATGAAAAAACACCTCTCTCCGAGGTGAATAAAAAAACTTTCTATCCTGCTCGGGAGTCCTGAGCTTTTTAAGCGATCTGACTCGTTCCTACTTCGTCCCGACAAATCGGGACTACGATGGACTTTACAGTTGCGGCACAGTGCCTGAATCACGAAGCGATTCAATTAATAACTTATAATCAATGACAAATAACAGAAATTATTAAGTCATCAATTACGGGTTACCAGTTGAGCTTCAGCTCACAGGACTTCCCTTAAATAAGCGATTTATCATTGAAAAAGGACAGGGTTAATCTACCAGGGCATGCCTCATCTGTCAACTCAAAAAAATCCTATTTTAAAGGATTTTTTTGTGCATAAATAACAAAACCGAAACTACTTTACCGGGGTAAGCGGCGCCCTGCCACCAAGAACTGCAATAATGTTTTTGGCAGCTAGCTCGGCCATTGCGTTTCTTGCCTCAACAGTTGCCGACGCAGTATGCGGGGTCATCACCAGATTTTCCAGTTTCAATAATTCCCTGGTAATCTTTGGTTCAAACTCAAATACATCAATGCCTGCTCCCGCAATGATTTTTTTTGCAAGCGCGAAAGCCAAGGCCTTTTCATCAATCACTGGTCCGCGCGAAGTGTTCACAAGGATGGCGTTTTTATTCATGCTCTCAAACTCGCGTTTCCCAATGAGGTGTTTTGTCTGGGCAGTCAAAGGCACGTGAATGGAAATAAAATCTGACGCGGTCAAAAGCTTTCGCACGGAAACTGCTTCTGCACCAAGTGCTGTATTCATCTCTTTATTACTGTTGCCGTTATCATAGTAGATTATTTTCATGCCAAACCCTTTGGCCGCGATTTCCGCGACCCGGCCGCCGATTCGCCCAAGGCCCATGATACCCAAGGTTTTGCCTTGCAGTTCGTAGCCGAGTAGCAGTTCCGGCTCCCAGCCTTCATATCGGCCGGCTCTCGTAAATTTGTCTGACTCGACCACTCTGCGCGCCGCAGCCATCATCAGGGCAATGGAATGCTCCGCGACTGCTTCCGTGAGAACTCCGGGTGTATTAGTAATTATTATTTTGCGCTTTTTCGCGGCCGCAAGATCAATATTGTCATAACCGACCGCGTAGTTGGCCACGATCTTGAGCTGCAATCCGGCCGCCGCCAAAATACTCTCGTCAACCTTGTCATTGAGAAGCGCCAAAATCGCCTGCGCGCCTTTGACGAATTTTTTTAGTTCCTCCGGCTTCATGGACCCATCGCGAGCATAGACCTTCACCTGAAATTTTTCCTCAAGCAATTTCAGCCCCGCCTCGGGGATTTTCCTTGTTACAACAACAAGTGGTTTGTCCATTTTAAAAAAGAGTCATTAATAGACTTAGTACATCAGCCGCTTCAAGAAGCGTACCCTGAATCGCCGCGCCGCGGACAGCGCTGTCAAATTCGCGCGGCTGACCTTGGATTTCAGCCTGGAATTTTTGTTCAAAATTGTTCTGCATCGGCATAGATTCCTCTGAACGCGTGCCGTCAAGATTTTCTCCGCCCATTTTACAGTAATTTCCGGTCCATACTCCGCCCTTTTTGGAGCATTCGGCTCTCAGATCGCCTTCATAATCCCTGATGGCTTCCGGACTGGATTGCTTATCGCTTATGCACTCGCGGCCGTTCCAAACGCCCCCCAGCCTGTCGCATTTATATTTAGCATCTCGCTCCGGATCCGGCAGGTCTGCCTTGTCTTTAGACTGGCAATATCGGCCGTTCCAAATACCGCCTTTTTCCTTACAAACCCGCTCCATGTTGTCAGTGCCGGATTCGCCTTGAGGCGGGCGTTCAAATTGACAGTGATTTCCCGTCCATTTTCCACCGTCCCGCGCGCAAATCGTGTTCAAATCCTTTTCTCGCAGATCCATGTTGTGCTGTTCAAAAATCTTTTCAAAATTCGGAATCTCCCGCTGCAAAGTCCGATTTGCTTCCGGCGAATCTTTGCGAATATGTTCACGGTACTTTTCTACGTCTTCCACCCGCTCAAAGCTTTGTATTTTATCCTGAAAAGCCTCGGCAGAGCCCTCGATGGCTTTTTCAAACTCCTGGCGAAAATCTTTATCCTCAAAACTGCCCTGGAAATCTTCATAAAACGCAAAATCCTCAGGATTCGCCGTATGTATCCGATCAAAATATTTTTCTTTTTCGTGTTCAAATCTATCTTTTATCTCGTCCCTGCCCTGCTGCTCGATTTGGGCCACAAATTCTTTTTGCTCGTCAGTCAGCTCGCCTTTTAACTCTTCCAAAAGACGAAAAGTTTTCGGGTCGGGGTTGTTTCTGACCTGTTCAAAAAGCTTCTCAGCGCGATTCGCCACATCTTGTCCGCCGGCATCAGTAAATTTCTCGCGGAATTTTACCAAACTGTCCTTATGATGATTCGCGATTTCTTCCCTGACGTTTTCATCAATGCTGCTTGCTCTCAAATCATCCAAAATCCGGACATCGTCCAGATCCCCTTCCTCAAGATCATGAAAAAGCAAACCTTTGGCTTCAGCGGATTGAAAATTTTTGACTTTCTCGTTAAACCGCTCAGCCATTTTCGATTTCATCTGCTCCATCTCCTTCATTACATCATCAGGCAATTTCCCGTTCAACCGGATTTCGTCCAAAATAGCCATTCGCCCTGTTTCATTACCTGGCATATTTTTCACGTACTCCTGCATTTTCTTGGCGCGAACCTCTTCGGGAATCTCTCCGATCTTCTTTTCAAAATTTTCCCGCAAATGCTCGCGCGCCATTCTCATGACCCCGCGACCGCTCTCCGACGATTGCTCTTCAAGCCCTTTCAGAAATTCCAAACCTCTTATGTCTTTGAAATCCGAGCCCTCGCTGGAGGCCAGACTCTCCGAAAGAAACGCCGGCAGTTCTTCTGCGCTCGTAAATTTGCTCGCAGACTCTGCAAAATGCGCAGATGCTCTTTCCCTAGCTTCCTTGATTTTTACAAACGCCTGTTCTGGGACTTTGCCTTCCAATTTATCTAAAACCACGCTTTGCTTGAGATGAAACTGCACGGACTTTTTTTTCATATCCTTTACGCTTTGATCCGAGTTATCCTGGAGCTTTTCCGTTCTGGTCTTGAATGCTTCCATCTGCTCTTCGTACCCAGTCATGGCTTCTGCCAAGGCTTCTGTCTTTTTGCCTTCATCCATATTTTTGTCAGCCAATTTTTCCGCTTCAAGCAGTTTTTCCGAAGCATACTGCAGTTCTTTTTTGGCCTTGCCTTCCGCGGAAAAAGTAAAAGCTTTTTTCACACCGCGCCAGGCTTCTTTGAATCCGTAAAACCGCGAATCAGGCAGAAGGTGTTGTTCTTTTACCCCCAAATCTGAGGCTGATATCTCAATATCCGAGGCTGCCTCATCCTGATCCTGCGCGCTCGCAGTTGGTAATACGAAAAAAGACATAACAAATACCGCAAAAAAAACAGCAAAAAGTCTTGTTTTCATTTATTTAGTTTTAATTTTGTTTCAATATAGAACCTACTTAACACATATATTATAGCACAACCGGGCAAAAAATGCAACACTCGTCAAATTTTAGTACGGTACTTGTTCGGGGCCGCGGTTTATGAACGCGCCGATGAAACCGCGAATTTGCGGTTCGTCGAAATTTTCAAGCTTGAGCAGCCTGCCCCAGGCCGCCACAGCAATCGCTGAATCATTTTGCGGCCGCGCCGTCATGATAACCTTTAAGGAATAATCATCTGCAATATTCTTTAATTGCTCGACCAATTCCACATTCCCGGGATCGCGGTAAGAAATCCAAATCCCGCCGTGCTCCAGGTTATGGACAAGCTGTTCGTCTGGCAAAGCTTCTGCATATATTCCCCAATTGGCCGGCTGGGCATAGTGGTTTCCCGAGGTCGGCGGATTAGTATTATACTCCGGCCGGGGAGATTCTGGCGGAATGTGATCACGGCTCGCCATCTCCGGTACCGCCTCTCCCGGTTTGTTTTTCGACATAGATTTAGACCAAACCACCAGGGCGTAAACCGCTCCTGCAATCACGGTCACTATCATAAACCAAACTAAAGCCGTTTTTATCCGGCGCGAACGCATGGCTTTTAAACGATTTAACCGTTCTTGTTCGCCGCGGGAAATATTTTCATCCATAATTTAGAAAAAAGCTATTTATAAACAAAAACATAGTAATGGCCGCGGAAATGAGACAATAAAAACAATAATCTTTTATGGAAACAAACTGCACTGCCGTAAGAAATATGGAAAAAATTAAACCGCCGGTGGTTGCCAGCATTAATAGAGATTTTACGAGTCCGGAATCGGTATTTAAAACTATCGGCGACAAAGCAAACAGAAATACCCCGGCGTAAAACAACAGTCCCAAAAGTTCGTTGCGCACCCCGAAAATAGTGGACCATTTCGATTCTGTCACAGCGGCGCAGTCATGGTCAAGCGGGCAGATAAGAGATTTGTTTTCATTGCGGTGTTCGTAGTAAAGATACCCTGCGTCAATGATGCCGAAAACCGCGAGCACTAAAAACGTCGTAACAAAGGTCATTTTTTGAGAGCGGCCAGGGCCAGGGCCATAAACATTATCGCCACATCGCGAAACACTACATCCATACCCGGCGCGTTCATTATGACAATCCCGAGCATGGTCAAAGCCGACAAAATCGCAGTAGTAAAAACATACCGATCCCACAGCAGCAATGCTGCCAAAACCAATTCATAAACAGAAAAAATCATGAGCAGAGCTTTGAGAGGGATCATCCGGTCCATGAACGATGGGATAAAACTCGCCCATGTATCAGGATCCATGAAAGAAGCGATCGCCGCGTAAATAAACACCACGGCCAGGCCAATGCGAAGAAAAAAAGAAACCAGCCTCTGCCTGCTAAGATCTCCAGTAAGCATTTGTTTAAAAATTAATTATTCCATTTTAATAATAGCATACTGGGGGGATACTCAAAAAACCCTCTGACCGAGATCAGAGGGTTTCCCCATATTTATTGGGTCTTTTTTCCTGTTTGAGCTCTTGCCTGTTCGTTTTCGCTTCCGTCTTTATATCCTGCTTCTTCTGTTTGGTCTGGGTTTTCAATTCATCGCGTTTTTTTTGCGCTTCCTGCTTGATGCGGTCTTTTTCCGCTTTCGCTTTAGCGCGGGCCTCCTCGCGGGCTTTTTTCAGATTATCCCGCACCTGCTGGAGCTTGGCTTTGCGCTCCTCGCGCAGGGTCTTCAGTTTGGTCTGGAGTTCCTCGCGCAGGGTCTTTATCTTTGCTTCAATCTCGGCGCGAGCGGTTTTTTCTCTACCATTAAAATCCTTGGTTACTGTTGACTCGGTTTCTGCCGTGGCAGTAGTTGCGGTATCCTGGGCAGCGGCCGGTAAAACAGCCAGCGTGCCGATTACAAAGGTCATCGCTGTCAGGCTTGCTAAAAATTTTTTCAAATCTTGTTCACCCCCTTTCTTCTATTTATGTTTACCCCGTTAGAAATAAATAGTTAATTATACTCTGTCGTTGAAACACTATACATTTCTAACGGGGCTTATTTCAATATACCACTGTCTCGAATGAGTATCAATTTATCATCCCCACCTGTGGGATTGCCACGCCCGTCAGTGTTAGATGTTGTAAAATAGAGCCCGCCCAGCCATGTCTTCACTGCCCGAAGGCGGCCATATTGGCCTGCAAAATATTTTTTCAATTCCGCATTGCCGGGATTGAATGCATACAGGGTTTCTCCTTTCAATCCCGCGAAATAGAGCCGCCCTGCAAAAAACGCCAGCCCAGATGGCGCCCAAGTTTCATTCCTTCCTGATTCAATGACCGGTTTTTCCATCCCGGCCTTAGCCTCCTGCCCGCGGATGACAGGCCAGCCGTAGTTCTTCCCCTTCTCAATCAGATTCA
>MFEK01000010.1:14548-95292 GCA_001779925.1 Candidatus Doudnabacteria bacterium RIFCSPHIGHO2_01_FULL_46_14
CGTTTCCAAAAGGATTGTCATCCGGGACAGAACCATCGTCATGCAGGCGCAAAATTTTCCCGTTGAGAGAGTTTTTATCCTGCGCCAGATTTTGGATATTCGCATCACCTGTGGAAATGTAAAGCATTTCATCGGGCCCGAAAGCCAGCTGTCCGCCGTCATGCACAGAACTGCCGGCGATTCCCTCGATAATAACTTTTCTTTCGGATAAGGAATTTCCCGCGAACACATAACGCTCGACCCGGTTTGTAATTTTGCTGCCGGTCTGCGAAGTAAGATAAAGATAAATCCACTTGTACCTATCAAATTCCGGATGAACCGCGATGCCCAACAGCCCACCCTCGCCCACATGGCGCACCCCGTCTACTTTGATAATTTTTTTGTCTTGGCCGATGATTAGTAAATTGCCCGGCCGTTCGGTGACTAAAATTTCTCCTGTTGGCAAAAAATCCACATCCCAGGGGATTTTCAGACCAGTCGCGATAATTTCGATTTGCGGTTCCTTATCTGATCTGCTGCCATCCGCTGACATTGGTGCTGGGGCCGAGTTATTTTGAGATTGCCGGTTAATCCTAATAACAATAAGAAAAAGCACGGCCCCGGCCAATATTAAAATCAGAATTATCTTCTTCATAAGTTAGATATAAATGGTTAATCATACGCAGCCGCAGAAACACCTGATATTTCTACGGGGTTTACAATATAATTATAACAAAAGAGCTTTCGCTCTCTTGTTATTTGTCACTTGTCAATGGTTACTCGTTCTCTATGCTCGGTATGTCCCGCCTCTCTGAAACAGTCTGCCCATGTAAATCAGCACGATTGCTCCCAGCACTGCCACCAATAAACTATAGAGATTAAACCCGGTAACGCCCGACTGGCCGAAAAAATTCATAATAAAGCCACCCAAAAGCGCCCCCAGAACTCCAAGTATCACGTCCATAAAGAGGCCCTGTCCGGAGTTGGTTTTCATGATTATGGAAGCGATCCAGCCGGCGAGAGCGCCAAAGATGATCCAAACTACTACATTCATCCCGTATATCAACTTTGAGAATTCTCCAACCGCGGTCGGAGAAAAAAAGTTGTCCTTTCATTTATTAATTGTTAGTGAAACTAAATCAAAACCTGTTCGTGAAGAAGTCATAATCCCGCATATAGCTCAAAAATTGTATCACGGGATTCATAATTTACTTCATCCCCTCTTGATGATTCTTAATTCTCAGAGCCTGTCTGAAAAGCTTGCTTTTGAGATAAAATGTTCGGGATTTTGAGGGAAAACTTTGAAAAAAGCGGAAGCGATGCTATAGCATCGGTGAGCTTTTTGAAGAGTTTGCAGCCAGAATCCTGACATTTTAGCCAAATCTGAAGTTTTCAGACAGGGTCTTATCTATTAACATCAACATTGATCCGATCCGGAACATTAATGTTAGTGCCACTGCCGTTGTTGCGAAGCGAAGGCAGGGTGTACGCGAAAAACAGCACGCCGAGCAAAATCACGACAAGGATGCCGATCAAAAATCCAACACCTTCAAAATCTTCATAGCTACGGTCCGGATTGTTAACTATTGTTGCCATGTGTTTCAAACACCTCCTCTCGGTGGAGTTAAGACTCGAACCAACTGCAGGAACAATGCCGCGACCATCGCGTAAACAATCATTGCCATAATCGTGGCCCATTCGATCGTCATGTTGCCTGATCGCGCGTTAGCAAATATTCCAAAAAATGGGCGCACCAACGGATCAGTCAGGCTGTAAACAAACTGGATAAACCCCGCGGCTGGATTTGCTGCGAATGCCCGGAATAGCAGCCGCAGCGCTAGCAATAGCTCAACCACATTCAGGACAAAATAAACGACTCTGCGAAGCATGGTTATCGCTGGCGAATGATAAGCCAGGGGAACTATGGTTCTTTCTTCTGTAACATATGCCATAATAAACGCGCCTCCCTTCCAACTTTAATAATTTCTCTTCATTCTAGCTTTATGCTTTCTAGCTTGGGACTAGACAAAAGACCAAAAAAAATCCCGACTTGTCAGGATTTTTGTTAAGTATTAAACATTTAAACTTTATTGCGCGAGTCCTTCAACAGGCAATTGCATATCTGGGATATTGGCCAGGACAACATCCTTGAACTGAGCGCCACGCGAGAACAACGCTTGGGGGGGTGGTTATCCCCTTCCTTCCGGAAGCAGTCAGGATCCAAACCGTGCCGGTATTATCAAGAACAAAAGTCCCTTCTAAATGCCTCATGGCCGCGCTGTCGATTACTGGTCCCACGGGCACGCCAGAAAGATCTGCTGTGATGACGTTTTTAAAACTAAACCCCAGTCCCAAAAAAACTTGCGCTGAGGTAAAACCGTGCTTTGCGCCTGCGATCTGGTAAATCGTACCGTTGTGATTAAAAAGCACGCCGTGTCCCCAACTCAGGAGCCCCATATCCGGCAAGGCCATGTCTGCGGAATTTGCCGGTACCACATTGGAAAATTGAAAACGGTGTGATTGAAACTTTATCAGCGAATCTACACCTTCACGCCCGGTGCCCTGGTCATTGATGCGCCATACCGTGCCGTTGTCCAATACCAGCGCGCCAGGCAAATGCACTGTGGGCGGATTGGGATTGGTTGTTGTCGCATCTACTACACCGCCGAAATCCGTAGTCCAGCGCGTACCGACCTTGCCGATACCGATGACTTTATAATTCGGACTGAGCATGTTCTTGCGGTGAGCGTAAGTACACGTCCCGCTGGAGTTCGGATCGCAGGCGTTTTTCCACCAGTCAAATGCTTTTTGAGCAGTACTGCCACCTGTGATATTTTCGCCTCGCCATGTCTGATAACCATAGCCAAATGCGGCCATGCGCTGGATAGCGCTTCGCCCGAGACTGTCCGTATGACTCATATAATTTTTCTCAACCATGTCAGTGCTCATCCATTGGGCTGAGGCTGTCAAAGCCTGCGAGACTTGCAATGAGGCTAGTCCGTTTTGCGCACGATAATCATTGATTAAAGAAAGCAGTGCCCATCCTTCATCAGCAACAGCTTTTACTGGCATAAGATTAAAAGTAGGCCCCAATAAAAGGCTAGTAATAATCTGGATAGTCGCCCAAATCCGAAAGAAAATTTTTGATATTTTAAGGCTCATGATAACTATGACTCTCCATCTGCCAAGCAATTACATATTTTTATAGATTGATACAAAAAAGAGGAGCGGCCGTCATACTGACGACTCGCTCCCCAATTATCCATTTTCGTTGGACGGTTGCGGATACTCTTTTCTTATCTTCCAATGCCGAAAAGGATATACATGCCCGCAACGCAGACACTTCCACGATCCGGTTTCTGGATCCGCGTCCAATTCGTGGACCATCCGCACGGTCAGATGGCAGTGCAGGCACATTGTCCGCACACTATAAATACATCGCGGCGGTGGTTTCTTGTACACATAACCTCCTCTCAAATGACGTCCATAGTGCCGTTTCTGTAAGACCTTTCTGTTCTGGGTATGGTAGGTTTGCCAGCGACCTCAATCGTCCTGTGGCTAAACCGAATTCCGTGACCGCATTTCGGACATTGCCAAGATCCATTAACCGGATCAGTGTCCAGTTCATGAACCATTTCCACAACAAGACGACATTGCGGACACTGAGTGGGCTTACTATATATCCATTGCGGCTGTTCAGCTTGTTCCATTTTTCCTCCAATTTGCACGTGAAATTTTCCTAAAGGTGAAGTATACTATATTGGAAAAATGACGCAAATCAAAAACATTTTAGCCAGGGAAATCCTTGATTCCCGCGGACATCCGACTGTCGAGGTTGATTTGCTTTTGGAAGATGGCGCTTTTGGCCGAGCGGCTGTGCCGAGCGGCGCTTCCACTGGCACGCACGAAGCGCACGATCTTCGCGATGGGGGCGTACGTTATCTGGGCCGCGGCGTTGAGACTGCAGTTAACAATGTCAATTCAACTATCCGGCAGGCGATAATTGGCAGGGATTTTAATCAGCGAAGTCTGGATGATACGCTCATCGCTTTAGATAATTCAAAAAACAAATCTACCTTGGGCGCCAATGCGATTCTTGGCGTGTCCCTGGCGTTTGCCAAAGCCGCGGCGCAGTCGCAAGGTCTCAATTTGTATAAATATTTCGCAAATCTGAGTCAGAATGAAAAGCTTGTTCTGCCTGTGCCCATGATGAATGTGCTCAACGGCGGCCGGCATGCCGAGCGCTCAACTGACCTGCAGGAATTTATGATCATGCCTGTGGGCGCGTCCAGCTTCCGGGAGGCTTTGCGCTGGGGTGCGGAAACCTTTCATCATCTTAAAAAAATCCTTTCGCAAATGGGACACCCGACAGGCGTGGGAGACGAGGGCGGGTTTGACGTGCCATTAAATGCAAATGAGGAGGCTATTAAATTGATTATTGAAGCAATAATCAATGCTGGCTATACTCCTGGTAAAGATATTGTCCTTGCTATTGACGCGGCCGCGAGCGAATTTTATCAGGACGGACAATACCGACTCGCCAGCGAAAATAAAGTTTATACCAACAAAGAGCTTATCGATCTCTATGGCTCATGGCTTGATAAATACCCAATTGTTTCCATAGAGGACGGACTCGCGGAAGATGATTGGGATGGCTATAAACTCTTCACAAAAAAACTAGGAGCTCGACTGCAGATCGTGGGCGATGATTTGTTTGTTACCAACAAGACACATCTGCAAAGAGGTATAGATGAACAATCCGCGAACTCAATTTTGATAAAACTTAACCAGATCGGCACGCTCTCGGAAACCATCGATACTGTGGACCACGCTCATAAAAATAATTTTTCAACCATCATCTCGCACCGCTCCGGCGAAACCGAGGATACCACAATCGCGGATCTCGCGGTCGGCCTCGGCACCGGGCAAATCAAAACCGGCTCCTTGTCCCGCAGTGAGCGCATGGCCAAATATAATCAATTACTTCGCATCGAAGAAGAACTCGGCAACCGCGCGCATTTCCCCGGCCGCAATATTTTCCGGTTCTAAAATGGAAAAATACGCGGCCCCTAGAGGTCGCGTATTTTCTTTGATTACTGGGTCTTTTGCAGACACCAGTAGTCAGCTTTATCATCAGTTGGGGATTTCCTGTGCTGAACCAACTCGATATCATAGCCCCACTCTCTGAGAAGTCGAGTCGATTCGTCCCGAGCTTGCCGCAGATACGGATAAGCTCGTTCGAGCTTTTTCTCTGTCATGTTCATAGCATTCAAGGCTGCCCGCCAATCCGTTGGATGCTTACCCAGTTGCCGCCAAACTCCTTGCAACCGTTGTTTATGTTCGCCAGCTTTCAGCGATTCAGCGATTCGCAATTGCACGAATCCAAACCACGGACAGTGGAATCTTGCTTCACCATCCGAAGTAATTATCCGGTTGATTTCCTGAAACAATCTCCGCGCCTGTTCTTCATTGAAGCACCACAGGTGCGGTCCGTTGCGAGAAAACAGCAACCTCACCGACTCGCTTGGCAAATCAATATTCACCAGAGCGTTCATTTGCCTGAGATTTGGTGTATCTGGTGATGGCGTGACTTGACCCGCGTAGATCGAAACTATACAATCAGTCCCCATCATTTGCGCGGCCCTACCGACTTGCCCTGTGCCGCAACCAAGATCAACTACCGAGTTAGGCTCTTGGTATGTGGCTAAGGCTTCCAGGCTTAGATCCACATGACCAAGTGTGCTTTCCGCATACTCTGCCAATTGCAAATCCACTAGCTGCTGAACTACCTTTGTATCCCCCATCCTGAGCCTCCTTTAGAATTTTCTCAATGCATATAAAACTGAAATTAAGATATAATAATATAACAATGCCACAGTTTAAGCAAGTCATCCTTATTATTCTCGACGGCTGGGGGTATAGAGAAGATACAAAGCACAATCCTATTGCCGCGGCAAAAAAACCGTTTTTTGATTATCTCTGGAAAACCTATCCGCATGCTCTTCTGGAAGCGTCCGGCGAAGCAGTGGGATTGCCGCCGGGAACTCTCGGCGGCAGTGAGGTCGGGCATACCACCATCGGTGCTGGGCGGGCCATGGATACGGATCTGGCGCGAATCAACAAATCGTTTGCGGCAGGCGAGGCTAAAACCAACCCGGCTTTTGCCGGTTTGTTTGAGCATGTCAAAAAACATAACTCGATCCTGCACATCCTCGGCATGGTCAGTGACAAAGGCGTTCATGCGCACCAGGAGCATTTGTTTGAATTTCTAAAAGCCGCACATGACGCCGGAATAAAAAAAATCGCGATTCATGCTTTTACGGACGGACGGGATACGCCGCCCCAGAGTTCGGATAATTATATCCGAGAGCTCGAGGATATTCTGGAAAAAATCGGTGTGGGCCGCATTGCCACAGTCTCGGGAAGATATTATGCCATGGACCGCGACAAAAATTGGGACCGTATCGAAAAGGTGGAGCACGTCATGTTTCACGGCAAAGGGCAAGCACATACCGGCCGTCCGTCCAAGGTCATCAAGATGCTTTATGAGCAGGGTCTGACTGACGAACATTTTGAGCCAATGGTGTTCGTGGATGACTCTGGTAAAAGTCTGACTGTTCAGGCAAACGACGGCTTGTTCTTTTTTAACTATCGCCCTGACCGCGCGCGGCAAATCAGCCAAAAAATTCTCGAACGCGCTCACGCTCAGAACCTTTGCTTTGTAACCATGACTGAATACGACGAGAGTTTTCAGTGCCTGGTGGCTTTTGAAAGCAAACCTGTAGAAACCACTCTGGCTTCGGAAATTTCCAAAGCAGGGTTCACTCAGGCCCACATCGCGGAAACCGACAAATACGCCCACCTTACATATTTTCTCAATGGCGGCCGCGAGGAACCACACGATAAAGAAGAGTTTGTGCTCGTCGATACCAGAAAAGACGTGAAAACCCATGACCTGGCTCCGGAAATGCGAGCAAGCGTTATCGCTGACGAGGCGATCGCGAGAATTAAAAATCAGGTCAATTTTATTGCCATCAATTTTGCCAATCCTGACATTGTCGGGCACAGCGGCAATTTTAAGGCCATGGTAAAAGCGATTGAAACGGTTGATGCCGAGGTTAAGAGAGTTGTGGAAGCCGCCCTCGCAAACCACGCGGTCGTCCTAATCACCGCAGATCATGGCAACGCAGAGATTAGTCATGATGAGGAGGTTGGCCAAAATCACACCGCGCATACCTTGAGTCCAGTGCCCGTGATTTTGACAATAAAAAATCTCAAACTAAAAAACGGCACTCTGGCCGATATTGCCCCAATGATTTTGAAATTATTTAATCTACCAATCCCCTCCTCCATGACCGGATCCCCTCTTTTTCCCTCCCCTTGATGGGGAGGGACTGAGGAAGGGGTGAAAATACCCTATATTAGCATGTTAACACGCTAATATATCTTCTTTCTGAATTTGCGAAGATTAATTTCACAAACTCGGAAAGAGGGGCTACAACAAGAAATTGTTGAAGTAGCCCACCATAACACGATAAACCGTCGTGTCGGCGGATAGAACGTTAACGTTGACGCCAGCAGAAAAGCTCTGCACTCCTCCTGGCGCAAAAATCACCGATTCCCTACAAGCCGGACAACTCGCCAGCTCCGGAAATCTGTAAATGATTGACAGGCTCTACGGCGTGAGCCGGTAGAGCATCCGCGGAAACGCAATAGTCTCGCGGACGTGCTCGAGTCCGCAGATCCAAGTAACCAGCCGCTCAATTCCGGCGCCGAAACCAGAATGTGGCACTGACCCGAATTTCCGCAGATCAAGATACCACTGGAACAAAGGCTGTGGCAAAACGTGCTCTTTGAAACGTTCGACCAGCAGATCATAGCTCGAAATGCGCTGACCGCCCCCGACAATCTCTCCGTATCCTTCCGGAGCGAGTACGTCAACCGAAAGCGAAACCTCGAATCGTGTCGGATCCGGATCCATATAGAAAGCTTTGATCCCGACTGGGTGACGATGAACCATGACTGGCCGGTCGAATTCCATCGAGATGATGGTTTCGTCGGCGCCGCCAAAGTCCCCTCCCCACTGAATTTCCGAACCATGCTTTTTCAGGATATCGATCGCCTCGTCGTATGAAATGCGAGGAAATGGTGTGGCGATTTTCTCCAGCCTGGATAGATCGCGCTCGAGCGCTTTCAGTTCTGTCGACCGGCGTTCAATTACCCGCCAGACAACAAACGTGATCATGCGCTCCGCGAGATCCATGGTATCTTCGACCGTTGCGTAGGCGACCTCCGGTTCGACCATCCAGAACTCGGTCAGGTGACGGCGTGTTTTGGATTTTTCAGCCCGGAACGTGGGTCCGAAACAATAAACTTTGCCCAGTGCCGCCGCAGTTGCTTCATTGTAAAGCTGGCCGGACTGCGTGAGAAAGGCCCTCTCGTTAAAATAATTGACCTTAAACGGGGTCGTTGTCCCTTCGCACGTATTTGCTGAGAGAATCGGCGCATCGCAGAGCGTGAATCCATCCTCATCCAGGAAATCGCGGACCGCCTTGATGATTTCGTGCCGGATTTTCAGAATTGCTCGCTGACGGGTAGACCGGATCCAAAGATGTCGCTGATCCATCAGGAACTCGATACCGTGTTCCTTAGGCGTAATCGGGAACGGCTCTTCTGTCACCACAACCTGGTGGATCTTCAGGTCTGTGAGATCAAGCTCGTATCCGCTAGGTGCGCGCTCATCCGCGCGCACTCTACCAGTGACCTCAATAGACGACTCATGCGTCAAACTGTCAGCCGCCTCAAGAATCTCGGCCGAAACACAACGTTTAACGACAACGGCTTGGATATAGCCGGTCCCGTCTCGAACGATTATGAACTGGATCTTACCGCCGGTTCGCTTGTTGTGCACCCAGCCGCGAATCGTGACTAGCTCGCCGTTGTGAGCAGCGATGTCTTGAATGTAAACAACGTTATCGTTCATGTCTAAAACTCCTCCTGCTTTCTTGGAATTCTCTTCAGGTTGTATTTGCCAAAAAACGGCACCTTAAGAGACTTTAAACTATAGCACAAATACCGCAAAAAAACAAGAGCCGACGGCCGGCACAAGCGATAAATACCAAAATTATTCCTCCCCCTTGAGGGGGGAGGTTAGGTGGGGGTGAAAAACAACTCTTTATTACCACCCCTCCCTCAATCCCTCCCCCTCAAGGGGAGGGAAAATACGTAGGAAAGTTTAAATTTCCCTGTTCAAAGCTAAATAAAAAGACCCACGATCGCAGCTGCGACGCGGGTCTTTTTGGAGGATACCAGGACACTGTATGGAAAGTGCTAGATTTTCGGCAGTTGGATGTTTCGAACCATGCGCAGGAAACCCATGAGCCAAATCACATACCAAGCCACATCGATCTGGTAAATCCTGAGCCCATGCCGCGCAGACCACGGCCATTTGTGATGATTCCGATGCCAACCCTCTCCCCAGGCTAAAACCGCTATCCACCATTTGTTGCGCGGCCGGCCTTTGGCATGCCCGAAAGAGTTCACCGACCAAATAAAATGCCAACAAACTACCACAGCGCACATCCATGCCAAAACATCGCCGAGTCCGCCGTACCAAAAAAGCAAGCCAGCAAATATTACCGGCGGCACCCAGAATGCTCGATGCATTAGACTGTAGAATGGATCTATCATGAGTTTTGGCGCATAATGCTTTAACTCATCGTCATGCATGAGGCGATTCTTGGCATAAACCCAACCAATGTGAGCCCACCAGAAACCATCCTTTGGCGAATGCGTATCTCCATCTTTGTCTGTATGGTCGTGATGTCTGCGGTGCGATGCGACCCAGCGCAAAGGATCCTGGAGAAGCAGAGCCGCAAAAATCACCAGCGAGTACTCAACTGGCCTTGAAGTTTTGAAGCCTCCATGCGTCAAGCCCCGGTGAAGCCAAATGCAAGTGCCGAGACACCCACAGACAAACCAAACTGCGAAAAATTCAACTAGCCTGCGGCCGTTGAAAAAAAACGGAGCAGCGAAAGCGCCAACGTGAAACAGTACGAGGACAAAAACAGTACCCCACTGTATTTTGGTGTCCTTCTTCATCTAACCCTCCTTAAGAAATTGTTACCTTCATTATAGCAAGAATAGCTGGACACGTTGACAAAAATAAAAATTACTGGTAAGATGACGAATCGGCTTGATTATCCGACCGGTAGCCGTTGATACTAAACACTGCATGACTTGGGATATAGGTACTGCAGAAAGAAAGGATCATCTAAATGATTGACGACACAAAGCCAGCCGCTACAGAAGCGACAGCAGCCGCCCCGGAACAAAAGCCGGCAGAAGCTGCGAAGGCATAACTGAAAGCCCCTCATCGTGAGGGGCTTTTTTATTTCTGTTTCATAATATTATTTAGAATCTTTTTGACCTTTTCGATACTGTCGAAATCATATATGGAAATCAGCAAGACTTTCGGGTTAAGTTTTTTCAATTTCAAAATCAACTTTTTCAGGTCCTTGGCCGGCAAAACATCGCTCTTGCTGATAAAAAGATGTTCCGGTTTTTTTAACAGGGCTTTTTCGTACGCTCCGAGCTCTTTACGGATGGTTTTATAATCCCTTGTCGGATCCTTCGCCTCCGCGGAAATAAAATGAAACAAAATTTTAGTGCGCTCCACGTGCTTTAAAAATTTGATACCCAAACCTTTTCCTGTGGACGCCCCTTCAATGAGCCCGGGAATATCTGCAAGAATGAGCGTATAGTAAACTCCGAGATTTGGCTCGAGCGTTGTAAAATGATAGTTTGCTACTTTACTTTTGCTGGCCGTGAGCTCGTTGAGGAGGCTCGATTTGCCGACATTCGGCAATCCTACAAATCCCACGTCCGCGATCATTTTCAGCTCCAGCCGGAGCTTGGCGCTTTCCCCCGGCTGGCCGAATTGAAACTGCGTAGGGCTGACATTCCTCCCCGAGCGAAACAAAAAATTTCCCTTGCCACCCTTGCCCCCCTTCGCCCACAAGGTCTTTTCTCCCACTTTTATTACTTCATGTTTGGTACCGGTTTTGAGATTGTGAATGACTGTACCGACAGGTACCTGGAGCGTAAAATCCTTGCCTGTCGTGCCGTCAGAAAACTGCGCCCGACCGTCCTGGCCATTTTCCGCCTGGAACTTTTTTTTGAAACGGAGACGGTTCAGAGCCGACAGGTCAGATACTCCCTCGATAAAAACATTGCCGCCGCGCCCGCCGTTGCCACCAGCCGGCCCGCGTTCCATTTTGGCATTATTAAAAGCGACCGCGCCCCGGCCGCCAGCCCCGCTGGATATTTCTATTGTAATGTCGTCAATGAGCATAAATAACTGTAACCTCATTATACAGGCAATCATAAAAATACGCCCAGCAGTCCAATCTTGGCCACCAGGCGTATTTTAATTTTAACGGCTCAGACGTGTCTGAGCCGTTCAGGTTATTTCCAAACCGCGAGAATGATGCCCATCACCAAAAGCGTGACGAGATAGTAGCTGTTGGTCAGCACCCAGAGCTTCCAGGGCTTGCCGTCCCAGAGCACATTGCCCATGGTCACCGGGGCGATGAATCCCAACCACATCCAAAAACCAGTGGAGAGTCCAGAGCTTACACCTTCTACTTTCATGTAACTTTGCGCGAACACAAGCGTGTGCGAAAGAACAAACGCCATGATGAGCGCGCCGACAAAGGCGATGAAATAGGATTTACCCATGCCTTTGCCGCCGCTTGCTTTGGCCTCGGCTATTTTCTCAGGCGTAAAGCCCATGAGCATCATCCATTGTTTGCCGAACAGCGGGCCGTACCACAAAAAGCCAAGCACCATATTGGAAACAGCCCCAGCCATCACCGCAAAATAGTTCACCTCAATACTCATATTAAAAAATGAATTATTAAGTCTACCGGGCCAGCTTGTTGTACAGCAATGCCCAGATGTAGCCCACAACCCAACCAGTAACTACCAGCGTGAACAGCACGCCGAAATTGAACTGCACATTGATAGGCGCGAGATCGGCCCCCATAAACTGAGCGTTAAACAGATACCGAAACATTTCCGGAGAGACCACAGCGATCACGTAAAACACTATGTAAAATATGGCCATGAGTCCGGCAAGCGACGCGGCAAAAGCGTTTGGTTTTAGCATTTTAGTTCTTGCCCCGTAGTGTCCGATCTGGATCGGACTACTACTGGGGTTCTTTTATTATTTAATCAATTCGACCTTTTTTCTATTATAGCAGAGTCGCTTCTATTTTTCCGAGAAGTCATGTATCTCTGCCCTGCGAGAACGAGCCAAGCCGCGGCCACCAGGCCCGTGGAAAAAACACTCAGCCACAGCGATAAAGAAGCATAAGTAAAAACATAAACCACCAAAATCACGCCGGTCATCAGGCTCGTTGCCAGCGGCGGCTTTTCTTTGGCACGGATAGCGGGGATGAGCGCTATGACAAAAATCCAGGAACCGACCGAGAGCACAATGTCTTGCCACGCCATATTATAACTCTCTTACGGATTTATTTTCACCCCGCAATTCCTCCAAAACTTTCTTGGAGATTTCTGCAAGATTGAGATCGCTCTTGATCCAAAGCTTTACACCTGGAACTTCGGAAATTCTCACGGTGATGCTGCTGTCGCTGAGATTAGTCAAAACTATAGCCTTTAAATTTTTGCCGCTAGCGTCTTCTCGGATTTTTTTGAGCATAGTAATCCCATCCATCACCGGCATGAGCATATCCGTCAGGATCAGATCCGGCCTTTCCGCAAGCGCGGCTTCCAGGCCTTCCTCGCCATTGCGCGCGGCCGCAACCTGAAGGCCCGATTGGCGCAATTCCCTGGTTATGAGCTCGAGAAGTTCGATTTCATCTTCGACAATTAAAATTTTTTTCCCTAGCACCGCTCGCATAAATTAGTCCTTTTTACCTCCTGGCTCCTGAATCGGCGGAGCTTCGCAGCCGTAAGATTTCAGAACTCTGCAAACGAGTCCGTAGAGTTCCTCAAAACTCGCGCTCTTGTGGATATACGCATCAAGACCGAGCTCTTTCCAAAATTTCTGCGCTTCTATCGATACATCCTCGTTCGTCAGCAAAATCACCGGCAAATTTTTCGTCGGCTCCTCGCTTTTGAGATAGCTTGTAACCTTGAGTCCGTCAAATATCGGCATCCGGTAATCAAGCATAACCAGCTCCGGCATCAGTCGCCTGGCCATTTCCCGCGCTTCATTACCATCACTGGCATAGATAACCTCAAAGCCGTGGCGGGCCAGCTCCCCGCCGATTATCCGGCGCATAATCTGGTCATCATCCGCATAAAGAATATGAACTTTTTCAACCATGCCTACAGTCTAGCTGATAGACCCAAAAATTCCAATTGTTCTTTAACGAGCGGCCAAACACAGTCGGCAAGCTCTCTTTGTCCCTCGGCTGACGGATGCCAGCCGTCAATAGTAGTAACATGTTCCAAAGAATCTGCGGAAAGCCGCGAGAGAATGTCAGAATAGACGATTCGCAATTTTCCGCCTCCATATTGATTTTCACAAAACCCTGCGCCTCGCTCCAGCTCTTTATTCATCATGTCAGCCAATTTGACCGTATGTTCCTTGTACTCGGGACGCATTGCAGGAAACATTTTGTATCCTTTTTCAAAATGGGGAAACAATGCTGGATTTTGTTCCTTAGCAGTTCCGGCCATCTCACGTATTTGAAATAAAGCACGGATGCTGATGAACCCTAAAACTATTATCACTGCTCGTTTATTTTCCTTTACCGCCCGCTGGCAAAGCCTTTCCAACTGCTTTTGAAAATCTTCTCGAAAATTCGCAATGATTTTTACAAAATCATGGTCTTTTTTGATGAGCCAGTTAAGGTCATTGTGCCCGATCCAAACGACGGTCATATCCGGAAATTCGCCGAGTGCCAAAAGCTCGCTGGTTTGCGTTTCCATATTTTTGATATGAAATAATTTATCGAGAAAATGGCCGAATATTTTGTCTGCCAGTTTCGAGCCGGCACTGCTGAAATTATGAGCTTTAACCGGAATGTTCTTCTCTATACGCTTGATGATTTCGGAAAACCAGCTGTTTTTCTCTGCCAGCCACATTCGAAAAAACATGTCAACATCAGTGGAAATATGAAAACCGGCAGTGACGCTGTCCCCGATCGCCGCGATTTTGAGTCCGCGATTCAGTTTCATTGATCCAAAAATACGCTCTTGTATTTTTTGCAGATAAAATACGCGGGCAGGATGAACATCAGAAAATGCCCCAGGAGGAAAAACACAGTCACCCAGCCGAGTAGGTGATGCTGGATAAAATACATGGCCTGAAGGATGACGGCCGGAGTGGCAGAGATCACTGTGGCCAGCGCAAAATGAGTGGTGATAAATTTCCGGAAAACCAGATACCCGACAAACGCCCACAGCGCGCCGTAAAAAATCTTGTGCGGGAAATACTCGAACGGCACGGAAAACCGGGCATCCATTTGGTGGACAATGTAATCAATCACTGTACCGAGGCTGATGATTATTAAAATTAGACCAATTCTTTTAAGCCAGATCATAAGCTAATTTGTCACCACCACCGAACCGGTCATTGACGGATGAAAAGCGCATTTATAAGTAAATGTTCCCATGCTTCCAAAAGTAAAGCTATATTTACCGCCTTGGTTCAAGGTCGGACTATTGAGACCTCCATCTCCTGTCACAGTGTGCGGCGCGCTGTCCTGGTTGGTCCAGACCACAGTGTCGCCCTTTTTGATTGTGATCGAGGCAGGCCCAAAAGCAAAATTGGCAATGCTCACCGCGCGCGTTTGCGGCGCGCTGGCAGGAGGAGGCGGTGGAGGTATGGGCTTCGGATTCGGCGCGGCTGGAAGCGCGGGATTGGGATTTGTCGGAGATGGATTCTGGCTCGGAGAAGTTGCTGGTGGAGGTGTGGTTGGAGTCGGTGAAGTTGTCGAAGGTGACGGCGAAACAGAATGATCCGTCTGTTCTTCTTGTGGTGAGCCTGTCGAACCATTATTAATAAAGTAGAGCACTCCGGCAGCTCCTAGAACTATGACAATAACTCCTGCAAAAAATTTGGAATTCATACTGTTTGTATTATATCAGACATCAACCATGACCTTAAATCCACCGTAGGCAAAACGCTTCATATCAAACGGCATATCTTTCATTGCATCCTTACCGTACTTTTTTTCATAATACGCCATGACTTTTTTGTTTACCGTGTCGCGGTGTGCCCGAGATTTATAAACTATAAACGAAAACCATACTGTCTCGTCCGGCTTGGTTTTCGCCATTTTTGGAAATGTGTTGATGACCCATTTGGGTTTCGCGTCATCGAGAATACACTCTTTGTAATCGAGAGCGCCGAATCTTTTCCATACCTTGGATGCATCGCTTGCCATCTTTTTGTATTTACCAGTGTTCTTTTTTGGAACAGGAATCACAAAACCGTCTACATACATAATTGTTTTAGTTATTAATAATAGTTATCGGTTATTATTGTAAGCCTTTTCTAGATCAGCAATTACGATTTTTTTCATTTGGAGCATGGCCTGCATCACGCGGCCGGCCTTGTCTTTATCCGGATCGGACAGCAACTCACCTAAAATCCTCGGGGTGACCTGCCAAGTGATGCCGTATTTGTCCGAAAGCCACCCGCATTGCCGGGTTTTAGGGTCACCTCCGGAGGTGAGTTTATTCCAAAAATGATCCACTTCTTCCTGATTTTCGCAATCAATGAGCAGAGAAATCTGTCCGCTTTTTGGAAAAATGCCGGGGCCGCCATCGAGGGCCATGAACCTCTGCCCGGCAAGTTCAAACACCGCAGTCAAAACTTTTCCATTCACTTCTTTTGGCCACGGCGGGTTTGGGATATTATCCGGATACTTCTGGATGCTCACTACTCGGGAATTGCCGGAACCGCCCGGAGCACTGTTAAATACTGCCACGTAAAAATTTACTGCCTCTTCGCAGTCTTTCTCAAACCATAGAAACGGAGTGATCTTTTGCATTATTTATTCTTTAATTTTTTTGACTTTCTACTTGCTGGCCAGCAAATCGGACACGGACCTTTTCCCGAATATTTATGGCCGCGGCTGCAGATTTTCATCACATTCCTTTCGGCTGCAGCATGCCCAGGCGGTTGCCTTCGGGGTCGATAAATGAAGCGAACAGCCCTACTCCTGGGATGTCGTCAAACTCCGCGCCCTGGCCGCCGATAAATTTCCCGCCTGCATCAATCACTTTTTGCTTGTGCTCGCGGATGTCATCAACCGCGATGACTATGGACGGAACATTGTCTTTATCAACTCTGGGGTAAAGCCCGCCATTGATCCTGTTAGTTTGTTTGAGCATGCCCATGCTATCCGTTTCATCTGTCGCGGCAAGGACATAGTTGTTCATCTCGGCTCCAAGCTGCTTGAGATTCCAGCCAAAAGTCTGCTGATAAAATTTTTTCATCCGCTCCATGTCATCCCCAGGAAGCTCAAAATGCACTACCGGATTCATTTTACCCATAAATTTCCGCTATTAATTATAAATCAATAATACCTCAACTGATAAAAATTTGCATATGTACAAAATGCCAGTGTCCTGCGATAGATTCCGCAGAACACTGGCATTAACGAACAACCGCGTTCAGGCCTCAACAACGATGAACTCATTACCGCAATAGATGCACTCGTTACGGCCCAAGCTCAGACTGTAAAGGCTGCGGTGGCAAGTCCGATTCGGGCAAGCCGCATCGTATGTCCCGGCGTAATACGACCCCGTCACTCTCGGGAGGCCGCGGCCTTGTGAGGTTCCACTGGAACCGGCTCCTGCTCGCGCAGCCATGACTCGCTGTTCCGGCAGAAACCGCCGGGCGACTTTTTCAGAGAGAACGATCCATTTGTGATCATCACCGACCGCTTCAATCACCTCTCTGGTTCCCGGCTCAAATTCCGGATCCCAGGGCTTGTTGCTGTCATATGGCCGGCGATCCACGATCTCGGCGCACTTCCGGGCAACCTCTCGGTCAAAAGACAGGGCGACGATCGGCGCGGAATTGTTCTTCCACGCCTTGTTGTCCGGCCGGAAATCGCGATCACCTCGCTGATCAGGGATCTCATCCAAAAACGTTACGATGCCGGACCGTTCAGTCAGACCGATAGCGCCTCCGTTGAACGATTGCTCCGCTCCAAAACATTGAGTCAAGGTGGCAAAGCGAACACCGGCAGTAGCTCGCCACAGTCCGCCCGATTGAGTTACCGCAAAAATCTGTTCCATAGCACTTACCTCCTGCTAAAATTTTCCTACATAACCGATAATTTACAGCAAATACCCGGCTTTGTCTATGCTTGCCGGAAACCCTTTTTTTAGATACCATGCCCCCACCAAACTTTCGGGAGGAAAAGATGAACAAGTTGCTGTTGCAAGTAATGCTTGCGGGTCTCGGGATCATCGTATTGGGTACTGCCCTCAGCGCGGCATTGGGGAAATCTCTGACGGCGAACCCACTCCACGTCATTGGTCTGACCGTCGTGATCGTTCCCTTGGCTATTTATCCCATCGTGGCACTCAAGGAAAAACTCGGTCCCGCATATTGGGGTACGTCTTTGTTCCTGGCAGTATCGCTGATCGTTGTTGCGCTGTTTCTAGGAGCGCATACCAAAGGCTTCGGAGAGCTGTTCTCAAGCTTCATACCGTAAACAATCAACAGAACTACCACAAAAAACTAGCCGTGGCCTTCACCAATCGGTGACTGGCCGCGGCTGTTTCATTTTATATTGGTAATTTTATAGACTTTACCCTTTTTATCATAAGTAATCCACTGCCCAGTCTGTTTGCCTTTTATAAAATGCCCGGAACGCATGAGACTGTCATCTTTTCTAAACCATTCCCAATACCCATGCATCTTCCCAGCCAGCAAAACTACCCTTGGCCCAGACCGAACCGTCTTTGTGATAATGAATGTGTTTGGTGATTTTCGGCATATTTCAATTATAGTAAAACAAGAAGCGCAGACATCCCACTTAAAGGATGTCTGCGCCTTGTAGTCTAGCGATAGGGCCTAGTCGTCGACCACAGCAATGAATTGACAACGAATGTTGCCGTAGCTGAGCTTTTCTTCGGTGGTTCCGCGCGTCGGTTCGGAATGCTCATCAGGAAACATCGATTTCCACGGACCGTTCAGAACCTCTTTGTTCTTTTTGTCGCCCATGAAGACTTTCACATCGATGATGTCGTCAACCGTGCCGCCGGCCGTTTCGACCGTGGTTTTCATGTTCTGAAGCAGCAGGGTACTCTCTTCCTGGATCGTGTCTGGAAATCGGTGCCCCTTGCCCTTCTTTCCTTCCTCGGGATAGAAACCGAAGATGCCGGAACTCGTGATCACGTTCCCCTTTCGAGTCACGTTCGGAATCGGATTATCGTGCAATAGTGTCGGAATATGGTAACTCACTCGCTTGCTCATACGTTGCCCCCTTGTTATGTAACTGTGATCCACTGCTCGATTTTCGGGTAAACTCGTCGAGCATTTTTTTCGAACACTTTGTCTCGGTCATCCTCGCTAATTTCCAGCGCATCGATATACAGCTTGGTGTTGTCGTAGTGATCTCCGGTTTCCGGATTGATCACTTCAGGGAACGCACCGTCTGACTCGTCGCCGAACAAGATGAAATCCGCTGCAATCGCGTCAAACAACGCCCTCATGTTTCTCTTTTTATACATGCAGGAGTCCACGAGAAGATTGCCCTGTTCCATCAGCTGATGTGGATTCGCCCAGCCCTGTTTCTTGTTGAACGCAGCCAGTGCCTCGAACCTGCCGTCCTGGCAAGCGAGAGGACCTCCTCCGTGCGGAATCACAAATCGCAGCCGGGGAAAGTCCTTAAAAAGCTGTGAGGCAAACACCATGGGCAAAACAACTCCGACTGTGTCGCCGACGAGATAGTGCACGGCGGTGTGAGGGAAATTGTCATTGCACGACTCGCTGGCATGAATCACCAGCGGCACATCCATGGCCTCGGCGGCTTCAAACACCGGATACCACTGCCGGCCTGTGAAAGGCTGTCCTTGCCATCTGGCGCCGGTGCCGTCCGGATCGAAATTGAAACCAATGAATCCCTGTTCCACCCACTTCACCAACTGCTTTGCACATTTCTCCGCCGGGACGCTCGGGTGCTGCCCCAGCATACCGATCGGCGCGAACGTGCCTTTGTTGAGCTGCGCAGCGCGGAGTACGAGACCATTGTTCAAATCGGCCCAGATCTCGTTTTGTTCTGCCGTGCCGTCATGAGTGGCCATGGCTTTGGCGCGGGGTGATGCTCCGGCCAAATCAATCCGGCGAGCTGCCATAAGTCCGAGCACGGTTGCAAGGGTTTGCTGGATAGCCTCATCGCCGAGATCCGGTGGGTCAGGATTTTCGCCTCTGAGCTGTCGCTCGCGGAAATTCTCGACAATGGCAAGCTTTGCCAGCCTCACCAAATGCTGATGGATATTGATGATCATCCGACGTCTTTTCATACTGCCTCCGTTGTTTTTTCAGTCGCAAAGTAAAAACTGCGATTAACTATTGTATCTATTAATCAGAGCCCGGTCAAAGCAGTATATCCCTAAATAACGATAATAATATATTGACAAACGATAAATAGTAGATTATTCTGTATTTGTTAATAAACTAATAGCTTGTTTATGAATGAAGAAATGTCCGCCCAAGGCGGATCCGCCTCTGGCGGAAAAAAAGGTTCTACTTGGTTCTTGAGAGGGGTTCTTTTGATCATGGCGCTCATTGCCCTGGCTGTCGGTATTTTTGCGGTCCCTGCGATATACAACGCCACGCCAAAAGAATATCCAGTTGATATAAATTATCTCCGCTTATTTGTCGGCGGTTTATACCTCTCCATAATCCCCTTTTACGTGGCACTGTACCAGGCTCTGAAACTTTTGAACTTCATAGACCACGACACGGCTTTCTCGGAGGCTTCAGTGAGTGCGCTAAAAACTATAAAATACTCCGCAATCGCAGTTAGTGTTTTGCATGGCACAGCTATACCATTTTTGTTTCAGATAGCAGAACTCGACGATGCGCCGGGCGTATTAGTGCTGGCCTTGGCCTTTACCTGCGCGCCTCTGGTTATAGCTGTCTTTGCAGCCGTGCTCGAAAAGCTGCTCCAGAACGCAATCAGCATCAAATCAGAAAACGATTTAACAGTTTAATATGGCGATCATCATAAACATAGACGTGATGCTGGCCAAGCGGAAAATGAGCGTCACTGAACTTGCGGAAAAAGTCGGCATAACCATGGCAAATATATCTGTATTGAAAAATGGAAAGGCGCGAGCCATCCGTTTCTCAACCCTTGAGGCCATCTGCAAGGCTTTGGATTGCCAGCCCGGAGATATTTTAGAATTTAAAAATTAATAACCTATTTTATGAATGAAAATATGTCCGCCAAAGGCGGATCCGCCTTTGGCGGAAAAAAAAGCTCAACAGTATTTCTACAGGTAGTAATTGTACTAATCGGAATCGTGACACTTGCAGTTATGATACGGTTTCCCTTGACCGAGGGGAGAGCCGCAAATTTGGACTTGTTTAGTATTTACGCTGATCCATTCCTGGTGTATGGCTACCTAGCGTCTATCGCATTTTTTGTTGCCCTGTATCAGGCGTTCAAATTACTCGGATATATCGGGCAAAATAAAGTATTCTCGCTAAACTCTGTGAAGGCTTTAAGGACTATAAAATATTGCGCAATCGTACTGAGCATCTTAATTGTGATGGCGGCAATATACATAAGGCTATCGTTTTCAGTTAAATCAGTTACAGATGATGATCCGGCCGGTTTTATTGCCGTAAGTATTGTGGCTACTTTTATTTCTGTCGTAATCGCCACGGCGGCGGCGATGTTTGAACGGATTTTACGAAATAATAATTCATCCCACAAATTATGAACCCCGTTAGAAGTTTTGTATCACTTGTGACTAACGAGAAAAAGTTAAGTAAGAAAGCAAAAAAATATGGATGCTGAATTAAAAAATACTTCTAACGGGGTGAACAAACTTATACAACGAAGTTTATTCAATGCTCTAGGCACGATCGCCTATGTGTCTGTCGTGGTTACGATCATGCAAAACGGCGAAAAGATATTTGGGAGCATAAACCAAACCATCGCGCCGATAGCGATGCTAACTCTTTTCGTTCTCTCTGCGGCCGTGACCGGTAGCTTGGTTTTGGGCAAACCCGTGATGCTGTATCTAAACAACCAAAAAAACGAGGCGATAAAGCTGTTTGTTTACACGCTTTGCTGGCTTGCGTTAGCCGTTATAATTTTATTAATAGTCAGCGTTCAGTTTAAATAAAATAAAAAAGAAGCAATCTTTTTAAACATTCTTATTTCCCGCGATGGGGGCAGCCCATCCAGCAGCACGGCCGGCGCATCCCGCCTTTAAGCTTCGAGAGGGCCTTCTCAATACGGATACCCCTTGTCTCCATTTTTTTGCCTGACGTAACCCAGCAGATCCACTCATTGCGCGCGAGCGAGGTGATATCTTCCCATGCGGCTTGCGCTGCCGGGGCAGAAGCAATGGCCTTTCGTAAATCCGCTGGCATTATGTGTACCGTACCAGTTGAAATTTCTTTTTTAATCATACTTCATTTTATCACTTTCACATTTAACAAAAAACCGAGGTTTGAACTCGGTTAGTTAATGTTTTTGTGGCTCCGGGGGTGGGACTCGAACCCACGACCAATTGATTAACAGTCAACTGCTCTACCAACTGAGCTACCCCGGAACATTTTGATACTTTGTTTATAGCCTGAGCGTAAGAGAATTTTACCAAAAAGTTATTGTTTGGTCAAAGCCTCCCTGTATGCAACTAGAACTTTCTGTCCGTGGGAGCCCGGATGGAATGACAGCTCATTGTCAGAAACAAGAATGTTCTCCTGCCTGCGGATGCGGTGCTTTTGATAGATTCCGAGCAGGTAATTCAAAACCGGAGCGATCGTATAGTCCAGGATCAACTCTAAAATCTTACCCGCGACGCTGAATCGAAAATCGAAAAATGGCACTGCCCTCTCGTACCGAACATTCGGCAGATAGCCTTTTATCCATTGGTTTTTTTGCCAAAATCTCTTGAGTGTATCGCCGCCGATCACCGGCAGGAGACTGGCGTATTCGACCGCGGTATAAAGATTGCGATCATCGGTAATCTCGGTATCGTCCGCCAAATAATGGTTGAGGCAAAATCGGCCAGCAATTCTTTCCGCATACCTCCGCTGTCCCACCAGCTGAAAATATGCCGAAACCAGCGCGCGGGTCAGCCAAATGCGATTTTTTTTTGTGATGATAAAAAGATCAATGTCTGATCCGGACTCAGAGTTGAGTAGCGCCTGGGAGCCGGACAGGGCCACGGCCCGCACATATGGCAGGTGCCGCAAAAAACGCAAATATTTTTTGGTTTTGGCAAATCGCAGCAGCGAGATCTGGTAGCGGTGCTTTCTCTCGGCGATCAATTCTGCGCGACCGCGCAAAAAATACAGGCCTTCGCGATGCTCGACTTTGCCGGATAATTCTACGGTAATCGTGCTTTCGATTTCAGACAGGATTTCACCCCCACCTTTATCCTCCCCCCTCAAGGGGGAGGAATGGGAACCGGTCCCCGCTTTTCCCTCCCCTTGAGGGGGAGGGACCGAGGGAGGGGTGTGAATTAGATAATTTTTCAGTTCCAGGCCCGTCAGCGCCATATCCTGCGTGTCAAAAAAAACCAGAGTGCTATAGGCTGAATTTTTCTGCATCAATTTCTTTCCACTCATCCTCCATGTCATTCCATTTATAAACCTTGAAAGTATTGACCAATTCGCTGTCGGAAAATTTATATTCCACACGTGCTCCCTGCCCCTGCTGATGACTGTAGTGGTACTTTTTCCCCTCCACCTTGGGCTTTTGGCCAAACTGCAGTTTCATGCGCCCCAGTGGCCCCTCGAAAACAACAAACTCGGCTACCCCGAGCTTGACCGGTCCGTCACCGGTTTCGTGAATGAGATCTTCAGTGCCTTGATCCTCAAGCGCAAACTGCTTTTTCACGATATCTTTGATTTGTTCCCATTTTTCTGGTGTCATTGATTTTGCAATTGGCGACTGGTGATTAGCGATTTGATTTCCTAATCGCTAATTTACTTTTGGCAATGCGGGCAATACGAGCCTGTCCTGCCCCCCAATTTTACACGCATTATCTCTTCCCCGCAAACGCGGCAATTTTCCCCGTAGCGGCCATAAACCATGTGCACGCGGCCGTAGTGCCCCTCACTGCCGTCTACCCGAAAAAAATCTCCGACCGAGGAACCGCCCGCTTTCAATGCGCCTTTCAAGACCTTGGGGACAGCTCTATAGATTGCGGAAAAGTCTGCGAGGTCCAATGATCGCAAAACGCGCGCCGGTCGTATCTTGGCCCAGTATAATATTTCATCGGAATAAATATTACCGATGCCGGCTACGATTTTTGGATCCATGAGAAACTGTTTGATGGACAGCTTTGGCCGGGTCATCGCTTTGTCCATGAAGTATTGCACTGTAAATTTTTTGTCGTCAGGTTCAGGACCGTATTCCGCCAGCTCGCGCACGTGTTCGAGATCCTGATCACGCACTAGTCTGAGATATCCAAACTGCCGAATATCATTGTAATACAAATGACTGCCATCCGAAAATTTAAAAATCACGTGCGTGTACTGGTGAGGCAGGGTTTCTCTGCGCGAATTCAAGGCATTGAAAATTTTCACAGCCTTTTTTTCGCCTTTTTTGGCAAAGATCATCTGCCCAGTCATTTTCAGGTGAACGAGAATAGTGAGCGGGCCCTGCCTGCCGGCAGGCAGGCCGGACAAATCAATCATCAGCATTTTGGCGCGCCGCGATACACCGATGATCTTGTGGCCGACAGCGAGCGTGCGGAATTTTTTTGCCGTAACGGCGGAGTTTTTACGGATGTTGCTCACCACGGCCGGTCCAATGCTGATGATCTTGGGCAAACGCACCTCGACATCAACTATCTTTTTACCAATGATAGTTTTTTCGAGACCTCTTCTGATGGTTTCAACTTCGGGTAGCTCGGGCACGAATGTAAAGTTTAAAAATCAAAATGTAAAATTACAGTGTAAAATTTTAAAATTTTTAATTGTCATTTTGATCTTTGATATTTACATTTTAAATTATCTTCTCCGGGTGTATACTTATCTTACCATATATGGACAAATCTTCGGTCTTCTATCATTTCAAAAAGCACTACAAACCTGACCAGGTCAAGCTGCTTGAACGGGCTTATCAGTTCGCCTCACTGGCACACCAGGGACAAAAACGCAAATCCGGAGATGATTACATCATGCACTCTCTGGCTGTGGCCAATTACCTCGGAAACCATCTGCATATGGATATGGACACTGTAGTGGCAGGCATGCTACACGATGTTCCGGAAGATACAAAAACTACCCTTCCGGAGATCCGTCAAAATTTCGGGCCGCAGGTGGCGTTTATGGTCGAGGGTATTACCAAGCTCGGAAAAATCAAGCTACGAAACCAACGCGACGAAAACTATATTGAGACCCTGCGCAAAATGTTTTTGTCCATGGCCGCGGATATCCGCGTGGTGCTCATCAAGCTTGCAGACCGCCGCCACAACATGAAAACCATTGAGTTTCTCCCCGAAGAAAAACGAAAACGAATCGCCCGCGAAACTCTGGAGGTTTACGCGCCGATCGCCAACCGCCTGGGAATGGGAGAGCTGACGGGCGAGCTGGAAGACCTGGCCTTTCCGGTGGTTTACCCCAAAGATTATGAATGGCTAGCCGGCCAGGTCAAAGAACGCTATGAAGAAATGGCAATCTACGTGAAGCGCGTTCGTGATACCATTATAAAAAATTTCCACGAGGCGGGGATAAAATGGACTGATATTCACGGCCGCGCCAAACATCTCTATAGCCTTTATGAAAAAATCTTGCGTCCCAAATATGATCGGGACATTACAAAAATTTATGATCTGGTCGCCCTGCGCATCATCACGAAAAATCTGGAGGATTGCTATGCTACGCTCGGCGTCCTGCATTCCAAATACCGCCCTTTGCCGGGCCGTATCAAAGATTATATCGCCTTTCCCAAACCCAACGGCTACCGCAGTATCCATACCACGGTCTTTGGACCCGAGGGCCGGGTGCTCGAGGTGCAGATTCGCACTGCGGAAATGCATTATGAGGCAGAATACGGAATCGCAGCGCACTGGGCATATATTGAACACGGCAAACCAAAATGGGGTTACAAGATTCCCAAACAACTCGAATGGGTCACTCAGCTTCGCGATTGGCAAAAAGACATTGGCGGGAGTTCCGAGGAATTCATGGAAGCCCTGAAAATCGATTTTTTCAAAAACCGAATTTTTATTTTCACGCCCAAAGGCGAGGTCAAAGACCTGCCCGAAGGGGCAACCACCCTCGATTTCGCGTTTGCGGTCCACACTGACCTCGGGCTCTATGCCATGGGCGCAAAAGTCAATGGAAAAATGGGCAAACTCTCAGACGAACTTTCCAACGGCGATGTGGTGGAAATCGTCAAAGGCTCCAAGATCAATGTTTCCCGCGACTGGATGGGCGTGGCCCGCACCTCCAGCGCCCGCTCAAAAATAAAAGCCTACCTCAACCAAAACAACCAAGGCTGGGGCTTCCTGCCGGAATTTATCCGGAAAAAATAAGAACATTGACAGGACTGCCAAACAAAATTAAACTAAAAATATGAAATTTACCCGTATTACAATCAATCCAGAAAAAATGGATGGCGTGCCCTGCATCAGGGATTTGCGTATTCCTGTAGCAACAGTAGTGCAGATGACCGCTGAAGGCATGACTGCCCCAGAAATCATCAAGACTTTGCCTGATTTGCAGACGGAAGACGTTCGTGAAGCCTTGCAATATGCCGCAACCGCAGTGCAGGATCGCGTCATGCCCTATGCCCTGCCTTGATGAAATTTCTGATTGACAATGCGCTTTCTCCTCAAATCGCTGCTGGCCTGAAAAGCAGCGGTTTTGATGCTGTGCATGTACGTGATCGCCAAATGCAGTCCGCAACTGACGCGGATATTTTTGAATTCGCCAAATCCCAAAATCGAATCATTATCTCCGCTGACACTGATTTTGGTAGCTTGCTCGCTTTGCGGCAAGAGATAAAGCCGTCCGTGATTCTGTTTCGGCGCGGAACACTTCGCCGTCCGCCAGCACAACTGGCAATTTTGCTTGCCAATTTGCCAAAACTGAAAGAGTCGCTGACCAAAGGCTGTATTGTCATTCTAGAAAGCGGACGCATCAGGATCCGCCTCCTGCCTATCGGCGATAAGCTTTAGCTCACAAACTGGCTGGGGCTTCCTGCCGGAATTTATCCGGAAAAAATAACCGGCTCTTCCTCGCCCCTTGCGGGAGAGGATTGCAATGGCTGCCACCGACTCATCAGTGTTCATTTTTTTCAGCGCCGAAATAACATTGCGAAAATAGTTTGCTTCATCATAATTGTCCAAAAAGGCATCAACATTTTTCAAATCAACAATTTCTGCCAGGGCCGGATAAGGAACTCTGTCCTCATAAAATATTCGATTAAGGTACATTAGATTTTCGGGATTGTTTCCCATTTTTTGCACAACTGATGCGCAGGCCTGGTAAGCCGGTTTATTATCATATTTAGTCAGACCGTAAGAACCGGTTTCGTGCTTGCCAAATTTGACTAGCGATTCATGCGTGTTCATCAAAAAATCGCTTTTTGTTACCAAAGGATTGTCATCCTGCAAATCTTCAAGCAACTCGACTATTTTTTTAAAATCTATTTTGTCAAGCAAACTATTCATTTCTGTCAGCCACTGCTCCTCGGCAAACTCTCTCGATTCTGAATCTTGCGACCAGCTTAGCTTCTGTAATAACATTCTGCGCCTATTCCAATCTGTGGTGTCAGCAAGCTCGGCTTGGATATCATTCAGACTACTGGGTTCACTTTTTGCTTTCTCAATTAATTCCCGCCTCCTCTGCTCAATCTCGGCCAGTCTTACTTGCTCACGCGCTCGGTATTCTTCTTCGCGTTTCCTCGATTCTTCCAACATGCGATCAAATTCTGGCGGACGACTATATATAGGTCGCCGCCCAGCAGATTCATTCTCTTTTTCAGAACCCGGATCATATCCTGGTATTTCTCTTCTCATGCCCCAATCATACCAAAAAACCCTGCCTTTTGGCAGGGCTGGAGTCTTACACTAAATACTTTATACTGACTACTTAATACTTACTTGAATACTTCGTCGTCGGTGCGGGCGTAGTCGTGGATGACGGCGCGGCCAAACCAGTGCTGCATCTCGTGCTTGGCTTCCGCTTCGGTTTCCGAGGCGTGGACTAGGTTGAATACAGAGCGCTTTTCGCGGTTGGCCACTGCAGGGCTGTCCACGGAAAAATCGCCGCGGATCGTGCCCAGAGGCGCGTCCACCGGCATGGTCGGGCCGGCAAGTTTTCGGATCATAGCCACGGCATGCACGCCTTTGACAGCCATGATCACCACTGGCGCGGAGGTCATAAAATCGATAAGCCATTTGCGCACCATGGGCCCGATTTTGGCTGGATCTTTTGTGCCGAGTTCTTTTATCGCGTCAAATCCGAATTTCTCGTAAGTATTCAGGGTCTTTTCGCCGAGCCGGTTGATCCATTCACGGCTCTTTGGGTAATGATCGTCCACCTGCTTGCGCGACGGACGCTGCAGCTCGAGCCCAACGATCTTCAAACCCACCTGCTCAATACGACGGACGATCTCGCCCGTTAGCCCGCGGCGCACGCCGTCCGGCTTGACCATTAAAAAGGTAAGTTCTTCTCTGGGATGTGTAGCCATGATTATTTTATAAATGCTTTATTAATTATCACCGGATTTGTTGGTTTGTCGCTGGCATCAGTTTCAACAGCGGCGATTTTATCCACCACATCCATGCCGGCAGTCACCTGGCCAAACACTGTGTACTGGCCGTCGAGCATAGGCAGGTCTTGAAGGGCGATGTAAAACTGGCTGCCGCTTGAGGCGCGGCTGGGATTAGCCTGATCGCCGAGCCTTGCGGTCGCAATACTGCCGCGCTTATGCAGAAGCTTGATTTCCGCAGGAACAGTATAGCCAGGACCGCCAGTGCCATCTCCCTGCGGGTCTCCGCCCTGAATCACAAATCCGGGAATGATGCGATGGAATGTGAGGTTATTGTAAAATCCGTCTTTTACCAGCTTCTCAAAATTGGCCGAGGTCTGGGGCGCGGCAGCTTTATCAAGAGCGATCTCAATGTTGCCATAATTGGTTTCCAGAACCACGGCAGTGTTTTTGGTTGAATTTGAAATTGAATCTGTCACGTCTTTTTTTACTTCTTTATGCAGCACGATGCCGGAAAAAAAAATCATCCAGACAACCCCGGCTAGCAGAATAATAGATATTGCAGTTGCGAAATACTTTGTCATATCTAATACTGATTCTATCAAAAAATTATTTATTTAGCAATTCCACCCTGTCTGGATAAATCTTAAAGCTAACATCGCCCTGCTCGTCTGTGCGCAAAATGTCGGCATGGACACGCGAGAGCGCGTCCATAGCCTCACTGTGCGGGTGTCCATAGCTGTTTTTACCTACGGAAACCACAGCGTAGCGCGCGCCGACCTTCTGCGCAAAATCCTGGCCAGTAGAATGTCTGGAGCCATGGTGGCCGACCTTGAGAATCTCTGCCGATATGGGCAGACCTGCTTTGAGCAAAAAATCCTCAATGACTTTTCCCGCATCGCCTGTGAGTAAAACCTGGCTTTGGCCAAATGACAGCTTGGCCACAACCGACGAATCATTTATATCATCAGGCGCATGGACAAAATGACCGATAATCGGATAGAGAATATCGAGCGCGGTTGAGTTGTCCAGGAATATTCTCTGTCCTAATTTTGGCTGGACTATCTGAACATGGTTTTCTGCCAGTAAATTCAAAAACGCGGTATATGTCGCGGTTTCGTATTCTACCTCGGGTAGCATCATTCTCTCCACACGGTAACGCTTGAGCATTTCCACAAGTCCGCTGACATGATCAGCGTGCGGGTGCGTCAAAATCACCAGTTCAATCTTGCGGTCGCCGTAGGGCAGAACGCGTCCAAGTTTGGAAAGCACCGCATCCCCAGGCCCGCCGTCAATGAGAACATCGTTGCCTGCTGCCGTACGCAGATAAATGGCGTCGCCCTGGCCGATATCAAACACAGTGAATTCCAAAAAATCGTCCTGTCGGGAAAACACAGCAGACCAGACTGCCAGATTAGCGGCCAACAAAATCCCTACTGCGTACCAGACAGAACTAAATTTTTGCTTTTTGGGAAACATCGCTAGTAAAAATCAACAAATTTCTAGCTGGAAATTTTCGCAATCGCCAAAATAGGACGGCGTAATAAACAAAAATCCCTGCGACCGGCACGCCGAGCGCGACCTGAGCAAACGGGATTCGCGCGAAAAATTCCACCACCCAGATTTGAAATGCCAGAATCCCCCAAAGCACAACAGCCAATATTTTCGCCACAGGTACATAAATCATACCGAGCACCCCGGCCGTAAGAGCCAAAAACATAGCATAAGGTACTGTCCAGAGGATCAGCACATTGACCACAATGGAAACAATAGAGAGGCGTTCAAAATAAAAGATGAGGAGAGGCAGAGCGAAAATTTGCGCAGCCATAGTGGAAGCCAGATTCTTGCGAAATTCCAAGATATTCGGCACCCATTGTAGTTTATTCTCAAACCATGAGCCAAGATAGATAAGCCCGGCTGTAGCCATGAATGAGAGCTGAAAACCCAAATCAAACCCCAGAATCTTGGGGTTTTCGAGTACCATAAGCGCAGCAACAAAGATCAGGGCATTCAGAGACACATAAATTCGTCCGACATTTAAAGCCGCAACCGCCAGCATGGCCATGACTGCCGCGCGAACCACAGACGCGTCCGCGCCGGTGATGACGACAAACGCGAGCACCAGCAAAAATGATAAAACAAGGGCACTGCGCCGGCCTACATACTGCCGGGTTTTCAAAATATTCTGAGTAATAATCGACATATTATATCCAGAAATTACAATGATGTGGGATACACCAACAGCAATCATAGCGTTTTTGAGATCTTCCGGAATCCTGTGCTTCACGCCGAGGATCAGGCCCTGGGCCAAAGCGTTATGCGGCTCTGGTAAAATTTGCGAGAGCACTCCCTGAAATCGATGCTTTATACTTAGCAGAGCCGCTTTCATCTTATTTCCTTGATCTTCCCCTATTTTTTCAATCTTTGGAAAACGCATCACCGCATAAGTATCATAACGCGACAAATAATCTTTATAGGAAAACTCTTCGCTCACAAACGGCTCTTCGACTTTTCCTGAAAATTTTAATCTATCGCCGTATTGATATTCCGGATATTTCCCGACATTCAACAAAATATTTCCAGTAAGCTCCCTCTCCTTACCCTCTTTCTCTTCCACTCCCCTCCCTTGCAGTGTCCGCCGCAGCCTTGCGCGGAGACTGGGAGGGGAGGGTGAAGTTACTTTCACTGTCAAATTCACCTTATCGCTCCTCACATCCGGCTCTTTCACTATTATCCCTTCCAGTTCAACTTCTTGCCCATAATATTTTCCAATAAAATTTTCTTGATCGGGAAAGCTCGCCTGATATCTTACCGCTCCAAAAAGCGCGACCAATCCCAAAAATCCCGCCAGCACAAACCTTTTATCACTCCACCAAATCGTAATTAGAATCAAAAAAAACATGGCCGCGATAGCCATGATATAGTAATTAACATACCTGCCCGCGCCCACCCCGGCCACAAAACTCAAACAGAAAAACAGAAAAATTTTAGATTTTTCGAATTTCACAAACGACTCCCGGTTTTACTCGCCTCCCCTTGCGAAAGGACATCTCCTCTTACTCCCCTCCCTTGACGGGAGGGGCTGGGGAAGGGTGGTGCGCAAAGTTTTCCAATTCTATCAAAGACACCTTCCCGGTTTTGCAAAACTTCGTTATTCCAGAATCGTAAAATTGCAAACCCCTGTGAGCTTAACCATTCGTCGCGAATCTTATCCTGTTCTAAAGTTTCATCTGCATGCTGGCCGCCGTCTATCTCGATGATCAATTTAACCGAAAAGCAAACAAAATCAACAATATAATTTCCGATTGGCTCCTGACGGCGGAATTTCGATCCAGAAAGTTGCTTTGAGCGAAGAAAATACCAGACGGCTTTTTCCGCTTCGGTCATCTGGTTTCTCAACTTTCTGACTACATTTGTTGTTTGTCTCAATCACCCTCTCCTACCTCTCCCATCAAGGGAGAGGAATAAATCACTTCCTGTTTGCCAGTTGCACAAATTCTAAAACGCTATTCAAATTCATCTGCCTGAAACGGATACCGATATTCACCTAGCGCCAGAGTTGCTGTTTCCAGTCTTTTACCAATCTCCATGAGCTTCCCTGCCTTATGGCCCTTGTCTCTCATTGCCTCTTCGATCTTACGCTCCGCGTCTTCCACCATGAATGCTCTCTTCTCGTTGCTTGGCACCAAGCTGCCAAATGAGCCGCGTATCTCCCGCGCCCACTCATGGACCTGCCAGTTGCTTCTGTCTTCGCCCCTGGGAAGTTTAGTTTTGTTCATTTGGTAGGACTCCATTGCACCCTTCCCTGCTTTACGCACTCTTTGATCTAGCGTGGCAGTAAACCCATACAGCCGCCTCTGTAAAAATTCTGCCAGAGCCTGGTCAATGCTTTGGTTATGCGGGGACCTCATCCGCGCTTGTTCACTTATACGGGAGACTGAACCCATCGCAAGTTTTGCTTCCTCTAAAGGCACTCGCGGCAAATTTTTATCCTTTGTGTACCCCGTGGCGATCTTTGCGTAATCTATCAAAGCTTGTAACGCTTCTCCATTTACTTCGCGGTTGTGGGCCAAGACTTCGCCAAGTTCGCGGGTTCGGCCATCTGATTGTTTAATTGACAACATAACTCCCAAGTCTTCTCTAAACGCTGCTCTTTGATCAGCGTAAGGGTCGGGGGCTGATTGATCGCGGGAGCGAAAAGCCGCATGTTCCTGAGTTGGGTGCCTCTCATTCATTATAATTACTTTAATTAATATTTAAAAACTTTACCAAATCTTTTTGTTGCTTCACCTTTTCTTGCTTTCCTGTTTTCAGATTTTTGACGGTCGCCTCGTTTTTCTTTGCCTCATCCGGTCCGATGATCACAGCAAAGTTAATATTTTTCTTATCCGCATATTTCAGCTGTTTATCAAGCTTGGCAGGTGTATAGTAAAAATCGGTCTTTACCCCACTTTCCCTAATTTCCCTTACTATTTTAAGATAAAGTTCCTCAAGCGCCTCCTCAAGATTGCAAACCAGCACGTCCGAAACCAAATCATATTTTATCAATTCCAACTCTTCCAGCGCGGCCACAAGCCGGTCAATGCCAATGGACCCGCCGACAGCGGGAACCGACCTCCCCTTTGATTCCCCTCCTCGTGAGGAGGGGTTAGGGGAGGTTAAAAACATGCCCACAAGGTTGTCATATCTGCCGCCGCCCGCAACACTGCCATATTGCGGCGCGTCCGGCAAGATCACTTCAAAAACCGTGCCTGTATAATAATCAAGACCGCGGGCCAGGGTGAGATCAATCTGATAATTCTTCATTCCCCATTCCAGCAAAATCTCCACAAGCTCGGCAAGCTCCCCTGCACCTGACAGGCCAGCGAGTTTGGTCTCAATATCTTTTGAGTCTTCGAGTCCCAATTTGAGAGTTTCAAATAGCTCTTGTCTGGCTTTGGTTTTGATGCCGACAAGCGTGAGTTCCTCGCGCACTTTCGCTTCTCCGATTTTATCCATTTTATCGATCACCCGAATAGCGTCGACAACTTTATTTTTAGCCACACCCGAATTCTGTAAAATCGCATCAAGCAGTTTGCGGTTATTGATTCTGATAATTACGTCTTCAATCCCCAAGCTCTTCAGCGCTTCATTTATGCAAGCAATGACCTCTGCGTCCGCGATAATCGAATCTGACCCCACCACGTCCACGTCGCACTGGTAGAATTCGCGGTACCGTCCCTTTTGCGTATTATCCGCCCGCCACACTGGGGCAATCTGATAACGCTTGAAAGGCATGGGCAATTCATTCTGATACTGCGCAATCACCCTCGCCAAAGGCACAGTGAGGTCATAGCGCATCGCCACATCTCGCTCGCCGCGATCCCGGAAACTGTACATGAGCTTTTCGCCCTCGCTACCGTATTTGCCGGTCAAAATTTCTTTGTATTCAAGGACCGGCGTTTCCATTGGCAAAAAACCGTATTTCTGAAATACAGCTCGGATGGTTTCAAAGATTTTTTCTCTCTCCAAAGCCTTCTCCGGCAAAAAATCCCGAAAACCTTTCAATGTTTGCAATTCTTTTTTCATAAGTTAATAATACCACTTTCCATGTCTTAATTCTAATAGAAATACAGAAAGGCAAGACCGTAGTCTTGCCTTTCACTAATTCCGACTCCCCAGAACGGCTTGTGTTTCAACCGACTTTCACTTCATTGAAGAAACACGAGTTCTGTCCGGGAACGTGGCATGCAGGCCCTGCAGGCTGAACTAAATACAACAGCGCATCGCTGTCGCAGTCTAGGGTCATGGATACCACTTTCTGTGTATGTCCCGAAGTTGCTCCTTTGATCCAGAGTTCGTTTCTGGATCTGGACCAAAGGCAAACACCTCCTGTATGTTTAGTGATCACAAATGCTTCTTCGTTCGTATATGCCAGGGTCAGCACTTGCAGAGTGTTGCTGTCTTGAATGATGACCGGCACCAAACGGTCTGGATATTTCGCAAAATTCGGTTCAGGATTCATTAAGGTTCCTCCCTTTGTCGACGTTCATAATACCAGATTTTGGTTTTACTTCCAATCCGACCACAGACTATTCATGTGCTTGTCCTTATCGCTGTATTCCTCTCTAAGTGCAATAATCTTCCGTGCCAGAAGATTGACAACATGCTGCCACGCCTGTCCAGTGTTAGGGCCTTTTGGTCGAATGAACAGCTTTGTTGTGGAAATGCCAAGCTCTTGGATCACATGCAGGCGATTTTCTCGAAGGCTCTTTCCGCTTGCCACGACCGTAATCCCGTAAGGATACCTTTTTGGGACCATAGCCTCAACAGATCCGTACGAAAAAACTACATCTGCCTCACGCAGTAAATCTCTTTTGGTCCAGAATGGAAACTCCGAGAGGACTTTTGTGCCCTTTTCAATCTTTTCCAGAACACCCCAAGGCTCTTCTGTATCGGGTCCGACTAGTGCAATTTTTGCTCGCCCCTCGGCAGCAGCCCTGATTTCTGCCAGAGAATCATCGAGATTGCAGCCGGGATGATATGTACTTGGGAGCGAACGCAAAAAGTACTCCCGGTTATTTATGGTGGGGTTGTTCTGGTAAAACCACTCGTAATAACAGTCGAGCCCAGTGATACCCAGATCAACAATTCCATGATAAATCATCTCAGGAATATGCTGTGGTCGCATCCAAACGATCTGGGCAATCAGATCATGGTCAACCCTAACCCAGTGCTGACGTGTCGGCTTCGGCAATTCAATCCCAATTGCGAGAAATAGTTGCAGAATTGCCTTCTGTAAGGTTCCATTAGGTAACGCGATAGTCAACATTTTTCTTCCTCCTTAAAAAACAAAAATCCCCTGCGCTTGCAGGGGTTCGCCAGATTGAGTATTGAGAAAAATTAAACCATGCTCATACCAAATCTAACCAACCTCTCCAAGCTTGGAGAAGTGAGAATGGTTAGAATGATGAGAATTGATAATATCAAACATATTTTTATAAATAAAACGTTTCGTATTTCCCTCCCCTTACCGGCGGTCCCCCGAAAGCGTAATCGCTTTCGGGGTAGACTTGAGGGGGAGGGACTGAGGGAGGGGTGTGGTATTGAAGTTTCACCCCCACCTTGCCTCCCCCATCAAGGGGGAGGAATAAAATCAGTCACAACTTCTTCAAACGATCAAGAACCAGGCGATAACCTCCCCTGCCGTGCTTGAGCCAATGCGCGACGCGGGTCACTGTGGACGTGCTGGTTTCGGCTTTATCGGCAATGCTCATATAAGTCATTTTGAGACGCAGCATACGAGCGATGCGAAAGCGCTCGGCCATTTCTTTAAGCTCTCGCATAGTCATGAGGTCGCGGAAAAAATCCTCGCATTCCTTGACTGTTTTCAACTTCAAAATCCCCTGGAACAGGGTCCTAGTGTCGTCGTTTTCCCAGCCGTACAGCTCGTCGTTCAACATGAAAGAAAGCCTCATTAATAATGCTATATTAGCATGTTAACACGCTAGTATAGCCGTGTCAAGCCCTCTGAATTTTCCCTCCCCTCAATGGGAAGGGATTGAGGGGAGGGGTGTATAATATAAATAGCATGAATATTTTCAGCAATTTAAATACTTCCGAATTGAGAGTCTTTCAAAGGCTCAACTCCCCTGCCAAGATTCAGGACTATCTGGAAACGATCCCGATCAATTTTGAACGAAACGGACAGACATGCTATTCACCGAGGCAGGTTTTGAAGTTTAATCGCGCGCACTGCATGGAGGGGGCGATGCTGGCCGCCACTATCCTCTATTTCCACGGTCATAAGCCGCTCATTGTAGACCTACGCGCTCACAAGCGCGACCGAGATCATGCTATTGCGGTTTTTAAAGTCGGCGGCAAATGGGGCGCCATCTCCAAAACCAACCACGCAGTGCTGAGATATCGCGAACCGATCTATAACTCCATCCGCGAACTCGTTATGTCGTATTTCCACGAATATTTCCTGGACAACGGAAAAAAAACTTTGCGCAGTTACAGCCTGCCAGTGGACTTATCAAAATTTGATTCCAAAAATTGGATCACTTCCCCGCAAGACCTCTGGTATATTGATAAGTATTTAAACCAAGTCCACCACATCCCTATTCTAAATAAAAAGCAGATCGCATCTCTGCGATCTGCTGACAGAATTGAAATCCAGGCAGGCAAACTCACCGCTCAGAAGAAAAATCAGAACTAGTTTTCAATTATCTCAACTGGAAAATTCTCGGACTCCTTAATTAAATAGTCCTGAATAATTCTTGATGCCTCAAAACCTTCAATTCGATCATAGGTGCGCTCCCTGTGCTGAAAATATTGTGAACTATGCTTTTCTTTATCGGGCGTCTCTATGAGTATCAATTTACCAAATTTTTGTAGCTTTTGAGGATCCAAAAACGCAGCTTCCATAATCAAATTGTCCGGAAACTTGCTTATCTCCCTGTCCACATAAAAGGACATACTCTCTCTAACGGCCTTTAAGCCTTTAACCACATTTTCTTCCGTGAGCGCGCCAAATCTCCTGAACGCTTCCTTGGTTCCCACATACAGGAAGGGGTCTTCTTTTTCGGTTTTTTCTTTTTGTGCCACTACTTCTCGCAGATAATCAGCTTCGACCAAGGGGTAATCTAATTCTGATTTCAATCTCCGGCCATAGGTAGTTTTGCCTACTCCCGGCGCTCCATATATAAAAATTTTTGAAACTGGCTCCATAAATCCAATCATAACAAAAAAGCGCCTCTTCAGCGATTGTGATAGCCTTGCGGACAGCCATGGTACAATTCGCGCGAATTGTACCATGCACAAAATAAGGCTCAACACGTGTTGAGCCTTATTTTCCCAGACTTTTGTGCTAATTCAAACCCGTTTCTCGACAGTGATTGTGCATTTAGCCACTAGCGCGGCGATTGCGCCAACTGCGGCAAAGACTGGCAGCAAAGCCGCACCAACCACGCCGATGGTCAGCGGAATTTCGATAAGGCTTTTGCCTTCTTCGTTTTTGATGATGATCCGGCGGACATTGCCGGCTTTCACAATTTCCTTGATCTTGCGCAAAACATCCTCCCCGGAAATCTTGAACTCTTCAATTGTAAATTGTTCTTCTGCCATATAACAAAAAATTAATCAATAAACCCCGGACAAGTACATCCTTCAAACCGGCAGCTCGCCTCCCTTTCCGGTTCATCCAAATCTTCGGAAAAAGACTCGTGCGCGCCCGACGGATGACTGCAAGTTTTACAAGCTGGCCCTATTTTTTCGTGTTCGTCGTTATTCATCCCGTTAAATCCTGGTAATAATTATTTCGTTCGGCTATAAAGGCCGATTATTTGGGCTTGGCCGAGAATATGATTTTCCATGGCTTGTTCCAGGCCGGATTTGTCAATGCTCGCCGGCAAATCCAAAGTCGTATCCAGAGCGTAGAGTTTAAAAAAATAATGATGCGCCCCGGAAGGAGGGCATGGTCCGCCGTAGCCAGGTTTGCCAAAACTCGTAGTCCCCTCTACTCCGGCTGGTGGCACGGAATTTTCAGCGATTTGTTTTGTTGCCGGGTTGATATTCCAGACCAGCCAATGCACCCAGCCATCGGCCACTGGCGCATCCGGATCATCGACAATCAAGGCCAAACTTTTCGCCTCGGCAGGAATGTCAGAAATCTCCAGAGGCGGATTTACATTTTCCTCGTCGCAAGTATATTTTGCCGGAATATTTTGATTGTTGGCGAATGCCGAGCTTGTGATTTGCATATCATGACTTCATTTGTTACTTAAGGTCGCCACTTTGATTCCCAGGGCGATGAGGACTGCGCCCATGACTCGTTCGAGGTAATGCTGGACTCCGGCAAAACGACTTTTTACGATCGGGCTGGAGAAAATAATACCGACAAGAGAAAACCACAGTAAAGTAGCTAGCGACATTTCCAAACCATACACGAGCTGAATAGCAAGCGGCGTGGCGGGATCAATAATCTGCGTGAACAGCGCAAGGAAAAACGCCGTGGCTTTAGGGTTGAGTGCATTGGTCAAAAAACCCATTTTGATTGCTTCCCATCTGGAAATGTCTGCTGTTCTTGTTTCTTGGATTTCTGTGGGCGCTGCAGGCTTAGCGCGCAGAGACTTAACCCCAATGAAAATCAGGTAAGCTGCGCCCAAAAACTTAATGGTGTTAAAAATCATCACAGATTTGGTAATGATAAATCCAATACCCACGAGCGAATAAGTAACGTGCAGGGAAATCCCCAGCGCCAATCCCAAAGCCGAGTACCTGGCGATCCGCCGGGAATATTTAAAACTGTTTCTGACAATCAGGGCAAAGTCCGGCCCTGGGCTCATCACAGCCAGCAGATGGATGCCGGCAACTGTCAGCAATTGAGGAAGATAATGCATCATAGCTTTATTTTAGCACTTTCTAATTGCCCGCAAATAGCAGATAGATAAAATAGCCGGCCATGGCAAAAACCACGCCGAGCTTGATTGCTGTGCCGATCAAAAATGCGAGAAACGCCCGCCAAGCGGCTTCGGCAGCTTTGTGCGTATCGTAAGAGGTTAAAAACTCGCCAACGAACGCCCCGATGAGCGGGCCGAAGATTATACCGAGCGGCCCCAAGAGTACCACGCCAAAAACCGTTCCCAATATCGCCCCGAGCGCGCCCTTTTTCGAAGAACGCACCCCGAGCGCGGGCGCAAAAAAATCCATGGCAAAGGTCAGGATAGTCAGGACCAAAAAAATCGCAATCGCCCAGCCGGAAAAATTCTCAAAATGCGTGGCAACCCCATAAAGGATCAACCCGCCCAAAACCAACGGCGGCCCCGGCAAAAACGGCGCGACTGTGCCTACAATGCCGACCAGAATCAAGATCCCTGAAACAATTGTCCAAAGAATGTCGTAATTCATCTAGTCAGAATTGCCAGACCGGCAGTCAGAAGCATCAGATCAAATTCCCAGCCGGTAACAGTCTGACCCATAAACGGCATCTTCCATTTAAAAATTTTAAAATAAATCGCGCCCAGCATGATTAGCGCGACAACTGCGGCCGCGTACTGGACAAATTGATTTGCAATCAAAGCGACCCCGGCCGCGACCTCGATTGCCCCATGAAGCGTGCCAACAAATGAAGGCGCGCCATAAGCGCTCGCTACCTGCGCTGGATTTTTCAGCTTCGGCACAGCATGCACGATAAAAATTACACCAACCACTGCCTGCAAAACCCAAAAGGCAATGTCCGCGTACTGGTTTAAGCCTTCAAACATACGATTTCCTTTCTTTTAATTTTAACTTAAAATTTCCTGTAAAAGCGCCATCCGCAGATACAGACCGTTTTTAACCTGGGCAAAATATTTAGCATTGGGGAGGCTGTCTACCTCCATGGCGATTTCATCAATGCGCGGCAAGGGATCGAGCACCACCACGTCTTTATCCTTGAGCATGTCTGCAGTAAGAATCAATGCGCGGCGATACTTTTCAAATTCATTCTTCTCCGCAAAACGTTCCTCTTGCAGACGGTTCATGTATAACACATCTGCGTCCAAACCGGATTTGAGATCCGCTGTTTCGGTAAGCTGAATGCCTCGCTGCTTTAACTTTTCCAAAAAATCCGGAGCGGCGCGCAAGCTCTCAGGAGAAATGAAAGTCAGCTTATTCCCACGATACAAACTGAGCAGCAACGCCAGCGAACGAATTGTTCGCGAGTGTTTCGGGTCGCAAGCCAATGCGACGTGCAAATTATCAAGTCGGCCTGTTTCCCTTTTAATCGTATAAAGGTCATTTAGAGCCTGGGTCGGATGTTCATTTGCACCGTCTCCGGCATTGATCAAAGGTATGTCAGAAACTTTTGCGGCCGCTTCCGCACTCCCCTCTTTGGAATGTCTGAATACTACGGCATCGGCATATTGATTAACTACACGAATGATGTCCTCAAGCGGCTCACCCCGCGCCGCTTTCGTGGATTCCATGGCATTTTCCGCGCTGATCACGCCTGCCCCGAGTTTCAAAGCAGCGGCCTCGAACGACAGACGGGTGCGAGTGCTCGGCTCAAAAAATAAAGTAGCGACAATTTTCCCAGCCAGCGTTTGAGGAATTTTGCCTTTGTCATCCGCCGCCTGCATCCTGTCAGCCAATTTGAAAAGTTTTTCTAGTTCTTTCGTGTCTGTGAATTGCTCAGCTTTCAAAATATGTTTCATGATTTATTATATTCCTGCCACGATTTAATTTTCAAGTCTTCCAATTTATAGGTCGTCAGAGCGCGGACAAAGGCGCGCGCGAGAAACAGATCCGTAAACAGTGGGGTGTTATTGTCCACGGTTGCCCGGCGAATGAGATGCCCGTCGGTAATGGTTGAGGCGACATTACGCTGTTCATCAGGACTGCGCTCCGTCAGGTTAATCACAAACGCGACCTTTTTTTGGTTGATAAATTCCAGGACATTCAGCTTTCGCGATTCGTGGACTTTGTAGACTTTGGAGCATTTTACCCCGGATTTATTGAAAAAGTCGCACGTAGTATCAGTCGCGTAAATTTTAAATCCAGCTCTGAGAAGCGCTTTCGCGCTTTCCAAAAACCGTTTTTTGTTCATGATGCCGCCGAGGGACAAGAGCACGGCTTTTTTGTTGATAAACGGCACGGTAGCATAAACAGATTTGAGAAGGGCTTCGTCCGCATCATCACCAAAACACGCGACCTCGCCGGTGGAAGCCATTTCCACATGCAGGAGCGGATCCGCGCCTGCAAGCCTGGCAAAAGAAAACTGCGGCGATTTTACTACAACGCTACTAGGATAAGGGATTTCAATCCTACGACTTTTACCATAGAACGAGGCCACGATCATTTCCGCAAAATTAACACCGGTGGCCTTGGAAAGAAGCGGAAAGGTTCGGGACGCGCGGAGGTTTGCTTCAATCACGTAAACCCGGTTGTCTTTGACCAAAAACTGCACGTTTAATGGCCCGGTGATGGTGAGGGCGCGAGCCAGGGCGGCCCCGACCTTCATGATCTTCTGTTCCGTGGAAGCAAAAACCCGCTGGGTCGGATAAACAATCGTCGCATCTCCGGAATGCACGCCCGCATTTTCAATGTGTTCGGAGATAGCTTGCACCTGAATGCGGCCATTTTGCGCGACCGCGTCAAGCTCGATCTCCCGCGCGCTCGTGAAAAATTTGGAAATAGTCACAGGATGGGTCTTGTTAAGAGTCGTTGCTTTATTTACAAACCATTCCAGCTCGTGCTCATTGTAACAAACTGACATTGCCGACCCGGAGAGCACGTATGAGGGACGCACCAAAACCGGATAGCCCACCTCGCTTGCAAACTTTTGCGCCTCGGCCATATCCGTAAAACTGTTCCAGCGCGGCTGGGGGATGGCAAGCCTGTCTAGCAGCGCGGAAAATTTATTACGGTCTTCCGCCCGATCAATATTTTCGGCCGCGGTGCCGAGAAGTTTCGCCCCATATTCAGAAAGAGCGTTGGCCAGGTTGTTCGGCGCCTGGCCGCCGACCGACACAACCACGCCTTCGGGTTTTTCAAAATCGAGAATCTCGGTCACTGTTTCAAATGACAGCTCCTCGAAATAGAGCCTTGCCGACATGTCGTAGTCCGTAGAAACTGTTTCCGGATTGCAATTAATAATGATCGACTGCCTGCCGTATTTCGGAAGCGCAAGCGCGGTATGGACGCACGACCAGTCAAACTCTACGGACGAACCAATATGATATGGGCCGGAACCCAAAACCACCACGCTTTTTTTACCAAGGGCCCTCACATCATGGTGCGAACCATTATAGGTCAAGTAAAGATAATTGGTTTTCGCCGGTACCTCGCCTGCCAGCGTGTCGATCTGAAATACCGAGGGCGTAACACGCAGTTTTTTGCGAAGCTTGCGGATCTCTGTTTCCGGCACATTCCTGATATGCGCTATGCGACGATCAGAAAACCCGAGTTGTTTGAGGTGCCAAAGCTCGTCTGTTTCCAGTTTCTTATTTCTGGCAAGTCCGAGCTCGGCCTCGACAATATTTTTAACGCGATAAAGAAACCATGGATCAATCCCAGTCAGAGCTTTGATTTTCCTGATCGGCACATTGCGTTTTATGGCTGAAGCCAGGGCAAATAGACGCTTTGGCGTGGGCACGCGCAAATAGCGCTCAAGCTCTTCCGGAGAAAAATTATTATCCGTTACGCCTTCCACACGGCCATGGAGCATGCGCACGGCTTTCTGCAGAGCCTCCTCAAACGTGCGGCCAACGGCCATAACCTCGCCCACGCTCTTCATGGCACTGCCGATTTTTTCCTCGGCCCCGCGGAATTTTTCCAAATCCCAGCGCGGGATTTTCACTACTACGTAATCAAGCGCTGGTTCAAAAAAAGACTGGGTAACCTTTGTAACTTGATTCTGTACATCAAGAAGAGATTTTCCAAGGGCAAGTTTCGCGGCTACGTATGCGAGCGGATAACCCGTGGCTTTCGAAGCCAAAGCCGAAGATCGGGAGAGGCGGGCGTTGACCTCTATAACTTCAAAATCAAATCCACCCCCACCCCGCCTCCCCCCTCGAGGGGGAGGAATCCTTCTGTACTTCCCTCCCCTTGAGGGGGAGGGACTAAGGGAGGGGTGAGGGTTTACCGCATATTGAACGTTGCACTCGCCGACTATTCCCAAAGAACGCACGATTTTTATGGAAGCCTCGCGCAACAAATGATATTCGTCATTGGTCAGGGTCTGGCTCGGCGCCACCACAATCGAATCACCGGTATGGATGCCGAGGGGATCGAGGTTTTCCATGTTGCAGACAGTAACGCAATTGTCATAGGCATCCCGAACCACTTCGTATTCAAGCTCTTTGTAGTGATGTAGATATTTTTCTACGAGAATTTGCGAGGAGATAGCGAGCGCGTCTCTTGCAATCTTTTCTAATTCCTCCCTACTCCGCGCCATCCCAGATTTTTGTCCACCGAGCGCATAAGCCGCTCTGACCATGACCGGGTAGCCAATATTTTTGGCAATCTTTAACGCCTGCGGTAAATTTGTAGCCGCCTTGCTTTTCGGCACGGAAATATTTATTTTTTTCAAATGATCAGCAAATTTCTGACGATCTTCAGTAAGAACAATGGCCTCAATAGGGGTTCCGAGCACTGCTACGCCATATTTTTTCAGAACGCCTTTTTTGTGCAAAGCCAGGCCGCAGTTGAGCGCAGTCTGTCCGCCAAATGACAGAAAAATTCCATCAGGCCGCTCTTTTTCTATCACCCGTTCCACAAAATAGGGCGTAACCGGCAGGAAATAAATTTCGTCCGCAAGAAGCGGCGAGGTCTGAATGGTCGCAATATTGGGATTTACGAGAATGATTTTGATTCCTTCCTCCCGCAGAGCTTTCATTGCCTGGCTGCCAGAGTAATCAAACTCGCCTGCTTCGCCGATTTTCAGCGCGCCTGATCCCAGAACTAAAACTTTTTTTATACCCCCTCTCCTTTCTAAGGAGAGGGTTGGGGTGAGGTCTCTCATTCCAATTTCTTTATAAATTCATCGAAAATCCAGCCAGTGTCGAGCGGGCCGGGGTGAGACTCGGGATGAAACTGCACAGACATGAACGGCAAATGCTCGTGGATAATCCCTTCGTTGGTTTTGTCATTGACATTCACAAACCAAGCCCGAAAACCTTTAGGGATTTTTTTGACCGCAAAACCGTGATTTTGCGTGGTGAGATAAGCGCGCTTAGTACCGACCAGAATGGCCCCGTGGTTTTGCCCGCGGTGGCCGAATTTTAGCTTATAAGTATCTCCGCCAGCGGCCAGAGTGAGAATCTGGTTACCAAGACAAATACCGAGAATGGGAATTTTTTTTTCTAAAGCAATTTTGGTAATCGCAATCGTTCTCGTGGCCATCTTCGGATCGCCCGGGCCATTGGAAATAACTATACCGTCAAACTTTAACCGCTTGGCAAAAATATCATAGTCCCAAGGCACAACTGTCACGCGGATTTTTCTTTTGACCAGTTCGCGGATAATATTCTGTTTTACGCCGCAATCGAAAACCACAACTGTCTTTCGTCCGGAACCGGATTTTACTATTCGTTTTGTGGAGACCTCTGCAACCAAGTTACGCAAATTAGGATCTGCAAAATCACCCCCACCTAACCTCCTCCCTCGAGGGGGAGGAATCCGCGATTTTCCCCTCCCTGGAGGGGAGGGGTTGGGGGAGGGTGAAAATGAGATTTTGCCTAGCATTACACCCTTTTCCCGCAATTTTTTCGTAAGCGCTCTGGAGTCTTTGATTTCCAGGGCTGGGATATTTTCCGCAGCTAGCCACTGCGCTAACGTCCGCCGCGAAGAATAATGCGACGGCGTATCTATATAATTAGATACTATCAATCCCGAAACTTTGATGCTGGCTGATTCCCAAACTTTTTTGTCTGGCACGCCATAGTTCCCGACCAGCGGATAAGTGAGTACCAAAATCTGCCCTTGATACGACGGATCAGTGAGGCTTTCCGGATATCCAACCATTCCCGTGGCAAAAACCACCTCACCAGAAACACTCCTCCGCGCACCGAAGCTGGTCCCGATTAATTCGGTATTATCTTCTAAAATTAGGCGTCCTAGCATAAATTTCTAATTGCTCTAATTTCTAATTGACCTAAATAATGACCAAATCCCAATTTCCCAATATTAATCATTGGTGCTTGTTTAGAAATTAGGTTAATTCTTTCCATACACTTTCCCTCTCACTATCGTATGCGTAATCCTTCCCGGGAATGTTACTCCCTCAAACGGGGACCAGCCGACCTTGGTTTTCAGGTCAGTTTTCTGCACAGTGATTCCAAGTGAAAAATCCAGAATAGCAAGCGAACCAACGTAACCGGCCGCAATTTTGCCGAATTTATTTACAGTAAATTGACTGAGAAACAAGCCTGGGTTATAAGAGCAAACTTTGGCAATCTGCATGGGTAGAAAATCATAGGTCTTCATGAGCCAGCCGGCAAACAGACCGTAAGTATCCAGGTGCGGCAAACCGGCAGCACCTGCTTCTTTCTCCTCCATAGTATGAGGCGCGTGATCAGAAGCAAGATAATCAATAACGCCGTCTCGCAGTCCACCAATAAGCGCCAAGCGATCGGCTTCTGCACGCAGAGGCGGATTCATCACGAGCGGCGTCGAGTCGTCGAAATATAAATGATGCGGCGTAACCTCGGCCGTTACCGGCAAGCCGCGAAGCTTTGCCTCACGGATCATTTCCAGACCTTCTCTGGTGGTCAGGTGGCAGATCTTCCCCTGGATTTCATATTTCTCAATGAGCATGATGGCAAATTTGATGGCAGAAATTTCCGCTTCCCGCGGCCGGCGCGCTTCATGCACTGGCTCGTTTTGGCTGAACTGGAGGATTTCCGGGTCCTCACAATGAAAACTTACAAACTGCCCCTGATAATTTTTCACCGTCTCTTCTACCTCCGCAAGCGAGGTAAAAAACAGATCACCAATCGAAGGTCCCAAAAAAACTTTATAAGGCACTCTCGTGGTTAACGGAATCGAACCAGAACGAATCCCCGCGTACAGCACCACGTCGACCAGTGATGATCTGGTCAAGGTTTTTTTGAGAGCATAGCTCTCGGAATCGATCGGCGGCACGGTATTGTTGGGCATGTCTGCCACAGTCACAACGCCGCCATTTATGGCTGCTTCAGACATGGACTGAAAATCTTCCTTATAATTTTGACTGCCGCTCACATCCTCCCGAGCGTGTACGTGCACGTCCACAAATCCGGGGAAAATAAGCCCCGGAGTTTTGATATCCGCGGTTCCAAGATTTTGTCCAACGCTTTCTATCAATCCAGAATCCTGATCAATGAGAATCTGGCCATCCTGCTCTCCGTCCACATTTACGATTTTTCCTTCGACAATTAATTTGTTCACCCCGTTAGAAATTCCTTGTGATTAAATATGTAAATTTACGTAATTTCTCCATATGTCAACGGTATCTATTGATTATCATGTATTTCTAACGGGGCGAGTCTATGATTTGCTCCAACAACTTCTTTAACTGACCGAAATCCATCAGCTTCCAATAATTTTACCAAACCCCGTTTAATTTTTTTCGGCAACGAAGGACCTTCATAAATCATACCCGTATAAATTTCCACGAGGCTTGCGCCAGCGCGGATCTTTTCGTACGCATCCTCAGCGGAAAAAATCCCCCCTGCTCCGATTATCGGTACTCGGCCTTCAAGCTTTTTGTAAAGATAACCGATCACTTCAGTAACTCTCTTGGCAATCGGGCGGCCAGACAAACCGCCCCCGCCCATGCCCTCAGTGGCAGCGGTATTAGTCGCAATAACCCCGTCAATCTTTGTTTCCAAAACAATCTCTGCAATATCATCAAGCTCACCGTCAGTCAGATCAGGTGAGATTTTGAGAAGCAAAGGCCGCCACCCCCACCTAACCTCCTCGCCTCGCCTTCGCTCGGACGAAGCGGGCCCCCTCAAAGGGGAGGAATTCGTTTGTATTTCCCTCCCCTCGAGGGGGAGGGCTGGGGAGGGGTGATTCAATTTCTGTAATTCCATAAGCAAATTCCTCAGCTCCTCTTTCCCCTGTAATTCCCGCAGTCCCGGTGTATTTGGAGAACTAACATTGACCACCACATAGTCGGCCAAGGGCGCTAATTCTGTAAATCCCGTGGCATAATCGCGCAGAGCCTCCTCGTTCGGCGTAATTTTATTTTTTCCTAGATTGACCCCGATCACAAAATCGCGCTTCTCAAGTCTTTTCAAATTTTTCGCCACTGCCATTGCGCCCATGCTGTTAAATCCCATCCGGTTGATGATCGCCTTATCCGCATCCAGACGAAATAGTCGTGGTTTGGGATTGCCCGGCTGCGGCTCAGGGGTCACAGTCCCCACTTCAATAAACCCAAACCCGAGCGCGGCCATGAACCGCGCAAAGCCGCCGGATTTATCATAGCCAGGTGCAAGGCCGATCGGATTTTTGAATCTGACTCCAAAGACTTCAGTCTCAAGCGATGGATGTTCGTACCGAAACAACGGCGAAAACACTTCGGAAAGTCCCGAAAAATTCCTGCCCAAAGCCGCCACAGCATTGTGCATGGTTTCTGGCTGGATAGTAAATAAAATCGGCCGCAAAAGTTTATACATTGCGGTACTGGTTTATCTCATCTCGCAATTTCTTAGCCTCTTTCCCCGGGTCTTTAGCGAAAATTATCGAGCGAGCGGCATTAATTATCATGCCTTTTTTCTCGCTGTTCAGGCCCGCTTCTACCGCAGCTTTCACATCGCCGCCTTGCGCCCCGATACCGGGCACAAGCAAGGTCATATCGCCCGTGATCTCCCTCACCTTTTTTAACTCTGCTGGATAGGTCGCACCCACAACTAGCATGCAGTTCTGGTTTTCATTCCATTCGCTCGAGACCTTTTCGGCAACAATCTGCCACAGTGGTTTTTCGTTCGAAATCAGATCCTGAAACTCGCCTGCGCCCGTGTTAGAGGTCCGGCACAAAATGATCGAGACCTTATCATAACGAACCAGAAACGGCTGGAGCGCTTCCCGGCCAAGATAAGGGTGCAGAGTGATCGCGTCAAAACCGAAATAGTCGAAAAATGCAGTCACATAACCCGCATTGGTGTTGCCAATGTCTGCGCGCTTGGCGTCGCAGATCGTAAAAATCTCCGGGTGCTTCTTATGCAGATAATCCATGGTGAGTTTCAACTCAGTTATTCCGGACTCGCCGCGCGATTCATAAAAAGCCAGGTTCAGCTTGTAAGCTGCCGCATATTTGTGTGTTTCATTGATAATGTATCTATTGAACGCTAACTGCGGCTGGGACATAGTTTGAAATTCCTGCGGCAATTTCGTCAGGTCTGAATCAAGTCCTACGCATAACAGAGAATTTATTTCGTCGACACAGGAATTGTATCTATCAATTGGATTCATGATTTCCTCCGTTTTAATTCTCCTATCACCAAATTTACCAATTTCACAGGATTGCTTTCAAAAATTATTTTCGCCTTACGTTTTTTGGAGGTCTCTTTTAAAAGTCTGGGCAATTCATCGGCAAATCCGCCGCTTTTGACGAGCACGCCGATGACCCGGCCGTAATCATGCAAACTGCAAAATTCGTGCATAGTGCCCCAGCGCCCGGCAATGATTACGCCCGCATCACACGTAGCAGTAGACATTACGTTCCGGTATTTTCTGGTCACCTCAAGGTCGCGGGCGAAAGGAAAATTTTTCGGCACAAACACTATTTTACTGTATACCCGGGGATCATCATCAGGAAAAAATTTACTGTGGTCTTTTTGATTTCTGAGAGGCGAAAAACCCCACACCTCGCCGCCGGATTCATGCGCACCGACAGCGGCTGCATAAGGCAGTCCCGGGCAAGCGCCAGTGACGACGATATTTCCAGCTGTGGCAATCGCGCGGCCGATTTTTTCGGACTTCATTGTGGCTTTGACGATTTCTGCCTCGCCCCCAGCTGAGCCAAAAACTCCGATTTTATATTTCATACTTTTTCTTTATTAGCTTCGTGCCAAGCATCAGGGTCTTTACTCCAGCTTAGAGCGTTATCCTTTTCCTCATCATTCAAATATTTCTCTTGAGAAGCTAGCTTGATTAAGGTAGAAAGATTGCTGAGTGCAAAAAAATTCACGTTGGCATCAGCAAAAGCTTTCTTGGCTTTCTCCATTTCGTAATTAAAAATCGCCAAAACCGCAACAATATTCGCGTCATACTCCCGCTTACAAGCATTCACAGAAGAGAGCGAACTCCGGCCTGTTGAAATTAAATCCTCTACAACCAAAACTCTAGCGCCTTTTGCCATTACCCCTTCCACCTGTTTTGCAGCACCGTAATCCTTTGGTTGGGCCCTGACATATACCAATGATTTTTCTAACTCTGCTGCCAGGAAAGATGCCCAAGGAATGCCAGCTGTTGCAGTGCCTGCTATTACATCGAATTCCAGATTATTTTCTTTGATCAAATCCTTAAATCCTTCCAAAACAACACTTCGCTCTTTTGGATAAGAGATTAAAAGACGATTATCGCAATAAATCGGGGCAAGCAATCCCGTATTCCATTCAAACGGTGGATTAACGCTTACTTTCACAGCTTTTATACCCAGTAACAATTTGGCGATAGCTTCTTCTCTGTTCATAAACTTTGGACTTTATCTTTAATCGAAACTTTGGCCTGCGGCGAAACAATCGAGTCAGTCGAGAACACGCATTCAGCGAGCTTGCCGATCTGCGCGGGCGAATCAAACAAAAACAGTCCGTGAACCGCGGCCACGCATATGCGCTTGGCGCCGCAGGCTTTTATTTTCTCAATGCCAGTAATCATCGTGGAACCAGTACTTATCATATCATCGATTAAAAGCACGTTTTTGTCCTGCACATCAAACTCGCAAACCATTCCTTCGATCGGCCGGTAATCTACCTTACCTTCATACTGCTTGCGATTCTTTTTCATAAATTTCCCGCCGTGGTTTTTCACGAGGTAGGATGCGCCCTCATCCAAACCAATGATCTCAAAATCCTCGCCGCCGAAAAAATCTTTTGCCTGCATGATCAACTCATCTCCCATGGACAGATTTTGAATTTTCAAATTCCCATATTTTTTTTCGCCTTCCTCATTGAGAAAATGACAATCAAACGTGATGAGTTTTTCACAGCCCGCGGCCGCTATCAGATTGCACGTTATCGGCGCGCTGGCAATCTCGCCATCAAGGATCTGTTTTTCATGGCGCGCATACGGCAGATACGGCGACACCACAGTCACGCGCGCCTTGTGCTCTTTGAGCGCCTCGAGAATGAGGAGGAGTTCTACAAACATGCTGTTTTGTTTGGGATAAAGGCGATGAAATAGCATGACCTCTTTCCCGGCATACTCCTGGAGATTCGGGATGCGCACATGCGTGTTGCCATCAGGAAATTTGCCGATTTCGACGTTCGGCTCAAAAAGGTCTGAAAAGTTTGGGGAAACGAGTTTTATCATATTTTTGTGCGACCCGTCCCTGCGGCGTCCGCCCTAGGCGGACTGCTGGGCAAAAAAATAGACCCCATTGGGGTCTTATTACACCTTAAGAAAGTTTACGCGGATTGGGCAGTTGAGCTTAGTCATTTCTTCTGGGATCTTACACGAAAAACAGGGGTTTGTCAAACACCCACAAGTTGAATAAAAAAATACAAAAGGGCTGGGAAAACAGGTCCCAGCCCTTTGGGGTGAGTCAAAAAGGTAGCGGAGTTTAGTCTGAGGCGCGCCAGCTTGGTAAACAGTCTGACGCAGATTGAGGATCCCCTCCTTTCATGCCTGCAAAATTTCGGTCTGGCTACCCACGCTCACTCCTTTCAGGTATGAAATTGGGAATTTCCTGTTGGTCGCGATCTTCATGGCCTACCTCCTTATTCGAAAGAAAAATCCAGAAAGGCTAACTGCTGCGAGCAACTGACGCCTTTGGTACCATCTGCGGCGAGAGCCGAAATGGCTATTTCCCATCAAGTGCCTCCTTGGAGCTTGGATGATTTTATAATACCGAACTAACCCATAGGAGCAAAACAAGATACCCACATAAAACAGGTGGCTCATCTAATTTTCAATCAGATGGTAGCAAAACAATGAAAAAGACGGCGACTGCCAGGCAGTGCACCGTCTTTTTGGATTGGGTTTTAGAGCTTAACTAGCTTGTGGCTGATTGCATATCCACGACCTGATAGTCGCTTTCCCAAATATGGGAATTGCCAGCAGGTTGACACCGCAGTTTTCCAATCGTATCAACCCGTCGTTATCAATTCTTCCTGCAGTACAAAATCCCGTAAGCACCTTTGATATCTCATTGAGATTCTCAGCCGTGATGAATATGCAGTCGGGAATTGTGACAATCGACGTCTCCGGCTGATAAACCGCCACGTACATGAAATCATTGACATCATTGCCCAACCGCGTGTATATCTCAAACAATGTCACCAAACCCGGACCGTCAGCGAGCACAGTGCCAGAAGGCGGCGGGAACACCTTGGCCTTTGACAGATCAATACCCAGCCAGCGCTTGATAAAACTTCTAAGCTCAGCCATGTTCATTTCTCCTCTTTGAAATTTGTTCAAACGAAAAACGGCCTCTGTTTGAGGCCGCCTGACAAAGTTCGTAAAAACTTTTACAATTTACAAGCGCTAGCAAATAACCTCAAACAGGGAACCGTTTGAGTGACGCAACATTTGATGCTGTGGAATATTTGCTTCATATTTTGATTATATTCCTCTATTATAGACCCGTCAAAGTTAATTCACCCCTCCCTCAATCCCTCCCCCTCAAGGGGAGGGAAGAAAACGGGGATCATATCGCTTTACTAACTCGAAACTCCCAAACATCACTCCTGCATAAAACAAATCCCCGAGGAGAGTATTACGGAAAAATGGGAGGGCGTTTAGGTAGGATTGGATTTGGCCGGAAAGATCATGGCTGTACATAGTTGGCTCGTAAAGGAAAACTAAGTTTGTAATTAGATAAAAGAGAGCAGAGCTGGCCACTGTACCGCCAATCATATTTAGCACACTCTTATTATTTCTCAGCCATAAACCAATAAGCCCTGACAAAATAAAACTGCTGTAAACCGTGGCTCGCGACTGCCACGAATCAAATCCAATAAAATAATCTGAAACGACCATGGCGGCGACTGGTACAAGCAATGCAAATTTTTTATTGAGATAAGTGCCGCCGAACAATGCGATAGCAGAAATAGGAGCGAAGTTTGCTGGGTGAGGCAGGAATCTTAAAATGGCACCAATGAGGACTAAAATATACTCCATATAGAATTTCTAATTGTTCTAATTGACCTAATTTCTAAACAATGACCAATGCACAATTTCTAAATTTAGGAATTGGGATTTATTTAGGTCAATTAGAAATTAGAATAATTAGAAATTTACTTCTGCACTTTCTCCACTACCCACTCGATGATATCGCCCTTTTTGGTTTCAAGCTTGTCCGCGCCAACCTGGGAATCCTTGCCGTTTATGTAGAGCTTCCAAAAATGCTCGGCATCAGGCTTCAGTCCGCCAATCGATTCCACCATCACGCCAAAATCATACTGCTTAAATTCCACCTTATCGTTTACCGCGTTTTTGAGAAGCTGAAAGGCGTTCGCGCCCTCTTTGCCTGGATAACGGACGTAATCAGATAAAACAATAGTTTTTCCAGCAAGAGCGGGCGCAACTGGATAAAGCCCCTGCTGATAATTTACAGGTGTACGGTTTTGATACCAATAAACTCCGCCCCCAACTGCGGCAAGTACCAAAACGATAATTAGAATCTTCTTCCATTGTTTATTCATTTGGAATTTATTTAGAAATTAGAATAATTAGTAATTTACTAGTAATCTATTCCTCTCTCCGCAAGCCGACCCTGGTAATACGGATGCTTGATCATTTTCATTTCCGTAACCAGATCCGCCGCTTCTAATAACTCATTATATTTATTGTGCCCGGTAAGGGCAAGAGGCACTATATGCTCACGTGCCAAATCCATTATCCCCTTTACATCCGCGACCGTTAAAAGCTCCACCTCAATCGCAGAAATCAGCTCGTCTGCGATAACCAGGTCATAGTCCCCTGATTTTAAACTTAATTGTAGCCACTCTAAACCCTCTTGAGCTGCAGTTTTATGGATCTCTTTGTCCTTGGTATCGCCCAAAATGCCCACAAAGCCCCTGCCCAGGATTTTCACAGTTATGCCGGGAATGGATTTGAGAATTTCGATCTCACTCGACAATGGCCACTCGCCTGATTCGGTTGCAGTCGCGGCTTTAACAAACTGGCAAAACAGCACGCGCTTTCCCGCACCCGCCGCGCGCACTGCCAACCCCACCGCGGCCGTAGTCTTGCCTTTCCCATCACCAATGTAAATGATATTCAAGCCCTTCATGCTTTTTTCACAAAAAACATTATCCAATTCTCATTTTTGCGAACAGGATGAGGTTTGCTCCCTTTCTTCAGGGTCTTAAATCCGTTTTGTTGCAAAAGTTTTTTGAAACCCTGCAAGGTATGGTACGAAAAAAATCTTTTCATCCCAGGATAAGCATCTTCCACCAACCCTTCCCATGGCCGCGATTTGGATTTTAGAGAAATAAAAGCGACGCCGCTTTCTTTCAAGACCTTATGCAAAGATTTAAAAACTACAGGCAATTGTTTTTTTGGAATATGCAAAAGAGAAGCACACGCCCAAATCCCATCAAACAGTTTTTCCGGCAGTTTCATTTTGAGCATATCCATCTTCTGAAATCTTGCTTTTGGCACCAGCTTTCTCGCGACCTTCAACATTGCGGAGGACGCATCAATTCCGAGATAATTGAATTTATCTTTTATAAAATACTCCGCTTCATGACCGGTGCCACAGCCGACCTCAAGTATGTTTTTGCCTTTCAACATTCTTTTAAAAATGCGGAACTCCGGCATCCAGAAATCCCTGCGCCTTTGTGCATACTCCTCTGCTACCTTGGCATAAGTTTTAAGAGTTGCGTTCATAAATTTTCTTATTCATCGTTTATTCACGATCGTAAATGGAAACCGAATCTTATTAATTATCAAAAAAATATTTTTTGGTCCTTATAGCTTCCAGATAAATTGGAACGTTGGCAAACAGGGGGTGAGGCAAATTGTCCAAATCATACCAGGCCCAGTCCTCGGATTTGTCAGGCTCCAGGTTCTGCGGCTCCCCGCTTTTCCAGTCAGCAATTATACCGATATTCACGAAATGCGCTGGTGGATACGTTTTGAGATTGGAAAGACTCAAAAACCTTAGATTATCTATTTCCATGCCGGTTTCCTCACGGACCTCTCGCCTCGCGCACTGCTCAAATGATTCCATATTGTCGAGCCCGCCGCCGGGAGGGGCATATTGTCCTTCGCCATGAGCGCCTTTTCTTTTGCCTAGCAAAACTTTCCCGTCCTTCAGCACCATTACTCCGATTCCAACTTTGGGAATATTGTCGTTCACAAGATTTCGAAAAGCTCTCTTAATTCTCTAATCCTATGCGTCGGCTGGCCTGTTTCCGCATTGGGCAGTTCCTGTGCATACTTTCCTTTTTCCAACCAAACTGTCGGATGGCCATGCTCGTTTCCGTATTTTATACCGCGCACTGTTCGATCATCAACAATCATTATTTCCGAACGAGGCAAATCCCAATTCCTGACAATTTCATCGAGAAATTTATCTTTATACTCTGCGGTCACAAAAAATAAATCCAAATACTGACGCAATGGCGAATTTTCGATAAGCTGAGTTCGTCCTTCCACCGTATGATTGCCGCTCACCTTGGAGACCAAAGCCATCCTACAGCCTTTTTCTTTACAGAATCGTAAAATCTCTTTTGCACCATCGGCTTCGCGGTTCAAATCATTGTCGTAAAGCGTTCGCCCCCAATCAAAAATAACGGCTTTGATCATACCTGTATTTCTCTCCCCCTCGTGAGGGGGATCTGGAGGGGGTTATCATAAATTTAGCTTGTGAATTAAATCATCAAAGACACCGGAAGTATTGTGCATGATATCACGATTACTGTATCTAACAATCTGGCAACCTAGTGATTTCAGATAATTTTCTCTCATAATATCATTCCCCATTGTGGAGGCTTCTGCATGCGTATCGCCATCAATCTCGATAATATATTTTTTTTCTGGACAATAAAAATCGACTACATAATCTCCAATTGCATGCTGGCGCCGGAATTTTAAATTATAGAACTGCTTGCCCCCAACTTTGGTCCAGAATATTTGTTCTGCAGGGGTCATATCGCGACGCAATCTTCTGCGTATGGAAATGGTTTTTGGAGAACCTGATTTTGGCCCGCGAGATTGATTGAATTTCATAACCTCCCCTAACCCCTCCTCACGAGGAGGGGAACTAATGCGCTACCCGCACTTACTGAACCCGCAGAGGTCGCATTTGAGGCATCCCTCGGCCATCATCAGCATATTGCCGCAATCCGGACAGGCCGGAGCGTGGCCGAGATTGGCAATGGAGGTTTTGACTTCTAGTTCTGCCTCGCCAGAACTCCCCCCCGCCCCCTCTTTGGTAAAAGAGGGGGAGACTGATTCAACCTGAGGCGTTTCGTCTTTTCCGAATTTCAGCCCCAGCTCTGTCTGGCCGCGCTTGATGTGGCTTTCCAAAACCTGGCCGATGGCATCCGGCAGAGAATGAATCGTGCCGCCATTGGCAAAGATAATGTCCGGGCCGCGGATGCCTTTGAGCTGATCGATTATTTCCGTGGTCGCAGTGCCGGTGCGCAGAGCCAGGGAAATGAGTCGGCAGATCGCTTCAGTCTGCGCGTGGAAAAAACCGCCCGCTTTGCCAAGACTGGAGAAGACCTCAAACGGGCCGTGCTCGTCCTCGTTGATCGTCACAAACAGATTGCCGTACGAGGTACGCGTGCGGTAAGTCACGCCCCGCATCACATCCGGCCGCTCACGCGGAATGGTTTTGTAATTGTTCGAGCCGTTGACGATTTTAGCACTTAAAATTTGCTCGACTTTTTCGGCAACCTTATTTTCTCCCATAGAAGCTGACATGCTCATGTGTTCCATGCCTGGGGCAAGCGATTTGGCTTTATCGAGGTTCTTATTGAGGTTCAGTACCTGGACTTCGCGTGAGCCATCGCGGTACAAGGTGCAGCCTTTGCAGCCCAGTTTCCAGGCCATGATATAGCCATCCTCAATGTCCTGAACAGTGGCTTCATGCGGAAAATTGATGGTTTTGGAAATGGAGTTCTCTACGTATTTCTGGAACGCGCCCTGAGCTTTGATGTGATCCTGCGCGGAAATATCCATGGCCACGCGGAACGTATCTTTGACCTCTTGAGGAATCCCCGCGATATTTTCCACAGATCCTTCCTGGATAATCTGATTTTTAATTTCTTCCGAGATGCCATGCTTGACGAGGGCGGCTTCCAGATAGCGGTTCAAATATTTATAAGTATGGCCATCTTTGTCCTGTTTGGTAAAAGCCAGGGCAAAGTTCGGCTCAATCCCGGAACTGGTATCAAAGAACATGGAGATTGAACCGGTCGGTGCAACTGTGGTGACCATGGTGTTGCGCCGTTTTATGCCCTGGATGGCCCAGGTCGAGTGTTCCCACAAAGGAAATTCTGCTTTTTCCGCGGCCAGGGCGACAGATGTGTTGTGCGATGACTCCTGAATGGTTTTCATGACCAGCTCACCGGTTTCAAAGCCCTTATCAGAATCATAACGCACATTCATTTGGTAAAGCATATCTGCATAACCCATGACGCCGAGGCCGAGTCTGCGGGTATTGTGGGACATCTCCTGCACCTCGCGCACCGGGTAGTCGAACAGATCAATGACATTGTCGAGAAAACGCGTGGACACCATGGACACATGCTCGAGGCGCTTGAGATCCAGCTGGCCGTCTTTTACAAAAGCCGCGAGATTGATCGAGCCAAGATTGCAGACATCATAAGGCGGCAGACCCTGCTCGCCGCACGGATTGGTGGCCTCGATCGGGGTTTTCGGCATGGTGTTGCCGCGGTTGAACGCATCGAGAAATATGACTCCCGGCTCGCCATTGTGCCAGGCATTCTGCACGATCTCATTGTAAAGCTCTTTGGCGGTCATATTGAGCTCTTCGATATTTACGACCACGCCAAAACGGTCGCGGGTGATACGCCGCGGCTTCATTTTTTCGCCCTGGAAGCGGCAGTACCACTGCTCATTGGGCCGCTCGCTCACCGCTTTCATGAATTCATCAGTCATGCCCACGCTGATGTTAAAATTGCGAATGTCACCTTCCACGCGCTTGCAATGCACAAAATCGAGAATATCCGGATGATCAACCGGCAAAATCGCCATGTTCGCGCCATGCCTGCCCTGCTGTTTTATCACGCCAAAGGCCTGGTTGTAGACTTGCAGGAACGAAACCGGACCAGAGGCCATCCCTACCGAGGCTTTGACCACAGTGCCGGCAGGCCTGAGCCTGCCAAAAGAAAAACCCAAACCGCTACCGGCTTTTTGGAGGAGCGCCGCGTCCTTCAAAGTCTTGAAAATCCCTTCCATGCTGTCCTCGATAGGGAGGACTATGCAGTTAGCCACGACCGGCGAAGGTGCGCCGGCATTGGTAATGGTCCGGCCGGCCGGCGTAAACTCTTTGTGAGCCACAATCTCAAAAAATTCTTTTTCCCAGTAGCGGATCTTATCGGCAGGAAGGCCGTAGTTTTTGTCAGCACCGGCTACCGCATGGGCAATGCGGTGGATCATTTCAGCCGGGGTTTCCTGGGTGCCATCCTCGCGTTTTACGAGGTAGCGCTTTTTCATCATCCGCAGGGCATTCTCGGAAAAAGAATCATTTACTTTTTTTGCCAAATCCGCGCTCAAAAAATCGCAGTTTTGGATTTCGACCATTATTTCTTTTCTTTTGGTTTGTGTGGCCATGTGATTTTAATTAATAATTGATAAGTTTTTCTCTGGTTCCCCTCCCTCGAGGGGAGGGGTAAGGGGAAGGTGATATTTAATTTTCCACCCCCACCTAACCTCCCCCCTCAAGGAGGAGGAATACATACACAATCATAACTTCTGCAACTCTTTTTTGAATTCCTCTATATCTTCAAATTGACGGTAGACAGAAGCGAAACGGATATAGGCGACCTGGTCGAATTTCTTGAGTTTTTTTACCACAATATTGCCGATTTCCTTTGATTCAATCTTGCCATTCTCCAATTTCTTCTGAATCTCCTGTTCAATCTCGGACACCAGTTGGCGGAAATTGTCATGAGTAATCGGACGTTTCTCCAAAGCCTTATGGAGTCCTGCCTCCAGCTTTTCGCGAGCATACGGCTCAGTCCGACCGTCCCGTTTGGCCACCACGAGGTCGAGAATTTCTACCTCTTCATAGGTCGAGAACCTCCCCGAGCAGGATTCGCACTCACGCCTTCGCCTAATCGAAAGCCCGTCCGAGGCAACCCGGCTGTCTATGACTTTGGTATCTTCTTTTGAGCAGAAAGGGCAGTTCATTTCATCTTAATTTAAGGAATTTTGGGGACAAAAAAGAGAGAGGCCTCCAGTTTCTTATATTCCAGCTTAAAAACTACAATCGGTTGGTTTTTGTATCAGGGGTTTTTGCCAAACCACTACATATAGTGGTCTATGTACTCAACTTATCCCTATATGTAGTTTCTGTCAAATCCCCGATTTTTCGGGATTTTTCCGACTTTTCCACAAAAGAGCACGGCAACAATACAACTCCCCCCTTGCCTGCCCGCAATCGCTGACGCTCAAGCGTCTTGCAGGCGGGCGAGAGGAGAGTACCCCGAGCTCTTCTCGAGGGGGAGAGAGAAAGGTGAATTTACGGCTCACACGCGCTTGAGCCGTTAGTTGACGAATGTAACATCACAATGGCAAAATAAGGCACTTGCCTAAATAGCAAGATTCAAAACGCGCCTAAATAGCGCACAGGAGGACCTATGAAAAACTATTCGCCATTTCTGGACTTTGCGCCTACAGTCGTGCTCAAGCCCGAGGCAGTTGCGGAACGAATGAAGTCTAACCCTTTTGACCTGTTCGATGATGCCAACCATTTTCCAGAGGTCAGAGAAAAAATCGTCGGCCACTTAAAATCCGGCTTCGGAGGGCCCTATCGAAGCCTTTTACAATATGAATGGGCCGAAAGCCGAATCCTTGGACTGTTTCACGACGGTGATACTCTTTGGCGGCCCTTGCTGGAATGGTATTGCTCAGGCTACGGAAGTAAAGATGTAGGATCTGTACGGCCAATCGAGTTTGCAATCAGCATGGCCAGAGACCAACCCTACCTAATTACAGAAATAACTAAGGTAGTTTGCCCCAACGCGAAGTATAACAACTGCTATTGGAACTCTCCTTCCATGAAAGTGTTTTTAGACGACTGCTGGGCAAGTCTGATTCGTGACGTCGAGGCTGGACATGAATCCAAGACAACCATCGCGACTTTTCAGGCAATCAGACGAGTCGCCCGCCTTCTCATCGAGGTCAAAGACACCACATGGCTGCCAAAGCTCGCGGAAATACGAGACATGCTCAAAAACATCCATCCGAGATGGATACCGCCGACAGGAAAGGACGAATTTGAGGTACCGATAGTGGGTGGTGTCATTACTCACACCATTCGCATTCTCGAGGAGGAAGCAGCGGATTGGATGAAAGACCCGCTGGCGGAAGGGATTCGGGAGAGAATCTACGCCAAACCCGAACCCAATGTCATAGTCAATGTGGAATACCCGGAAAAATGGCAGGCAGGTTCACCTATGCTTCTCTTAGTTCAAGTGATCTTTAAAAACGTTGCCCCATCGCGTCCCGACCTTCCGAAAATCATCATGGAAGATTTTACAGCTGCTATTCGCACGGACGGCTTTGAAAAAGTGTCTGCAGGGGGTCCCTGGGAAAAGCTTCGAGGATACAACTTTCGGTTCCTTGGACAAGGCTTTTATCAAGCCTTCGGAGAAAAGACTCCTGAGGTTTTCGAATCAGCATTTACGCTAGTTCCCACTGGCGGCATTAACCGCTTCCACCTATGCTTAGTATACGAAGACTCGCGCCATGCAGTGTGGGATGTAGGAAAAACCGCTGGTTATGTACTCTGCGAATAAATGAACAACAAACACATGTCGAGATTGGAGGATCTCGACATGTGTGATTTTTTAAAAAATCCCGACTTTTGGTCGGGATTAATTATTTCATCTTCTTCCTGATAAACGCCGGGGTGTCGAATTCTTCGGTTACTTTTGTGGAAACATGAAGGAAAAAGAGCTAGGGTGAACGATTGGAATGTTTCGAAATTGTCTCAGTCGAAGCAAATGTTTGTCCATTGATACTATTAAATTTGCTCCTGCGGCTAAAGCGCATTCCAAAATTTTGTCATCATCTGGATCGTCCTTGATTACCTGTAAGGTTTCCTTCGGAATAACTTGGTGAATATATTCATCGATAATAATCCGCAGATTTGTAACTGTCCTGTGGTCTGCCAATTTCTCATTTACCCAAATTTGTAATTTTTCTTCGATTTCGTCTTTGATGTCAGGAGAAATAAATACTATATAATTAAAATCCGGGCTGAAAATTTCCCGAAACATCCGAAAAACGAATCCGCCTTCCCGTAATGCGGCCAGATAAATATTTGTGTCTAGTACAACGCGCAAAGCTTAACCAAAATACTTTTCTACGTCATCATCAGTTTTGATCCCTAGCTTTTCAAATGCCGGGGCAAAGCCCTTTTGAACCTGTGACCATTGGGACAAAAACAGCTGATAACGCAGGGTTTCTTTTACATATTGACTCACGGGGATATCCTGCTCTTTGGCATACCGAATCAGTTCCCGCCGTAAGGATTTTGGCAATGATACACTTAAAATTTCGGTCTTTTCTCGTTTTATACTTGGCATAACTTAAAAATTATTATTCTGTAATAATACTATATTATTCTGTAATAATTGTCAAGGGCAAGAAAAGAGCTCGATCCATAATGGTCGAGCTACCTGTCCATCCGGTCAGGTTCGGTTAAATCACAACAGAGTCTGTGCCTCTCGTCTGATAGACTTTCACGCAGATATTTAAAACTGCTTGGCAGGACGCAGCATCGCTTCGAGTTTCTCCCTTTCATTGTTTAACCCCCAAGTCGCCATTGCTGCGGCGCAATCATAGATCATGTAAGGGAATCTCTTGCCCCAAACACCCTCGCCTATCACTGACACGAAAGTTTCGAGCGCGATCTGTTTCGCCTTTATTTTCGCTACCAGGTAAATAAGATCATCCATAGCATCAGGAGGAAAATCATCCACTGCTGCCGTTAAGATCATTTGACGAACTGCCTCGCAGAAAGCTTGCCGTGCCTCCGTAGACAGTCTATCAAACAGTGTTTTGAGGGCATCGAGATTCGATTCATACCCCCATATGCCAATTTCCCGGAAGCCGAAAGGGTCGCGAAGTCTGACACTGAGGTAATACTGGCGGCGCAAGCCACGATCTAGCCATGACTTGAAGTCATCGGCCTGATATCCGTTTAGCTCTAACAAAGTTGCCATACTTGCCTCCTGTCTATTGCACTAGTCGGTACATAGCTTTGCATTGCTCCTCCTAACGCGAAATCATAAGAACAACTAAAAATAGCACTTCTGTGCTATTTTGTAAAGCCGTCGCCGGATAATAATTCTACTTCATCTTCTTCCTGATAAACGCGGGGATGTCGAGTTCTTCGTTTTCCTCGTCCTCTTCGTCCTCATCCACGGCTTTGGGGGCATAGGTCGAACGGGCTGGGGTTTCCGAGATCTCCTGAGTAACGCCAAAGCCGAGGGGCGCAGAGATCGGCGCCATCCGCTGCTGGGGGATAGCTTTTCGCGTGCGCGCCACCTCGTCAAAACCCGTGGCGATCACGGTAATGCGCACCTCGTCTGACATGGCTTCGTCAATCACAGCCCCAAAAATAATCTTGGCATCGCTGTCCACGCTCTTAGTGATAATCTTAGCTGCTTCATCAACCTCATACATGCCGAGGTCCTTGCCACCAGTAATGTTAAACAGCACGCCACGCGCCCCGTCAATGGAAACCTCAAGAAGCGGTGAATCAATGGCTTGTTTAGCTGCCTCAATGGCCCGGTTTTCGCCTGAGCCGCGGCCAATGCCCATGAGTGCCGAGCCGCTATCCGTCATCACGCTTTTCACATCCGCAAAATCTACATTGATGAGGCCCGGGGTCGTCACCATATCGGCAATGCCCTGCACGCCTTGCCGCAGAACATCATCCACGGTGCGAAACGCGTCGAGAAGCGAAGTCTTTTTATCAATAATCTGCAAAATGCGGTCATTGGGGATGATAATGATTGTATCCACGCTGGACTTGAGCTCCTCGAGCCCTTTTTCTGCCAACTCGCGGCGCTTGGCTCCCTCGAATGCAAAAGGCTTCGTTACCACTGCCACTGTCAGGATGCCTTCTTCTTTGGCCAGCTCGGCAACCACCGGAGCCGCTCCCGTGCCAGTGCCACCGCCCAAGCCGCAAGTTACGAACACCATGTCAGCGCCATGCAAAACTTCTAAAATCTCTTCCTTGTTTTCTTCCGCGGCGGCGCGGCCCACATCCGGATTCATACCAGCGCCCAAACCACGCGTAGCTTGTTTGCCAATCTGAACCTTTCGGTCAGCTTTGGAATGGTGAAGCGCCTGGGCATCAGTGTTGATCGCCACAAACTCAACGCTTTGCAGACCTGCCGTAATCATGCGGTGAATCGCGTTATGGCCCGAGCCTCCCACGCCAATGACCTTAATGCGGGCAATGGTCTCGATTTTTGGTTTTAATTCGGTGGATTTCGGCATATTGTATGGGAATAATACATGAGTCCGAATCAATAATCAATAAAAAATAATCGATAATGTCAAGGACCGGTCTGACTGGTCAAGGCACCCTTCGACTTCGCTCAGGGCAGGAATTGCTTGAAAAACTTACGGATTTTCTCAATACTGGCATTCTGCAAAATATTGGAAGCAAATCGGCCCATACCGCTTCGGGAAGTTTCCAGATATTCAGCTGCCCAAAGCACTAGGCCGACAGCCGTGGCATAAGCCGGGTCGTCCACTCGGTCGATTATCGTAGAAATATTGAGGGGATAACCGATCTGTACAGGCAGACGAAGTTCCTTTTTGGCCAGCTCCACAATGCCGGGGATTTTGGCGCCGCCGCCGGTCAAGAGAGCACCAGCCGGAAGTTGGCCGTCCCGGCCTACGGTTTTGAGCTCTTTGTTAACCATCGCAAAAATTTCTTCGAGGCGCGCGCTGATAATATCCGTGAGGTGATTGCGGGAAATCTGCCCTTCTTCATTTTTATCAATCTTGGAGAGGTTGATGACCTCGTCTTTTTTCCCGGAGGCTGCCGGCAAAACCGCGCGGCCGTACTGAAGTTTTACAGTTTCCGCCACATCTACAGAGGTGCGCAAACCAATAGCAATGTCATTTGTAATGTGGTCTGCACCGACTGCCAAAATATTAGTATGCAAAAGTTCTGACTCTTCAAAAGCCACGATGCCTGTCGTGCCGCCCCCCAGCTCAATGAGCACCACACCCAGCTCTTTTTGACGGCGGGTCAAAACAGCTTGCGCTGAGGCCAGAGGGGCGAGTACTAGGTCGTCAATATCAATACCGGCCTGGATCACGCACTTGGTCAAATTCTTAATAAACGGAATCGAAGCCTGAATAATCTGTGCATCCACCTCAAGGCGAATCCCTGTCATGCCCACAGGGTCTTTGATCCCCGTCTGTCCGTCTACGGTAAAATCTTTAGGGATAACGTGCAGAATCTCGCGGTTGGTGGGAATCTGGATAGCCTGCGCCGCGTCGATCACACGCACCACATCATTTTCCGATATCTCCCCGTCGGCCCGCGCTACCGCAATCACTCCATGGCTCTCAAGCGACACCACATGCGCGCCACCCACAGACACGACCGCGTGTTCAGTGGGAATGCCGGTCATTCGTTCGGCTTTCTCCAGAGCCTTGGAAATCGAAGACACTGCCTCTTCAATATCCACAATAACACCGCGTCGAATGCCCGAGGCTTTAGCCTCGCCGACTCCGATAATGCTAGGCGCTGTACCTTCGTTTTCTTTTTTACCGACCACCACGCGGATTACGGATGTTCCAATATCCAAGCCGACAAGGATTTGATCAGACGAGGCCATCTAAGATAATTTTTCTTTTAACTTTTGTGAAACAATTTGCCCGTTCGCTCGGCCGGCAATCTTGGGCATTAAAATCTTCATAACTTTGCCGAAATCCGCAGATGAGGAAGCTTTGGTTTCAGCCACGGACTCGTTAATGAGGGTTTGCAGTTCGCTGTCAGTGAGTTGGGCCGGCAAATACGCCTGAATGACCACAAGCTCCCCCTTTTCTTGCTCCACCAAATCAGGCCGATTGCCGGATGCAAATTGCGCGATCGAGTCCTCATGCTTTTTTGCGCTCTGACTAAGAACCCGCATCACGTCTTCATCCGTAGCGGTTTTTTGCTTGTCGATTTCCAGGTTTTTTATCTCCGCGCTAATCATCCGCAAAACTGAAATCTTGCGCGTATTTTTTTGTTTCATCGCGTCTTTGATGTCAGAAGCGATCTGTTCCTTTAACGGCTTTTCCATTTATAGCTGACTGGTTTACCTAATTTCTTAAGATTTTCGCGCTCAGCCGTGAGCTCGGCGCGCCTCCGGGCACTAACGCGCGCCAGATTGCGCGATTTGGTCGGCGTATAAAACTGAATTTTTCTGGCGCGAACCAATACACCGCTTTGCTGGATTTTACGGTTAAAACGCCTCAAGAGGCTTTCAAACGATTCTCCGTCTTTCCGCTTTACTTCTACCACTTTAAATTGAACACCCCCGATCTATAGATAAATTAAAAATCATCCTAAATTATAACATCGCCGGCTCAAATCTGCAAATCACGAACCGTCACAGTTTAGTGTCTTGGGAATAATTTTCTGGATGCAATTGTAACGGTAATCGCTCGACAAAAAACTAAATATGATCAACGGCTATATTTTTTTGTATCACCGGGAAGCTCCCGTAATCCACTGCACACCGCACCAAGCATATTATCCTCTCAAAAAAATGGGCCTTGCGCAAATCCAGGTTACAAAAACCCTGAATCCGGATTGACGATTCAGGGTACCGTATCCTCGAGGGTTTTGTCCAACCAAGTCAGGCTTGGTTCAACCCGCTAACCACGGTTGCTGGTCAAACCTTTCTCATCCATAAATTTATCCTAATCTCTAATCTCAGAGCGACTGCCTGACAATTGTTCACTTACCCAATCGCTTTTTGACCTCTTCGATGATCCGATCGAGGGCGAAGACTTCCTGCATGCCGGAACGCATATCGCGCAGAATCACGGTTTCGTCGATGGCCTCTTTCTGGCCGATGATCAGGGCGATCTCGCATTTCTTGGCTACTGCTTCTTTGAGCTGATTTTTGATGCTGGTATTGCCCAAAATCGCCTCGGCCGAAGAAATCCCGGAATGCTGCAGGTCACGGTGCAAAACCATGGCTTTGCGTGTTGCAATCGGTCCTAACGGCACCATAAAGACCTCGATCCTGGGCCCTGTTCTGCGACGTTCTTCCGGAACCGAATTCATAAGCTTCTCAAAAGTAGTAACAAATCCCATAATCGGCAAAACATCCTGGTAGCCAAGGATATTGGCCCAGGTGCTATAATTGCCGCCCTGGCCAATGACACCGCCAATGGCCTCGGGCGCGGTGATTTGGAACACTACTTTTTCCTGAACAAGCGACGCCTTGAGGACTGGGTTGAGCGTATAAGGAATGCCGAGATCATCAATGTCCTCCAGGACCCCCATGAGATTTGTTTTACAATTTTCATCAAGCGAATCCACAATCTGCGGGGCACCGGCCACGATCTCCTGACAGCCGGAATTATCGCAACGCCAAATCGCAATAGGATTCTTTTCCAAATCTGTTTCGCATCGGTCGCATAAACGCGGTGCCGCGTTTGTCAGATGGCTCTCCAGAAGCGCTCCATAATTTTTCTGGCAGAGTTTGCATCCCAAAGAATTCAGCTCGATCATAAATTCCGAAATACCAAGCTCGCGGAAAATCTCGGCCGTGGCGTTAATGAGCTGAGCGCCGGCCATGGACGTGTCTTCGCCGAGAATATAAAGTCCCAGTTCGTGACTCGCGCTGGGCTTGCTCCCAGGCAGGCTCACTATCGGAGACAAATGAAACCATTTGCTGACGTGCGGCCCGCGGGCGCGAACATTCTGCAAATAACGACGGATCACAGAAAACATATGAGTCGGTGCTAAAACAAAATCGCTTTCACCCGGTACGATCTCTAGCAAATCTTCTCCGTAAAGCCTGACCAATTCCGGGTGTTTGCCAAAAATCTTTCTTTCCTCAACCGGGGATGGCAGGATCTGCTGAAAACCGAAATTGTTGATTACGCGATGCAGATTATCCAAAAATACATCGGGCTGAGGTGCTTCGGTGGGAACCACTGCGAGGGGCAAATGCTGAGTCTCTGCGCGCTTCTTTTTTTGCATGTTAATCATTGTAAACTGGTGAGGGAATAAACAATTCTAACTCCTGTACGGGAAACAGGCGCAGGTATACCCGCCCGATAATATCATCCTTGGGCAGAATTCCCCAAACCCGCGAGTCCGAAGAAGAGAGGCGGTTATCTCCGAGGACGAAAAACTCATCCTCTTTCAATTTTCGGTCGATATTGCCGTAGGTAATATTCTGGCTCACAAGATATGGCTCTTCCAAGAGAATTCCGTCCTGGTTTTCGGAATTGTAAATCGTGACCCGGCCATCGCGGATCACGATGTGTTCGCTGGGCAAAGCCACGATGCGTTTGATGAAAAACTGCGAGGGGTCTTTGGGAAAACGCATCACGACCACCTCGCCGCGCGAAGGCTCTCGAAAACGGTAAGTCAGCTCGTCGATAATCAGGTAATTTCCGTCATGAAAATTCGGCCGCATGGAATCGCCCGTAACCACAAACGGCTGAAACAGAAAATAACGCACCGGAATAATGATGGCTACGGCCATCAGAAAGACTTTTAAAAAATCAAAAAAGAAATAACGCAGCGGCTCATGGCCATCTGCCGGCAAAGCAGACTGCGTTTCTTTTTGGGTGTCGTTATCGCTCGTGTTTTCCGACATATATTTGATAAATTTATTTCGAAACGAAATTGCGTTCCTATACTATATCAGGAAAAAAAGGTAAATTCAAGGGCTACAATGCGCTTATTTATGCAATTTATCTGCCTTTTATCAGAGCAAACAAAAAAAACGCTCTGAAGCGTTGTGATTTTGTGCGCAAAACCCTGCAGTCCCTGCGATACTTGTCCTGTTGCAATTTTCTGGTGGGCGCAGAAGGGATCGGGCCTTCGGCCTCGCCGACCAGCCTGACTGGACTTTGGAATGGTGGACCCGAGTGGGTTCGAACCACTGGCCTTACGAATGTGAATCGTACGCTCTAACCAACTGAGCTACGGGTCCATTCAAAGTCGGGCAGGTGTGAACGGCGCGCTCTACCACTGTCCGACCATAGTCGTCCGATCTCACATCGGACTCCGAAATCGGTCGGGAGGACTCCGACACGGGTCGGAGAGCTATGCGCCCTTTGGAGTATTTAAATAATACCAAAAAGCGTGCTATTTTGCTATAATTGAATCCATGCTTGATGCGATCAATCGCCCGAGTGGCTCGGGACAATTTTCTCCGGAACCGCCGCAGCGCAAGCGCTCGCGGTTTCGGCTTTATGCGATAATTTTCATGTTTTTGCTTTTGGCCAGCGGGATTTTCATGGGCAGTAAATTGGTAATCTTTGCCCAGAAAATTTTCGAGGGACAAAAATTCTCATTCGGAAGGCTATTTATTTCCTCTGACAAACTCGTCATCGGGGAACAGCAGGGAGAAATAAAAATCCTGCTAATGGGTATTGCCGGCGGCAATCACGACGGAGCTACTCTCGCAGACACTATGATCTTGGCTACCCTCAAACCCTCGCAAAAAAAAGATGGAGGCGTTGCTGTCAGTTTATTTTCCATTCCGCGCGACCTTGCAGTCGAGGTCCCGGGATTTGGCATAAAAAAAATAAACTCTGCCTATGCCTATGGCGAAGCGGAAAACAAGCATGACGGACCAAATCTTGCCAGAAAAGCCGTGGAAGGATTTCTAGGCATTGATATTCCTTATTACGCGGTGATTGATTTTCAGGGCTTCAAACAAATCGTTGACCATGTGAACGGAATAAACGTGAATGTTGAAATGCCGTTCACTGACCGGGAATTTCCAGACGAAAAAGGCGGCTATCTGTCGCCTCTCGTTTTTGAAAAAGGGCAGCAAAGTATGGATGGTAGGCGCGCTCTACAGTTCGTGCGCTCCAGGCACGGCGACAATGGCCAGGGCTCGGATTTTGCGCGATCGCGCCGCCAGCAGATCGTGCTCAAATCTCTCAAGGACCGGGTCTTGCGCGTGAAGGTTCTGGCCAATTTTAACCTGGTCAGTAAACTCCTTGATGACGTCTCCGATCATTTCCGCACTAACCTCGGGCCTGCGGAGCTGCGCCGGCTCTATGATCTCACCAAAGACGCTGAGCAGGAAAACATTCTTTCGCAAAGCCTTGATGACGAGAGCGGTCTTTTGTGCGATTATATTTCGCCGGAAGATGGGGCATATCTTTTGGTCCCCTGCCAAGGATTTGGCGATTTCTCAGCGATCCGGGAGTTCTGGAAAAATCAATTCGTAGACGCACGCCTGGCTAGCGAAAACCCACGGATCGAGATTCAAAACGCTGCTACTGGAGAACCACTAGCCGGCTATACTGCCGGGCTTCTGAAAATGCCGCACGTCAAACCGATCCTTGGCAATTTCACCGGCGATGCTGTTTATGCCCAGAGCGTTATCTATGACAACACCGGCGGCAAAAAACCGCAAACGCTATCCTACCTGCAAGACACCCTAAAGATAAAAACCGCTTCTAGTCCGTTCCCCTTCAGCACACTGGCCACTGACGGCGCGGATTTTGTGATCATTGTGACCCCTGATATAAAAAGATGATTTACCCGACTGAAATTTTTCTCTCTATATTATGACAAAAATTAATAAAATTCCGGAAAAATTTGGGCGGGTGAAAATTCTTCTAATAACGGGACTCGGCAATCCCGGTAAAAAATACGAACATACGCGCCACAACATCGGCTTTCGGGTGCTGGATGCGCTAGCGGACAAATTTTCCGCCGTATTTATTGACGAGGTAAAATTTAAATCCCAAACCTCGGCCTTTGATCACCAGACGACTCGGGTGATTTTGGCCAAACCGCAAACTTTCATGAACGATTCCGGAACTGCTGTGGCGGCCTTAAAAAACTTTTTCAAAATCCAAAACGATCATCTGCTGATTGTCCATGACGAAATGGATCTACCCATAGGAACAATTCGAATTTCCAAAGATTCCGGACCTGCCGGCCACAATGGCGTAGGATCCGTAATAGAAAATGTAGGACGCGATTTCACGCGCCTTAGGATTGGTATTGAAAATAGACAAGGGCGTAGAACGCCGCCGACCGATGCTTACGTCTTGGAAAAATTTACCGAAGAAGAGGAAGCAAAATTACAAAAAGAAATAATCCCGCAAGCAATTGAACAGATCGAAAAAATTTTAAATTTTGAACTGCCCGCCCGCAACGACTCGCGTCTTGTGTAATCGGGCCGATAATTTCCCATTTTAATTTTTGAACTCTTTATTTATACTGAAGCGAAAATAAAAGCGCTCTCAATGCTACCAACGAGTGCAAGACCGCACCGGATAACCGGTTCTGCCTTAACTTGAGGTTACTGACGAGCTCTAGGAGGGATGAAACTCGCTTTCGCCACTCGAGGGTAGCATAAAGAGCACTTATAAGAAGGTATATTAGCACAAAATAGCCGTTTCGTCAACCCCGTCAGAAAACCCTGTGTAAAACATTCGAAAAAATTATGAACTCAAGCAAACGAACACTAAAAGTTTCTAACGGGGTCGATGACCAACCCTGACTACCCTTATTTTAATGCTTTCAACCTGATCCCTCAAATCGGAGCGGTCCGTTTGCGGAAACTCTTGAATTTTTTCCCGGATCTAAAAACCGCCTGGCACGCGGCAGCAAACGAGATCGAGCAAAGCGGTCTCGATACCAGCCTGGTGGGTAAAATCTTAGAAACTAGGCAGAAAATAGACCCGCACCAGCAGTTTGCTAAACTCGCCGATCTCAATATCCGACTCGTCACTTTCCAGGACGAGATTTATCCCAAACTTTTACGGGAGATCCCCAATCCGCCGGCGGTGCTTTATATCCTGGGAGAATTTCAACCGCAGGATGAAATGGCGATTGCAGTGGTGGGCACGAGAAAATTCAGCGTCTATGGCAAACAGGTCGCGCAGGAACTGGTCACAAATCTGGTGCGCGCCAATCTCACCATAGTTTCAGGTCTCGCGCTCGGCATTGACGCGCTCGCCCATCAGACCGCTGTTTTGGCTTCCGGACGGACTATCGCGGTGCTGGCCTGCGGCCTTGATAGTATTTATCCGGCATCCAACCGCATGATTGCCCAAAATATTTTAGAACGCGGCGGGGCAATCATTTCCGAAATGCCCCTCGGCACGCCGCCCCTCAAACATCATTTTCCGTATCGTAACCGGATCATCTCCGGAATGTCCCTTGGCACGGTGGTGATCGAAGCGGCTGCGGATTCCGGCTCGCTTATCACTGCCCAGCACGCTTTGGATCAAAATCGCCAGGTCTTTGCTGTGCCAGGCTCGATTTTCAATCCCGGCTCAGTAGGACCGAACAACCTCTTAAAAATGGGGGCCAAAGCCGTGACCTCGGCAAATGACATTCTCGAAGAGCTGAATCTGAATTCACTCCAAACCCAGCTTATCACCCAGGAAATCATTGGCGACAACGAAGAGGAAGAAATGATTTTGAAACTCCTCAAACGCGAACCCATTCATGTGGACCTGGTCGTAAAAACATCGGGCCTGCCGGCGGCCACAGTCGCCGCCACCCTAATGATCATGGAAATGAAAGGCAAGGTCCGCAACCTTGGCGCAAATCAGTATGTTATTTCAAGACAGTAACTCCCCCAACCCCTCTTACCCTAAGAGAGGGACTCCTCCCCTTAGCCTAAGGGGAGGTAGGGAGGGGTTATTATTAGCATTAATCTTTCTCGCAATAATCCTCTGGCATGATAAAGCAATCGCACCAATTTCCTTAAGCAACATTCCAAACCTTCCCGAACCTCCAAAAACCACCACCCTCATCGCAGTCGGCGACATCATGCTCTCGCGAAATGTGGGTACAAAAATCGAGGAGGCAAAAAACCCTGATCTGCCGTTCCTAAATCTTCAGGACTTTTTGAAGAACGCGGACATCACATTTGGCAATCTCGAATGCCCGCTTTCTGATTCACAAATCCCTCTCCGCGAGGGCTTGGTATTCCGCTGCCTGACCCGGCATTTTGACGGCGTGATCAACGCCGGCTTTGACGTGCTCTCCACTGCCAACAATCACTCGTTTGACCAAGGGCAAGACAATATTGATTTTACGATTGATTACCTTAAATCCCATGACATCCTTCCCGTCGGCACTGGCCACGATTTAACCGAAGCCCACAACGGAGTTGTATTCCCTCCCCTTGAGGGGGAGGGCGAGGGAGGGGTGAAATTTAGCTTTCTCTCTTATTCCTACACTGCCTTCAATGACGGCGGCAAAAGCACTCATCCACAAATCGCGACAATGAATATTGAGCAGGTGCAAAAAGACGTCGCGGAATTAAAAAATAAGTCTGATGTAATAATCGTCAATATGCACGCGGGTACAGAATATACTCGTCACCCCAACCAGCAACAAATAGATTTTGCCCACACCGCAATAGACGCCGGGGCAGACGTAGTCATCGGCCATCACCCGCACTGGATCCAGGATATTGAGGTTTATTCCCCTCTTGAATTATTCCCTCCCCTTGAGGGGGAGGGTAAGGGAGGGGCGAAAGAACCCCGCAAAGGCCTCATCTTCTACTCTCTCGGAAATTTCGTGTTTGACCAAATGTGGTCCCAGGAAACCCGCGAAGGCTTGATGGTCAAACTGGAATTTAGCGGCCCGGAATTAAAATCCTATGAACTCATTCCAATCATAATCGACAACTACTGCTGCCCACGCTTGGCAAATGAAGCAGAAAAGAATAAAATTCTAGACACACTGAACCTGACCAAAAACAACTAAGGAGTGACAATTATGAAAAGAAAGATGATGTTCGCTTGCGCGATCGTGTTTCTCGTTGCCGTGCCGGTACTGGCAAGCGACATCGCCCAAAGCTGGCAGACCCTTTTCCCGTTCTATCCCGCTGAGATCCGTCAGCAGGTACAACAGGTGGAAGCAGCAGTCGCTGATTTCCAAATCGCCAACAGGGCGAATACCTACGATCTCGAGCAGTTGGAACTGCTCGAGCGTAAAGATTGGGGGGAGGGCAGTTTCGACACCATGACTAGCGAATACCGCAGCGCTGTCTACAACTTTGACCAATCGAAAAAGAAATTCGCGGCCACAAAACCCAAGGCAATCGGCCTGGTCAATAGGATTGAAGCTGCTATGACGCCGCTTCGAAACGAACTGAAACAGCTCGAGAAAAGTAATCTCGCATCCAACCGCAAACGGCAACTGACGGATATGACTAAGGCCTTTGACCTCTGGCATGCCGTTCAGGTCGGGAGACTATCGGTCGACGATTCCTCGAGAGAAAATAAAGTCACGGTTGCAAGGACGATCGCTCGAGGGCTTACGAAATAAGTAACAAGCATTTTTGCGACACTCATGTATTACCGGCGACCTCGCCATTTCAGAGGCCGCCGCGTTTTTTTAGACAAAAAAATAGAGGAGCCCGAAGGCTCCCCTTTTTTGCGCTTAATGACTTAACTACTTCAACGGGCGCGACTTAGGGACATTTCTCTTGAAGATTATGGTAAGTCTTCGCGTCGATAAGTATTCCGCCGATTTTTGTCTGTGTGCAGCCACACTCCAAAATTCTACCCTCTCTCCAGGACATACCATTGCCTAAACAACTGACTATTTGCTCTAGAGTTGCCGGCGTTACTCCAGGATGGACGATAGTGCATGGGGTAGTTCCCTCAGGCCATACTAATGCACAGCCGCAACCTAAAACCTCGACCCTTCGGGCTGGTATTAGATCAATGACACCAAGTTCTCTTTGGACCGCATGCTCAGGTTTCGCACAGGTTCCCATCTTTCTTTCCTCCGATATGAAAAACACCCTTGTGGGGTGCTTGGTTTTTGTTAAGAACTATTCTCTAAATCAATGGCCAAGACAGAATACCCCACGTGTGTTTTGGGTCTTCTTTGCCTTATTCTCGATTCTTAACGTGTTGACCATACTGCTGATATTATAAACAACAATTTAAAATAACGCAAGATTCAAAAATCAATGTACCACGGTTTACACGATCGGTTAAAATGTGGTACATTGAAATATATGGGATATCAAGGATCATTTCGAAACAAAAATCGCTGGGATATAGAGGATGTAATCTTGAAGTTGATCTCAATGAAGAATGCGACCATGGAGCTGCTTTTGGATCCGGAAAAGTACATGGAAAAATACAATCGACGAGAAATCCAGAGAAGGCTCTATTATCTCAAGCATAAAAAATTCATCACCTTTCCGGCACGGTCCCCAAAAGGTCAAGTTCTTCTCACAAAACTGGGGTTAAGACGGCTTAATCAGATCAAATTTCAAAAAATTCGCATCAAAAGAACCGTGTGGGATGGTGCATGGCGGCTATTAACCTTTGATATTCCGGAAAAAAACAGCGGGACTAGGCAAACTTTTCGACGAAAATTGAAAGAGCTTGGTTTTTTTCATTTTCAAAGAAGTGTATTTGTGCTTCCCTATGAATGCAAAACAGAAATCGATTTAATAACTGACTATCTAAAAATAACCCCCTGCGTGCATTTATTGCAGGCAAATCGGTTTTTCGGCGACAAGGAATTGATTAAGAAGTTTAATTTGCATGTACCATGAATTAACCGATCGGTTAAACTATGGTACATTGACTTTTTTACTGTTAATTCTTGACAGAATGAAGTTTGTCTGTTAAAACTTAGCACATGTCTAAACTGGTAATCGTCGAGTCGCCGACGAAAGCGAAAACAATCAGCAAATTTTTGGGCAAAGGGTTCAAAATCGAGTCCTCTTTTGGTCATATCCGCGATTTGCCGAAAAGCAAGATGGGCATTGATATTGAGCATGATTTTGAGCCGGAATACCTCATCCCGCGCGACAAATCGAAACATGTTAAGGATCTGCAGGAATTGGCCAAAAAAGCGGACGAAGTAATTCTCGCGACTGATGAGGACCGTGAAGGCGAGGCGATTGCCTGGCACCTTGTACACGCCCTGAAGCTCGATGAGAAACAAGCCAAGCGCATCGTCTTTCATGAGATCACCAAAGCGGCCATTGAAAAGGCCTTGGAGAATCCCCGTCACATCTATCCGCATCTCGTCGATGCCCAGCAAGCCCGGCGGGTTTTGGACCGGCTGGTTGGCTATGAACTCTCGCCTTTTTTATGGACCAAGATCAAATACGGTCTCTCTGCCGGACGCGTGCAATCTGTGGCCATGCGCCTCATTGTGGAGCGCGAGCGGGACATTGAGAAATTCAAAAAAGAAGAATACTGGACCATTGAGGCCAAGCTGTCACCACAAGATAAAGAGAATGAAATTTTTTCCGCCAGGCTCCATTCTATTTCCGGCACTTCCTTAAAAAAATTCGACATTGCCTCCAAAGAGCGGGGTGATAAAATCGTCTCTGACCTTAAAGGCGCTGCCTATAAAGTAGAAGAGATTACTAAAAAAGAAGCCAAGCGCTCCCCGGCCGCCCCGTTCACCACCTCCACCCTCCAGCAGGAAGCCGCGCGCAAGCTGGGGATGTCCGCCAAACAGACCATGATGCTGGCGCAAAAACTCTACGAGCTCGGATACATCACCTATATGCGTACTGATTCAGTAAATCTTGCGGAAAGCGCGCTTGCGCAGGCCCAGGAGATTATCAAAAGCAAATTCGGCGAAAACTATAATGGTTTCATGCGTCGCTTCAAAACGAAAAGCAAAGGTGCGCAGGAAGCGCACGAAGCGATCCGACCGACTGATTTTTCTATTGAAGAGGACAAGCTCGAAGGCGCGGACATTGATGCCAAACACGTGAAACTCTATGACCTTATCTGGAAACGAGCCCTAGCCTCACAAATGCCGGAAGCGATTTTTGATCAGACGAGCGTAGATATCTCAGCCCATTCGACAAGCTCAGAGTCTACGACAATACCAAAATATATGTTCAGGGCTACCGGTCAGGTCATGAAATTCGACGGGTTCATGAAGGTTTATCTGGAAGGCCGCGATGAGGATGACGCGGAAGAAGGTCTGGCTGAAGGTGAACTGCCGGCTCTTACCAAAACGCAAATCTTGGATCTAAAATCCCTGGACGGTGTCCAGCATTTCACTGAACCGCCGCCCAGGTTTACTGATGCATCTCTCGTGAAAGCTCTGGAATCCTACGGCATTGGCCGCCCTTCCACCTATGCCCCAACGATTTCTACGATCCTCGAACGCGGCTACGTAGAAAAGCAGGAAAAAAAATTCTTTCCCAAAGACATTGGCATTCTGGTAAACGACATTCTAGTCGAGCATTTCCCCAAAATCGTGGATTATGAATTCACCGCAAAAATGGAAGAAGATCTGGATGGCATTGCCGAGGGAAAACTGAAATGGCAACCAGTCATCCGTGAGTTTTACGCCCCGTTTAAGGAAAACCTCGAGGAAAAAAAGACGTCCGTAAAAAAACAGGTTCAGCAGACAGATGTCCCCTGTCCGATCTGCGGCAAAAATATGGTCATCAAATTTGGCCGGTTCGGCCAGTTTATGGCCTGCACTGACTATCCCACTTGCAAAGGCACGAAACAACTGCCGGAAGAAGAAGCCGCAGAAAAAAAGATCAAAGAAGAAAACGCGCAGATCGGCGGAGCATGCCCAGTCTGCGAACACGGCCACCTAGTAGTCAAAAAAGGCCGCTTCGGCTTTTTCATCGGCTGTGACAAATACCCGGAATGCAAACATATTGAAAAGATTGAAAAAAAAACCGGCGTGAAATGTCCCGAATGCGGCCAGGGCGAAATCATTGAAAAATTTTCCCGCAAAAAAGGCGGCCGCAAATTCTGGGGCTGCAACAAATATCCCGAATGCAAATACGCCACCTGGAAATTCCCCGGAGAAACAGAAAAAAAAGAAACGGCAGAGGAATAAAATCCCCGACCGTTTTTTGTTACGCACCACGTCCTCCACGGCGTTTGAAATCTTCTTTGGTGTGAATCACTCTAGTGAGAACTTCATCGAATTCGGCAGTGGTAAAATCCGGCCAAAGCGTTGAAGGGAAAAACAGTTCAGCATAACTTGACTGCAAGGGGAGAAACCCGCTGAGGCGCTGTGTTCCAGATGTCCGAATTACTGCATCAATTTCCGGAATACTTCTCGTCCTTAATTTTCTTACTGCAAAATCCCATTCCGCTGAATAGTTCAGCAAAAGATCAATATGCAGACATGCGCCTTCACGCCGTAGCCTTAGCATCCTACAGGCATTGCCGAGCTGGACCAATCTATAGCGGCTGTTGGTGTCTCCATAGCATCGAATGGAGGCATCTTGCATAGAATCGACCAGGGAAATGAACTCATGGGTCCCTTCATAAATTCCCGCAAGCTCATTCTTTGTTCTGTGCCTCACGTCTTGTTTTGAAAGTGCAAAGAAAACTAAGCGGCTTACATCCCCACGCTTGAGGGCGTGCTGGACGATTTGCGCGGCAATCTTTGCTCCCCGCTTATAAACTTCAACCATGTCCATTGAAGGGTTTTTTGTTGCGCGCCAAGTACGATTTCCGTCGGGGATGACCCCCACAATTAAATTCTTATCCATGATCCCCCTTCGCGGTGGCTATTGCGCCACCTCAAATTTAAAAGGTGCCTTGCGGGCACCAGTTTAATGATGAGGACTTGGCTTGTCAACTAGATTTTGTCTAAAAGTTCGCGGATGAGTTCAGCCTTGGTTATTCCCCTATTGCGGGCCAGTTCTTCCAGCCTTTTGTCCTCGCGCGGCGTGATGCGCAAAGTAAATTTTATAGACGGTTCATTGTCATGATCGTGAACATCCTCTGATTTTTGCTTATATTGATGCATGAGTTTTTCAAAGGCTATCGCGTTAGAAAACGCCAGCCCAAGCTGATTGGCAAAGGTCTGAAACAAGGCCATTTGTTCGCCGCTGAGCTTTTCCTCGGTAACCGCAAACAAAATCACTCCGGCGACTCTGCCAGACCGGGAATGTATGGGAAAAGCTATACCGAGCTTCGTTTTGGTAAATCTTTGGACGCGATTGGTGACGTCGTCTGCGAGGACGCCGGAGGAGAAATCCGCCAGCCTTCTGCTTTGCTGAATCTGGTCAGTAACTGCGGCTTTTACTGCCAAATTTTTAGTTTCCGCAAGAGAAATGCTGAGTTCGGAAAACCTGGCTGGTAAAATTTTATCAATTACGCGCGAGTATTTGGTCGAATAAGCATAAGCCGAAAGTTTATTTTCGGATGCAAGCACGCGAAAGACACCGGCAGCAACCAGCCCCTGATTTTTAAGCTCTTTTACTACCAGCGCTACAGACTGCCTGGCTAAATCCCGAAAATTATAAGTGCCGAGCAAGATTTTGCTGACTTTTTCTAAAAGAATGAATTGATCATCGGAAATACTCATACGAACTTATTATAACAAAAAGGAGCAAGGAAGGTGGTATGATGGCCCACCAGTTCCTTACTCTCTTCAATCACGGAGCGTTCTCAAACCATTGACAAATCTCCAGCTCGTTCTTGGCTGAGAGGTGTCTGGTATTTGCCAGTGTAACAAGCTACGCAGAACTTGTTCGTCGATCCGCGCACAGCCTTGAGCAGTCCGCCGAGGGACAGGTATTCCAGAGAATCCGCACCAATGAATTCGCAGATCTCTTGGATGGTGTTCACAGCGGCCTTGAGCTCCCCCTTGGTCGGAGTGTCAACGCCATAGAAGCAAGGCGAAACTGTTGGGGGGCAGGCAATGCGCACGTGGATCTCGGTAGCTCCGGCTTTACGAAGCTTTTCGATCAGTTTTTTCATGGTGTTGCCGCGGACCAGAGAGTCATCAATGAGTATGATTCTCTTTTCGTTGACCATTCCTCTAATCACCTTGAATTTACGGTGGGCCTTCAGGCTCCGGACTTTTTCTCCCCGAGTGATGAACGTCCGTCCTGCATACTGATGCCGCAGGATTGCAAGACAAATCGGTACGCCAGATGCAGTCGAATATCCGACCGCGGCCGGCGATCCCGAATCAGGAACAGGAACGACAATCTCAGCATCAACCGGATGTTCTTCTGCCAGATTTTTACCCATTCCTTCCCGGCTGGTCTGGACTGTTCTGCCAAACATAATGCTGCCGGGACTGGCAAAATAGACGTGTTCGAAAACGCACTGCGCAAGATCGTGTGTTGGTTTGGCTGTCGTCCTGATCGACATCAATTCCGCGCCGTGGATTACGACGATTTCTCCCGGTTCAACGTCGCGCTGAAACACTGCATTGACTTCGTCGAACGCAATGGTTTCCGATGCGAGGACGTACGATCCATCAGCAAGTTTTCCGATCGAGAGCGGGCGCATTCCATAGTTGTCCCGTGCTCCAATCAGAAAACCCGCCTGAATCATCACAATTGCATAGGACGGCCCCACCATCTCCAAAGCCTCACGCAGAGCATCGATAAATTGCTCCTGCTTGGATGCAGTAATGAGATGAAGGATGACCTCTGTATCGGTTGTTGTTTGAAAGGTAAAGGTATTCGATTTCAGCTGCGCTCGAGCTTCTTTGGCGAACATGAGGTCGCCGTTGTGAGATATGGCGATTCGCCCATATTTAGAATCAACCAAGATTGGATGAGCATTCTCCACTGAATCCTCGCCTTGGGTTTGATAACGAAGGTGCCCAATAGCGACCTTGCCGATGAGTCGATCCAGATCCTGCTGACTGAAGACCTGTTCAACAAGCCCCAATTTTTTATGCAGCTGAATTTCCTGACCGTTGTCAACCGCGATTCCCGCACTGTCTTGGGCTCGATGCTGGAGAGCCCACAGACCGCCGAACACGGTTTCTGCCGCGCTGAACTCCGGCTTATCCGAAATGACTGCTACACCGAATACTCCGCACATATGGACTCTCCTTGGAAAAATTAGGAACGTTGGATAGATATTATATACCGCCTTCGGCAGGCAGGCAAAAAAGAACGGCTCATACACGTATGAGCCGTTCGAGAATTGTAATCTTTTACAAAATTAGCCTTGCTGACGGCCTGTTTTCAGAGCCTTTGTCCACCAGGCCAGCTCGTCAAACAAAGGCACCAAACGTCTACTCCAGGCCAGCTCGTCCTTTAATTTGTTCCCGGTTTCATCCCAAGCTGTCCAGATCATAGGAATATGGACCCCTTTGTGCAAAGGCGCCATTTGCAGTTCTACTGCGACCTGCCTTAGCTGTTCCACGCTACGCGCTCCACCAGCTGACCCCCCGTAACTCACAAAACTGACTGGCTTTTTATTCCAAGATATATAAGTATAATCAAGAGCGTTTTTCAGCACAGCCGGATAACCGTGATTGTATTCCGGAGCGATGATTATAAAACCATCAGCCTCACCCACCTTGGCTTCCCATTTTTTTGCCAACTCGATAGAATAATTGCCGTTGATTGATTCCGGACCTGCGACCTCATTGTAAAACGGCAGAGGCCAGTCGCGAAGGTCAATAAGCTCGGCGTCGAACTCGGCACGTTTTTGGATTTCTCTCAAAACCCATCTCCCAACCTTTTCGCTTTCGCGGTTGGGTCTCGTGGAACCGAGAATAATTAAAATTTTCATAATTTTTCCTTTCAACCTATTTTAACACTGAACTCGCTACAAACAAAAAGGGTCGGTCAAGGCATCTGGCCTCGACCAACCCGACTCTAGTCATCGAAGAAACGTCCTCTAGCGCCGAAAAGTGGACGCCGCACGAATCCTGCATCCTCACGTTCTTCACGTCGAGTACGGACGACGTCAGGCCGCACAACTTCCATTTTCTTCCCGCAATAAGGGCAAGTCTGTATGCCAAGAATATAGTCAACATACCCTTTGGCGCAGAATACACATTGGATGTTGATATCGCATGGCCCTGTAGGATGGACTTTCGGAATGCGTCGCTGCTCCGATTTTGGTAGAGTGCTTGAATTGGTCACGGAGCCTCCAGCGCTTGCTGGTGTCGGAGTCCCACTCTTACTACCTGCGAGAAAAGAAGCCAGCGCTTCCCTTTGGGCTCGCTTGGATTTCATCTCAAACCTTCAATTTGGAATGTATAAAAAATATCACAGTTTGGTAACCCCGGCAAGACTTAAAAAAATATTACTACTGCCTACTTTATCGGGTAATTACCGAGAATCTCTCGGTAGTCTCTAAAATTCCTGTATAGTTCGGCGTGAAATCCGATCTGCTTCGCTCCCGCCACGCATTTTTCCTTATCATCCCAAACCAGCACTTCATTTTTGTTAAGTTCCCCTAGACTATTATCGATTGCTGACCAAAATTCCGCACTTGGCTTTAGATACCCAACCTCGCAGGATACGAAAATTTTATCAAACAAGTTTTCATCAAGACCCATGACGTTTTTCATGTATGCTGCGCGGTATTTCTCCTGGTTGGTGGCCAGATAGCATTTGATCCTCCCGTTCCGCAGAGATTTAATGCTCTTTATAACCTCAGTATCAATATAATTTTCGCTTTTAAACCAATAAGCTAAAAACTCTTCCAGGGATTTTTGCCAGCCCCACTGCCGCAGATATTTCGGCAACTGCTCTTTCAGATCAGCTTTCCCTGTCTCGACCTCAAGAAATTCATTTTTAAAAAAAAGGTTTGTGACCTCTGAAGTTATGCCGTAATCACGGGCTAAAACTTCACTAAACCTATAAGGCTTGCTCACTACCATTCCATCCGCGTCAAAGAAAATGTGTTTGATCATATAAATTAGCTTAGCAAAAAATCCCTCAAAAAGCGATTGATTTTTTCTCGATATTTGATTATAATGTTCAAGGTAAAGATGGGAACGTAGCTCAGTCGGTAGAGCAACAGCCTTTTAAGCTGATGGTCGTGGGTTCGATTCCCACCGTTCCCACCAACAACGAACTAATCGGTTTTTTTGAAGCCAACATGCGG
>MFEK01000011.1:0-21355 GCA_001779925.1 Candidatus Doudnabacteria bacterium RIFCSPHIGHO2_01_FULL_46_14
TTGGCGGAATTTAAAACCCCCTGGAATTTCTTGGCGGAAACCAATGCCGAGGCGCGAAGCCCCGAGGCAACTTCTTCGGCAAATCTGAAATGGTGGACCCTACCGGGATCGAACCGGTCGCCTCCACATTGTCCGCCCGAGGCGAATGGCGCTCTATTTACCCGCCTGCCTCTGGTGGAGATGAGGGGACTCGAACCCCTTGCCTCCACATTGCAAATGTGGCGCTCTACCGGTTGAGCTACATCCCCAGAAGAGGTGGGCGGGCCAATGAGCTAAGGGCCCAAGAATTAGCGTCGTCTAAAACCGCCGAAGAGATTTCGGAACGGAAGAAGCAAAATATCCAGTATGCCGAAAATATACAAAGCGGAGAGAATTACAAAAATAATGCCGATTACCTTATACAGGAGATAACTGCCGCCGCTGCCGAGATGCTCTTCCGCCCAATCAATAGAGCCGAAAAGCTGGGCAATGGCAAAAGTCTTCCAGACCAGGACTATGCCGACACTCAATCCAATTATACTTATAAAATAACGCATAAGTTAGCGGACCCTGGTGGGTATGGAAGGAATCGGACCTTCGACCCCGTCATTATCAGTGACGTGCTCTACCACTGAGCTACATACCCTCTTAGAAAAACAACTCCAACACTTTACCATAAAAGTGTCGGATTGTAAACTTGAAAAAATTTTGACGAATAAAGGTTCTTATGCTATATTAAATCCAATATTTTTGAGTTTTAGAAAGAAAAAGCAAAGGAATTTCAAAAGAAAATTTAGAAAATGTTTTTCTCCCATTCTAAAAGCAAACTCGGCATTGATATAGGTACCTCCACAATAAAGATTGTTCAGCTAAAAAAGGAAAATGACCAATTTCTCCTGGAAACCTATGGCATGGTGAATGCGTCCTCACGGGTAACGTCCAAAATCGATACGGACGTAATCGCTCAGACCGCAGAAATTCTCAAAACCCTGCTTGTCAAAGCCGGCGCGAGCACCAAAAAAGTGGTTGCCAGCCTGCCAAATAACATCGTGTTTGTCTCAGTCATTGATATGCCTGCTCTTTCCGACAAGGAGCTCACAAGCGCAATCGAATGGGAGGCGAGGCGCTACGTGCCTCTGCCTTTGGAAGAGGTGACACTATCCTGGGATGTCATGCGGGAGGGAGAAACAGCTCAAAAAATAAAAGTATTGATTACGGCCGTGCCAACAACAGTAGTAGAAAACTATTCTCGAATGTTCAAACTCGCTGGCCTTGAGCCGCAGGCTTTGGATATTGAGGCCCGGGCATTGATCCGTTCCCTGGCAGGCCCGCGACAAGACGCATTTATCATAGTTGATATTGGTGCCCGAAATACCAGTTTGAATCTCGTTGACAAAGGGTTTTTGCGGATTTCCCGAAACCTGCCGGTAGGCGGGGACACTATTACCTCTGGCATTGCCCAGAGTTTGCATATCAGCGACGCGAGAGCAGAACAGTTCAAAATGGATCTTGGCCTTTCCGGCGATCTTCAGCAGATTCCTCAAGTCATGAAATCTTCAATGGAAACGATCAAGAACGAAACCAATCAGCTTGTTAAAATTTATGAAGCGAGCGGCGGGACGATCAGCGAAATAATCTTTGCGGGTAGCGGCAGTTATTTGCCGGGACTGACCCCTTATTTTTCCGACATGGGAATCAAGACCAGCCTCGGCGATCCTTTGAAATTTACACAATATGATCAGCGTTTAAAAACAGGCCTGTCAAAAATCTCCATGGGGTTGTCCATTGCTTTGGGATTGGCCATGAGGGGATAAATCAATGCGCGGCGATATAAATTTATTGAAAAATGAATTAAGCCAGCGGGCACCGCTCGGTTTTTCGGGCCCAAAAAGCTTACTGCCGCTCTATTTGGTTATAGGTCTTTTGGTTGTGGAAGGTCTGGCGTTCGGCACACTGCTCTATTACAAAAAATCCATTGATCGCCTGGTAAACGCCGCTGAACTGGAATCCTCACAGCTTGATTTGCAGATGCGCCAGACCGAAACTCAGCTCAAAGATGCCATAAGCTACCAAGGCCGGCTCAACAATTTCAAAAATCTTCTTAACTCGCACATTTTTTGGTCACCGTTGTTTAAAGAGCTGGGCGATTTCACCTATAAGCCCGTAAGCTTCGATACGTTCCAGGCAGATATTCAAAAAAATAGAATTGTTGTGACTGGTAGCGCTCCAACCTATCGGGACATTGCCAAGGTAATACTCGGTCTGAAAAAATCCGAAAAATTCACGGATATCATATTCCAGTCGGGCGGCGTTTCAAAAGGCGAAGAAACCGGGTTTGGCTTTTCACTGGATATTGGCTTTGATCCTAAACTGTTGAGGAAATAGATGAATCCCGTTAAAATTTTAGAATTTCGACGGGGGCAATCGTGATTACTATGATTATGTTTAAATGCAAGGATTTCTAACGGGGTGAATAAAAGAAGATTTGATTTTGGCCATCTAACCTCCGGAGTGATAGTCCCTGCTTTGATCATGGGCGCGATCGCTGCTGGATATTTTTTGGTCTGGCCGCAGTATGTCGCCCTCAACAAAAGCAAATCTGATCTGGTAGTAAAACAGGGCGCGGTAGCTGACCGCAAGACGGCAATGAGCAGTGTCAAAGGCTTGATTACAGATCTGGAAAAAAAGCGACAGAGCTTGTCGGCAATGGATGAAGGCTTACCTGCTTCTCCTGATCTTCCCTCTTTGCTCGTGAATATCGAGTATCTAGCGAGCCAATCAGGAATGGCTTTGGAAAATCTGCAAATTGCCGGCAGCAGTACTGGTCCCAGCAATCCTTCGGGTCAAAGCAAAAAGCAAGACAGCTCGACCGGCATCATTACCATTGATCTTACGGTCAACGGCCAGTACCCTCAGCTCCAGGCTCTCATTTTGAATATCGAAAGGAACCTGCGGCTTTTGGACATAAAGAGTATTAATTTCGCCCAGCCAAGCGGTGAAACCGGGACGCGTTCTTATGCGCTCCAGTTTATGACTTATTATCAAAAACCATGAACCTTGTTATAAATTCTACAATCTCAACGGGAAGAATTACGACCGCCATAATTATTAAACATAAGGGTTTTTAACGGGGTGAAATTCTTGCCAGAAAATCGAAAGAAAACCGTTGGCGCGCTCGCGTTGATTTTGGTATCTATCGGCGGTACGGTTTATATTAATTTTTTTATGGGTAAAAGTAATGTGCCCACCCTGCCGGCAACAGCGCCGACTGCCATGGACGGCGCTCCGGCGCCTCAGTCAGACATGCCGCCTCCCGGTGGAGAGTCTCCCACGGGTGCGCCGCCCGCCACGACTGGTACGGGGCAAAGCTCCACACCCCTGCTTCCTTACGGGTCGAAAATCGATATCAGTATTTTTGACTCGGATAAATTTAAGGTTCTCAAAGGCATCCCGCGCGTTGAGGTAACCAACGATGAGCTTGGCAAAATTGATCCATTCAAAAAATAATGCCCGCAGTCACTGACATACAAGAAAAGAGAAAAACGTTTGAGCAGTTTTTGGTTGATCAAAAATATTTGACACCAAGACAGCTGTCGACTGTGCATCTGGAGGTGGCGGAAAACAAACAGTCGCTTGAAGCTTCCATTTTGTCGCTCAAACTCATGGATGAAGAGCGCTTGACCCGGGCTCTGGCAGCTTATTTTCATTTGCCTTACGCGGATCTCAGAAACCAGAATCTTTCCAAAGAAGCGCTTTCGGTCATTTCCCAGGAGACCATGGAGAATTACAAATTTATTCCTTTTGCCAAGGACGGCAACCTTTTGAGGATCGCGCTCACTAACCCTTCTGATTTGCAGGCGTTGGAAGCTTTGGAGTTTTTGGCGCAGCAAAATAAATACCGCATTGAACTGTATTTGATTTCCAAAACAAGCTATCAGGATGCCTTGCGCAAAAGCCGCACGGCCAGCGCTGAGGTCGGAGAAGCTTTGGCAATCATGCGGCAGAACGAACAGCAAGGAAAGAAAAAAGATGAACCGAAACAGCCGGCAAAGACCGAAACAGCCGGCAAACCGGCTACGGAAGCGCCTATTACCAAGATCGTTGACGTAGTTCTGAGGCACGCTATAGAATCGCGCGCCTCAGACATTCACATTGAGCCACAGGAAAATGATCTGCGGATCCGTTATCGTGTAGACGGAGTTTTGCAAAGTTCTTTGGTTGTGCCCAAGGTTGTGCACCCGGCAATTGTTTCGAGGATTAAGATTCTTTCCAATTTGAAAATTGATGAACAGCGCTTGCCGCAGGACGGGCGTTTCCACATGGACGTTGATCGCCGGTCAATCGATTTTCGCGTCTCGACTCTGCCGAACGTTAACGGCGAAAAGGTGGTAATGAGAATTTTAGACAAATCCGGGGGTGTGCCCACTCTGCAGGATTTGGGACTCGATGGAATGAAGCTCACTCGGTTCAAGGATAACATCTCCAAGCCTCATGGAATGGTTCTCGTGACCGGTCCGACCGGTTCGGGGAAATCGACCACGCTTTACGCTGTTTTGGGCATTTTAAACAAAATCGGAGTAAACATTGTGACGCTGGAGGATCCGGTGGAATATTTCATCCCCGGCGTTAACCAGTCGCAGATCAATCCGGATATTGGCCTAACATTCGCCTCCGGCCTTCGCTCCATACTCCGGCAAGACCCGAACATCATTATGGTTGGAGAAATCCGCGACCGGGAAACAGCCGAGCTGGCGGTCCATTCGGCACTTACCGGTCATCTTGTGTTTTCTACCCTGCATACCAATGATGCGGTCGGCGCGATACCGAGGCTCATTGACATGGGTATCGAGAGCTTTCTTTTGACTGCTTCGGTTAACATGGTCATGGCTCAGCGATTGGTCAGAAAAATTTGCCTTTCCTGCCGGAAAGAAAGCGCGGTTTTGCCGGAAGTCCGGGAAATGCTGAAAACTGAGCTAAAAAATTTGCCGGCGGAAGAAGCCAAGGGCGTAGATTTGAAAAATATCAAAATTTTTGCCGGTAAAGGCTGCCGAATTTGCGGCAATTCGGGATATTCCGGCCGAATCGCGATCTACGAAGTCATGCCCTTGTCAGATAAGATCAAGGCCATGATACTTAATCACGAATCTTATGCCAAACTTCAGGAGCTGGCCCGTGCTGAAGGAATGATTGGCATGAAGGAGGATGGACTGATCAAGGTTCTAAAAGGAATTACTACCGTGGAAGAAGTGCTGAGGGTAACCAAAGAATGACATTTAACATTTGAAAATGCGAATACTTTTACTGGATCCGGATGAATATTATCATCAGCAGTTTCATGCTCGCATGGGGCAGGATTTTGACGTGATCCCGGCACGGAGCCTCGAGTCAGCAAAAAAAATCCTGTCGGAAAAAAAAACGGATCTGCTGCTTGCCGAACTACTTTTGGAAGACGGTGCCAGTTTTTCAATAATCAAAGAATTGCGGATGCAGCGCGATAATTCGGCGGTTCCGGTAGTGATTTTTTCACAGATTGATAATCTTGAGGATATTGAAGCCGCGCTCTCGCTCGGCGTATCCGGATATTTTGTCAAAGGTAAAGACGAGATTAGCGATGTTCATCGCCTGCTTTTAACATTAAATAGCGACCCCAATTTACGAATCTCAAGCGAATGATGCGAATATTTATGGTGAGCCTGTCGAATCCATTCGGGACATTTCGGATACAATTAGGGTCCATTAGGATTGCACATGTCTTCATATAAAAACCAGGAAAGCGAATTGGAGAAATATCTCGCGTACGTTTTGGAGACCGGGGCTTCAGACCTGCATTTTGTTGTCGGCAAACCCCCGGTGGTCAGGATAGACAGCGCGCTTGCGTCCATAAGCGGGGAAGCGGTTCTTGATTCAGAAAAAGTCGAAGGCCTTGTCGGCGTGCTATTGGGAGACGCGCAGAAGAAAATTCTCGTGGAAAAAAAACAAGTCGATTTTTCTTATGATTTTAAAGGAAACGCCAGATTCCGCATCAATGTTTATTACCAGAAAGGCACGATGGCCGCGGCCATGCGTTTTATTCCCAACAAGATTCGGACTCTCGAAGAGCTTGGCGTGCCCGCCCAGCTCGGCGAACTGACCCGCCACAAGGAGGGTCTCATCCTGTTTGTCGGGCCGACCGGACACGGGAAATCCACAACCCTTGCCGCGCTTATCGATATCATCAACCATTCTCGTGCTGACCATATCATCACCATTGAAGATCCAATCGAGTATATCTTTACTCCGGATAAGGCCATGGTCAGCCAGCGCGAGGTATTGCTTGATACCTTGACCTTTCCCGACGCGTTGCGCGCTACGCTCCGTGAAGACGTGAACGTGATTTTAATCGGTGAAATGCGGGATCTGGAATCTATTTCCACAGCAATAACCGTGGCGGAAACCGGGCATTTAGTGTTCGCCACTCTGCATACCAATGATGCGCCGCAAACCGTGGACCGGATAATTGACGTGTTTCCAGCGCACCAGCAAAATCAGATCCGCTCGCAAATTTCCAACATTTTGGTCGGGGTGATTTCCCAGCGTTTGCTGCCGCGGGTGGGCGGCGGGCGGATCCCGGCCGTGGAAATTATGCTTAGCAATAATGCGGTGCGGAACGTTATCCGGGAGGGCCGAACCTATGAGCTGCCCAACATCATTCACACTGCTACATCCGAAGGGATGATCAGCATGGATAAATCCCTGGCGGATTTGGTCAGAAAGGGCATTGTCAAACTCGAAGACGGCCTGGCTTACTCTACCAACCAGGATTTATTTAAATCGTTGGTTAGAAGGTTTTAATTCCAGTAGCCAGTAGTCTGTAGCTAGTAGACGATATAAATCGAATACCAGCTACCAGCTACCAGCTACCAGCTACTATGTCTGCATTCAGCTACAAAGCGAAAGACGCACAAGGTTCGGTTAAAACCGGGTCAGTGGAAGCTGCCTCGGTGGTTAAAGCTGCGGAAGCCTTGCATGGCGCCGGGCTGACCGTGCTCTCGCTCGGTGCTGAGCGCCGGGCCAGTGTGAACCTGGAGAAATATTTAACATTTCTTAATCGCGTTTCCAAAAAGGAAGTGGTTATTTTTTCACGCCAGCTCGCTACGCTCATCAATGCCAAGGTTCCAATCATCCAGGCGTTTGAAATTCTCCTGTCCCAGCTTTCCAACCGGACTCTGAAAAAAGCAATCGCGGAAATGATGGCCGAGGTAGAAGGCGGCAAAAGCTTGTCAGAAGCGGTCAGCGCCTTTCCAAATATTTTTTCCAATCTTTATGTGAATCTTGTAAAAGCCGGCGAGCTTTCCGGAACTCTGGACGAAGCTCTTATTTATCTTGCCAACCAGCAGGAAAAAGATTATGAGCTTACCTCCAAGGTTCGCGGAGCCATGACCTATCCGATCTTCATTGTCTCGGCAATTTTTATTGTCGGCGGCTTGATGTTCTGGTTCGTGCTGCCGCAGATGATTGGCGTTTTGAAAGAGGCTAACGTGGAGCTGCCGATTACCACGAAGATTTTGATATTCCTGACTGAGGCCCTCCAAAAATACTGGTATTTGGTTTTGATTCTCGGTCTTGGCTCGATTTTTGGGAGCCAAATTTACATTCGAACCCTGGGCGGACGGGTGATTTGGGATCATATAAAACTCAAAATCCCGATTTTCGGCAAGCTGCTGCGGAATATTTATATGAACCGGCTCTCGAGGAACCTTTCTACCTTGGTTGCCGGCGGTATTCCCATAGTCCATGCCCTCAGGACAGTAGCGGAAATCGTGGGGAATTCGGTCTATAAGCAAATCATTCAGGAAGCGGCTATTGAGGTGGAAACCGGCAAATCTATTGCAATAGTTTTTGCGGAACGCCAGGAAATGCCGGCAATTGTGACCCAAATGATCCGGGTCGGGGAACAAACTGGTACGCTTCATGAAATCTTGGGAAAACTTGCGGATTTTTATGATAGAGAGGTCGCAGCCACCCTGGGAACCCTCACCACCCTACTGGAACCGATTATCATGATGCTGTTGGGCCTCGCGGTCGCGGTCATGGTTGCAGGAATTCTGCTTCCGATTTATAATCTAGCTAGTGTTCAGTAATGTGGATATCTATGTTGCCCCAACAATTTTAATTTTTTTTGGGGACACTAGATCCACCCCATGAGAGGGGGTGAAACAAAAAGTGAAAGCAATCCATAAACTACAACGGAGTACAGGTTTTACTTTGATTGAACTTTTGGTCGTCATTGCCATTATTGGCATTTTGGCTGCGGTGGTATTGGTCTCACTTAACAGTGCTCGCCAGAAATCCCGTGATGCTAAACGCTTGGCGGACATTCGTCAGATTCAAACCGCTCTTGAGCTTTACTACAATGACAATAACGGTTATCCGGCAACCAGCAGCTCTTGTAACAGCAATGCGGGTTCTTGTCCATTATCTACAGCTGGAACCTCGCCGAATTTCTTCAGCACTTATCTGTCTGCCTGGCCAAATTCGCCTGATCCGCAAGATCAGTCTTCTTGCGCTGATAATGACTACGAATATACAAGCGCTTCAGCAACCACGTATAATGTTACCTTCTGTTTGGGTGCGGCTACCGGCGGTTACGGAAGCGGTCTGAGGAGCGCCAATCCAGCAGGTATTCAATAAGCAGTTTTGAGCAGACATTTTCCCCTCCGACCCCTGTCAGAGGGGAAGCTGATATGCTTAAGAAAATACAGCGACTCGCAAATAGCGAACAGCGAATAGGAATTCCAGATCGCTCATCGCTCATCGCTCATCGCCAAGAAGGCTTCACCCTCATTGAACTTTTGGTGGTTGTAGCCATAGTCGGCCTGCTGCTTTCAGTAATCAGTGTTGGGTATACTGCCCAGCGCCGCAACGCCCGAGATGCTAAACGTCTTTCTGATCTCAAACAGATTAAATCGGGAATGGATATTTATTTCCAGGATGCGAGCGGTTATCCGGACAATGGGGAATGGATTCCGGGAACGACTTTGAATTGCGCCAGCAATAATATCCTGCTTATTCCGCGCGATCCCGGGTATCCGGTAAATGATTACACGTACAATGGCGATGATGCTTCAGGCCTTCCGGGTTGCGGACTGAATAATCTGCGCGGCGGATACACGCTAAGATTCTACATTGAGAAGCAGGGTTTGTGGTATTTGATGGATGAAGATGGTGTTATCCGGGACGAACTGAATAACAACGTCATCTCGGTTGATACTCTGATTTAAAAATGGCCTTCTTGATCTTTGTCTTGGGCCTAGTGATTGGTAGCTTTCTGAACGCCCTTATTTATCGCCTTAATGTGGGGCGATCGATGTTCGAAAAGCATTCGATTTGCCCGTTTTGTAAACACAAACTTTCGTGGCTGGATCTGGTTCCAGTGGCGAGTTTTTTTATTTTAGGCAGGCGCTGCCGCTACTGCAAGCGCCCCATCTCTTGGGTTTACCCGTTGGTGGAATTGGTAACTGCTATTTTGTTTACCGCAGTCTATTTGAACGAATGTGGAATGTGGAATGTGGAATGTGGCTTTAATTTCAATATTCAATATTCAATATTCAATATTCTATTTCAATTAGCATTTGTCAGTATGCTAATTGTTATTTTTGTCTATGACCTCAAGCACTACCTCATTCTTGATAAAGTCGTTTATCCTGCGGCAGCATTGGCTGCGGTTTTTCAGGCCATGCAAGGCCGTTTCGTGGACGGGCTTTATGGGGTTTTGCTTTTGTCTGGTTTTTTTGGACTGCTTTATGTAGTATCGCGCGGCCGTTGGATTGGGATGGGCGATGTGAAATTGGGATTATTTTTGGGCATGCTTGCGCCCTTTCCCGAGACCATTGCCGTGTTTTTTTTGGCGTATTTTTCCGGCGCGGCCACCTCACTATTTTTAATGGGCTTCGGTATAAAAGCCCTGAAGGACCGAGTTCCTTTCGGAACTTTTTTAACTTTTGCCGCGCTTACTGCTATGCTGTGGGGAAAAGAGCTCGTAGAGTGGTATTTTAATCTTATCGGGATATACTCTAGTCCCCTATGAAATTTGATGAAAAAATCCCTGATTTGGTTTTTGTTTGTTATCGTTATCTTTGGAGCCGTTCTTCGGCTCATAAATCTCGGCATTGAGCCTTACTGGGGCGATGAAACACTAAGTCTTGATATTGCCCGGAGCTTTTCTTCCGTTTCCGAGCTACTTAGTTATCTAAGAGAAGTCGAGCTGCATCCGCCGCTTTACTATTTAATATTGCATTTTTGGGTGTCTTTTTTTGGGATAACCGAGTTTGCGGTGCGTTCCTTGTCTTTACTGTTTGGTCTGGGCTGCATTGTTTTGACTTTTTTCTTTGCCAATGCCCTGCTACGCAATCACTATTCCGCTCTGCTGGCGGCGTTGGTTGTGGCTATTCTGCCTTTTCAGATCGAGTTTAGCCAGGAGGCTAGGCCATACATCATCTTTTGTTTTTTTGCGATTCTTGCGGCATTCGCGGTTTGGAAGCATTACCAAGATCCAAAATTCGGATATTTGGCGATTTATGTTTTTTCTGCCTTGGCTGGACTCTATTTACACTATTCCTTTGCTCTGATTTTGATTGCTCTGAACACCTGGTGGTTTTTTCAGGCGCTGAAAGGGGGATTGCTGCGAAAAATACAGCTTTGGCGATGGTTTATTTCCAATTGCCTGGTTTTTTTGGGATTTGGCTTTTGGCTGCCTGTGATTTTTTATAAAATAATTTTTGGGAACACTCAGCTTATCGGTCTGGAGAACCCTTCCGTGCCGACGGATCGGCCACTGATGTTTTTTGACCAAATTGCAGACAACCTCATTTGGTTGTCCAAGCATGAAATAACCAGCCGGATCGCGATTTTAATAAAATATATCGCCAAAGCAGTCCTGCTCATTGGCGTGTTCAAATTTTTGGAAAAAAAAGTCCTGCAAGCAGAGAATCGCAAGGCCGCAGGATACTTGCTCTGGTTAGGAATCCTGCCCTTTGCGATATTTTTATTTTTGCCGTTTTCTGTCCCTTATGGCGGCGTGATGGAACGGCATCTGGCATTTTTCCCGATCGTGTTTGCTGTGATGTTTGCTATGGTTATAAGCGCACTTTCCAGAAAAGCGGCGGTAGCGATGTTCATGATTTTCGCGCTCTCACTGGTACCGTTTAATAGCGAGATTGTCGCGGACGACAGCCAGTGGGACCATTTTTTTAAAATGAAAGAGATTTCCGAATACATCAATGCACAGTATCGAGCCGGGGATATCGTAATCGTGCCTCAGGTTTTTTTCCGAACAGACGCGGCCCATTATTTGCGCGAGGATATCCCGATTGTCGGAATGTTGCCTATCAGCCACTATGGCCTGGATATATGGAACACCCGCCGGACGTTGGGCATCATAGAAAACGAATACCATACCCGCATTTCGCCAGTCTCGAACTCAGCGGCTTTTGAGAAACTGGACCGCCTGGCAAGCATATATAAGCCGTCACGAATATGGCTTTTCGGCTTTAATAACAACGACCAGGTTTTGCATCAATGGTTTGTGGATCAAGGCTGGAGAATGGCGTTTCGTCCGCCTGATACCGTGTTTCGCGTCTCGCTTTATTCAAAAAAATGAAGAAATCATATATTTGGATACTTACCGGTATAATGATTCTCGGCTTGGCTTTGCGATTGATGAATCTGGGCACAGAGCCATACTGGGGCGATGAAGCGCTGAGCGCGGATATTATCCAGCATTTTTCCTCTATTTCGGAGATCGTTGTCTATATTAGCGAGGTAGAATTTCATCCGCCGCTCTATTATCTGATGTTGCACTATTGGACTGCTTGGTTTGGGATAACCGAGTTTGCGGTCCGATCATTGTCAGTAGTGTTCGGCTTGGGCTGTATTGTTTTGACTTTTATTTTTTCACGCAAACTGTTTCAAAATACTCGCGGGGCGCTAATTGCGGCCTTGATCGTCGCGATCCTGCCTTTTCAAATCGAGTTTAGTCAGGAAGGCCGTCCTTACAGCATCGTTTGTTTTTTCGGCATCCTGGCCGCCCTGAGCGCCTGGGAATATGTGGAGCGTAAAACTCCGCGCTATCTTGCATGCTATATATTCGTCTCGCTTGCCGGATTATACACGCACTATTCTTTTTTTCTCGTGCAGGTCGCTATTGCCGCCTGGTGGGCTGCTCAGGTAATTTCTCGAAAAGATTTCAAAGAGTTCACTATCTGGTTTGCCGTACACGGGTCACTGGTGATTGGTTACTGGCCATGGCTTGATTCATTGTTTTATAAGATTCTCCTCGGACAGTATGAGATTTTTGGGTTGAAACGTATTTTATTTGTAAACCGGATGCCGGATTTTTTTGAACGGGTTTTTGAAAAACTTATTTGGCTCGGCAAAGACAAGGAAATAAATCCGTTGACCATCCTGGTTAAGACCGGTTTTAAGGTTACATTTCTAGCTATGGGGTTTTTCGCTTTGCGCCGGGCCGCAATAAGCACAAGGACGTCTCTGCGCGGTTTTCGCTACGTCGTTTGGCTTATCATCGCTCCGCTCATGCTGTTTTTGCTCGCGCCATTTTCCAAAGAATACGCGCCGATCTACGAGCGGCACGTGATTTTTGTGACTATTGCGCTCTGTCTGCTATTTGGGTTCATTGCGACCCAGCTTCGGGCAAGACAGGCAGCGGTTCTTATCCTGATTTTTATCGGTTCGCTCATACCGTTCGTTTCCGAAATAACGGCCAACGACGCGCTCGTTGATCCATATTTCAAGATGAAGGAAATTTCTGAGCACATAAATCAGTATTATCAACGCGGCGACATAGTCCTTGTTTCTGACGCGTTTTTTCGTTCGGATGCGGCTCATTATCTGAGAGAAGAGATTCCGGTTTTATCTTTACTGCCTATCAATTATTATGATTTGGACATTTGGAATACCAGGCAAACCCTCGGAATAGTGGAAAACGAGTATCAATCGCGTTTCACTCGCTCTGATTACGAATCAGGAGCGGGACAGAAGCTCAGTCGTCTTGTGAAGATTCACCGGGCAAACAGGGTTTGGCTTTTTGGGTTTATCAAGAAAGAGGATTACGCGGTCTATAACTGGTTTGAGGATAATGGCTGGCGGCAGGGGTTTAAATCGATTGCCGATATTTTTCAGCTTGATCTCTATATAAAAAAGAAACTGAATAATGCTTTCTGAAAATCGAAAAACAATCATTTGGGTAATAGCGTTCACTTTTTTTGGTTTGGTGTTACGATTGATTAATTTGGGAATTGAACCATTTTGGGGAGACGAGATTTCAAGCGTGAACATCTCCAGACATTTTTCCACGGTGACAGAGTTACTGCAATATTCCGGTGAGGTGGATTTCAACCCACCGCTATATTTTTTGCTCTTGCGATCGTGGATTCATTGGTTCGGTGAGGGACAATTTGCCGTGCGAAGCTTGTCACTGATTTTCGGTGCCGCATTAATTCCTGTGATGTATGTACTAGCAAAATTTTTTTTTGAAAGCAGTAAAACTGCTTATATTGCGGCTTTTCTGACTGCTGTTATGCCAATGCTTATCGAGTTTAGTCAAGAAGCTAGGACATATATAATGGTCTGTTTCTGTGCTGCTGTTGGCATGCTAGCACTGTGGCAGTATTTAAAAGAGCGCGAAAACAAATATCTGCTTATTTACACGCTTGCTAATATTGCCGGGCTCTATTTTAGTTATTCTTATTTATTTTTTGCGGTTGCCTTGGCTTCATGGTGGGTTTTAGAGATTATTTTTTTTCAGCAAAATAAATCGAGGCAAGCCTTTTTTTTCTTTCTTGCGCATGCGGCAATGGTTTTTGGGTTCGCTTTCTGGCTTGATTCTTTTCTGTTAAAAATATTTCTTGGCAATGAAATACTTTTCGGGCTAGCGCGGTCTATTGATGCCTCGCGATCTTCTATTTTTTTTGAATCGGTCAGTGATAACCTGATTTGGGTAAATAAATTCCCCCACAATGACGACAGACTCATTGTCATTGTTAAGTTGTTTTTCAAAATTGCAATTGTCTTTGGCATAGTCGGTGTGTTCCGAAAAATGTCAGCTTCTATGGATCGTGAGCGTATACGCTCGTTGTTGTTCTTGACCTGGTTGCTAGTGGTGCCTCTCATTATCTTCTTTTTTTCTCCGCATTCATTTCCCTATGCTCCAATCTATTACCGTCATGTGATATTTGTTGTCCTTCCCTTGGTATTGTTGATCAGTTTTGTAGTTTCCAATTTGTCTTTGAAGCAAGGTTTTGTCCTTTTTACAATATTGATTGCCAGCCTAGTTCCCTCGATCTCAGCAGTTGTTGGAAACGACGGCCTGTGGGATCATTACTTTAAGATGCGTGAGGCGGCTATATATATAAACGAACACCACAAAACGGGAGATTTGGTCATAGTGCCTGCTGATGTTATGAGAAGCAGTCTTGCCTACTATTTAAAACCCGAGATAACTCCCATAACTTTTTTCCCTTTGAACTATTATGGTCTGGATATTTGGAATACCCGTGAAACTTTTGGTTTGGTCGAAGGTGAATACCCGACACGAGCTGGAACGGAAAATTTTTCCCTTATTCCAAAAAAATTGGATAATCTTGCATCACTTTATAAACCTAAACGTATTTGGTTATACGAATTTGACTATCACACTAGACCCATGGTTCGCGAGTGGTTCGAAGAGCGAGAATGGCGTCACATATTTAAAGCTATTGATCCAGTTTTTCGCTTAGACCTTTACGCTCAGGAGCAAACCCATGCCCTACAAAGATAAAAGAATTGCCGTGATCATGCCTGCGTATAACGCGGCTAAAACCCTGGTGGCCTGCTATGAAGCTATCCCAAAGGATTGGGCTGACGTTGTAATTCTCGTTGATGACGCGAGCTCAGACAACACGGTTGACGAAGCTCGATCTTTGCCCATCGTGGTGGTGCGCCACGATCAAAATCTCGGTTATGGCGGCAACCAAAAGACTTGTTACAAAACGGCAATAAAGTACGGCGCTGATGTGGTGGTTATGGTTCATCCGGACCACCAGTATGACCCCAGTTTTATTCCGGAAATGATCAGGCTGATCGTTGACGAGGGCGTAGCAGCGGTGTTTGGCTCGAGAATGATGACGCCCGGCGGCGCGCTTGCCGGCGGCATGCCAAAATGGAAATATTTCGTGAACATCTTGCTTACCAAAATCGGCAATTTTGTCCTAGGGACCCGGCTCACTGAACTGCATTCCGGGTTTCGGGCTTACCGTACGGATATTTTTCGAGAGATTGATATTGAGCGAAACTCCGATAGTTTCGTTTTTGACACGCAGATTATCATTCAGCTGGTGGCGCATAAAATCGGGATTTGGGAGATCCCCATTACTACTCGATATTTTAAAGAATCATCACAGGTTGGTTTCAGCCAGGGGATTCCCTATGGCCTCGGCATTCTTTGGTCATTATTTTTGTATAAGACAGGGTTGAGAAAGTTTTAGGTTTAACTTCTTTATATTTACTGGTATTATAAAAGCATGAACATAGTTAAACCCAAGCGGTTAGCGATGGGCGATGAGCGATTAGGTCGCTGTTCGCTGTTCGCTGTTCGCTCTCCGGGCTTCACCCTCATTGAGCTCCTTGTGGTCATGGCTATAACCGCGATTTTGACCACAGTGGTGGCCGTAAATTTCCAAACAGTCCGGGCCAGGCAGGAACTGACCTCAGCCCAGTCTGATTTTATTTCCAAGCTGCGCGAGCTCCAAAGCTTTATTTTAGCGGGCAAGAACCAAGGTTCTGCGCCGGCCGCGTCTTATCGCGTGCAATTTGCCACCGGCCAGAACATGCTGCCGATAGAATATGATCCCAGCGGATCTCCAGTGACATTTTTGCCCTTGGAAAATTTTATATATAGTTCAGTAACTTCCAATGTCTCTGTCACTAACCTTTGGATCAACGGCACTCCGGTTGCGTCAGCCTCCCTGCTGATAAATGCGCCTTTTGGAACGATCCAAATCGAGGGCGCTGCCAACGCAATACTGGAAATTCAATTGGGACTGTCGGGAAGCGGTTTTAGCAAAAATATAGTTATTGATGGGATTTCCGGACGGATCAGCGCTCCTTGACGCAGGCTTTCCCCAGTATCGAATCGAATCGTATTTTTCCTAACTCTCTGCTGTCCAAACTATCAGACTCATTATCGCCGAGCATGGTACAGTAGCCGTCCGTATGAACGGCCGTTATTCTTTTGCAAAATAGCTTATTGTCCTTGCGAAAAACCGCAATATCTCTGATTCGCGGTTTTTTGAAAATGTATGCCCACTGATTGACCAAAATTAGTCTACCATCTTGAATCGTAGGCTGCATAGAGTGTCCTTTGATTTTGATGAGCTTAATCGGCCAGGACATTAATGTAAAATGCAAAATGTAAATCTCAAAATGACAATTAAAAATTTTATAATTTTACACTGTCATTTTCCATTTTGATTTTTAAATTTTGAATTATTTTTTTGTTTCTGCAAAAATGTGCCCGATCTCATGAACAGCTTCTTGCAGCTCGCGGGCCGCGTCCATATTTATTTCTTGTTTGTTCTTGGAGCAAAGCTTGGCGGTTTTCCAGATTTTATCGTGAAGGTTTGGATATTTAGATAAATGCTCTGGTTTGAAATAATCTGTCCACAAAATGAGAAGCTCGCGTTTGCAAAGTTCCGCATGCTGTTCTTTGACCATGGTCATTCTGATCAGAGAATGTATGTCGTCTTTGGGCAGAGCCTGGATTTTTTCTACCATTTTTACCACAGTGTCCGCCGCTATTTGCGAGGGATGGTCTGAATAGATGCCGCAGGGGATATCGCAGTGGGCATAAGCAATTTCTGGAGAAAAGCGACGAATGATTAGCGATGAGAGAGTATTGATTAATGGTTTCATATTATGATCCCTTTCTGCTATAATATTATCATATGGACGAAAATCAAGAAATCCAGCTGCCAGCGCCTGAACCGAGCGACCTGCCCAATTCGCAAGGCGATTCGTTTCGGATGGATGGCGGGCAGATAAATCCGGAAGCAAAGGGTAAATTTGAAAATTTTGTAGGAAAATACGGGATTCCAATTTCTATTTTGGTGGGTCTCACAGTAATCGCGGTTTCGATTTATTTGTCTTTCGGATTACCAAATCAAAGAGCGGCAAAGAGCAATGCTGTGGCCGGGGAGATCACGCCTCCGCCTCCGCCGGACGCATTCTCGCCTGCGACAGCTGATGATGACCCGGTTTTAGGCAACCCTGATGCTCGGGTAACTCTCATAGAGTTTAGCGATTTCCAGTGTCCATTCTGCCGCAAACTGTGGCGCGAAACACTCCCGGAGATAAAAAAGAATTACATTGACACTGGTAAAGCCAAGCTCGTTTATCGGGATTTCCCTCTGTCCTCGATCCATCCGGCCGCGCAGAGCGCTGCGGAAGCAGGAGAATGCGCTGATGACCAGGGTAAATTTTGGCAGATGCATGATAAAATCTATTCGGAGCAGGACAAGCAAGGCCAGGGGACTGTTCAATTTTCCGTGTCTGACATAAAAAAATGGGCAGGGCAAATTGGCCTCTCCATGAGCGAGTTTAACAACTGCCTTGATTCCCAAAAATACAAAGCTGAGGTGGAAAAGGACACGAGCGACGGCCAAGTCTCCGGTATCACCGGTACTCCCGGAACTTTCGTTGACGGCACCCTCATCAAAGGCGCGGTGTCTTACGCCGTTTTTTCCCAAGCAATCGAAGAAGCGTTGAAAAAATAACTATTTTAAGGAAGTACATTCCATAAAATTTATAATATTTGGCCGTGATCACAGCGGTAAAATTAAGCTCGATCTGTCCGGCCTCACCCTCCTCAATATCCAGACCAAAGCCGGGGATATCGAGTGGGGATATTGATTATTTCACGCCGCCTTTTCTCAATTGGTAAAATTTGACTTAAATATCCGGGTATTGTAGTATAAGCGTACAAATTAATAAATTGGAGAAACAAAAATTATGAAAAGAAACACGCTAATCATCCTGGCACTTGCTGTGGCAGTGCTTATTATTCTGCTGTTTATCGCGGCAAACAAAAGCGACAAGGGTTCACAGCCAGTTTCGGTCAGTAAAAAAGACAACCTGGACCAGCCTTACGAAACAGAGAGGGTGGTCAAACAGAACACAGAGGCATCTCTATCAGCTTTTCCGCAAGGGTTCCCGGTGGAGGCAGGGGCGCAAGCAGGGGATAGCTACAAATACGTACCAGCCAATTCTGTTGAGCAGCAATCAACAGTACAATATACCTCCAATAAATCGCTTGAGGAAAACGGGAAAATTTTTCGAGACTACCTGGCTGCGGCCGGTTTTACGATTGTTAACAAATTGGAGCGGGCAGACAAACTGTTCTACTATGCCTCCAAGGACAACAACGATCTTTCTGTAACTATCAGCTCAATAGACGGCGCGGTTACGGTCAGCGCCACCTACCTGAAGCGCTGATTTTTCCCAAAGTCTGCATTGGAACATTGTCCGCTTGACAAAATTTGCAAAAGGCGCCATAATAGGGGCGCCTTTTAAAATTGGGTAAGTTCTTTCTTTTTTCAGTTGTGTTTATGGAGGATGTATGAAGAGTCTAATCAAATTCACTTTGGTGTTTTTGTTGTCTCCGATGCTATTAGCACAAATGCCGGTGCCGAATATGGAAAACGCCTGGTATTTTCCCCAGGTGGTGCAGAACAGCCAGTGGAAAGCGGAGCTTAAAATCACTAATGGTTCGGATTCCCCCGGATCATTTCTGGTCGAATTTTTCGACCAGAGCGGCGTGAGAGTTTTCCCGCTGACTGACCAGGGAGCGATATCAAGTCCCCTTCAGTTAGCGCCAGACGAGTTCAAGGCAGTTTTACTGCCGAGTTCCAGCAGGTCTTACCTTGGCTGGGTGAAACTCTCTTCGTCCCTGGTGCTGGCTCCGTCTCTAACCCTTTCTCAGCTGGTTCCCGGTACTGACCAGGCGGCGGCGCGCGTGGAAATCGAGCCGTTCAAGCCGCGTGATGCTTTCATGGTGCGCCTGCATCCCGAATTCGGTCTGGCTCTTGCCAATCCGAGCAGGGACAAGGCCATCGTCAAGCTCATCGGCCGCAGCAACAAGGGAGAAGTGGTAAAAACTGTATCCATTGAACTGTCCCCAGGCCAGCACAAATCCGCTTTTTTCAGGGAAGACCTGTACGGGTTTGGAAATCTGGAAGGCACGGTAGTGGTAATTTCGAACGTGCCGCTGATTGCCGCTTCGTTTGGATTTGAGGGGCTGACTTTTTCAACCTCTCCAGTCATGCAAGCTCCTTTGGTTCTGGAATCGCAGGCCGACCGCTTTGGTGTGATATATTTTGTGCCCAGGGATATGAAAGCCCAGACGAATGTGGCACTTCGGGTAAAAAACGGAGTGGATTACACTAGAAACACCGTATCGAAAGGTTTTGTGCGCCTTGGCTTCCCAGCGCGCGAGCCGAGTTTTGCGATGGACGCGGGCAATATACCGGATGTCAAAATGATTTCAGGACAAAAAACCCGGGAGGAATACCTGCTCCGTTTGAAGGACGGAAGGATTGTCGTGGATGTGGATGCGGTTGCAAAGGAATCGGCGGAGTTCGTACCCAAAAACTGGAAATACCAGGTCTATCTTCTGGAAATTTCCCAGATTGTAAACGGGCAGTTCAAAGATCTGGGCTGGTATTTTTATACATTTGGAAACCGCGCGTTCCTTAACGCGGTAATTCTGCCCTTCATGCGTCCTGACCTTGCCGGCAATACACAAAGCTATATCGGCAAGCCCATCCCGGAACTGGGAAATGCGGCCATGCCTCAGCTTATCGGCAACACTTGGGAGGTGATTTCAGAATTCTCGCGGACGACTTTCGCTCACGAGGCTGGGCACGCGATGGGCCTGCATTTTCATACTAGCTACAATGCTTTTCCCGGAGCCGGTCCTTTCCGAACTCTCATGGAACAACATACCCAGAAAGGGACCGTCCTGAGAGCAGACGAAGCCCGTTTGTTGTCTCTGTCCCCGGCCATTAATCAGGACACTCAGGGCTGGACAAACAGAGACGAAACCCCGCCGGAAATCCGGAATCTCAACTCGATTTGGGACGGTGAAAATCTCCGTCTCACGTTTGAGGCCAGGGATCCGGAAACTACGGTTGATTCTGTCCAGTTGGTTTTCTCGGACAGGACGACTGGCGGAGTGCTCTGGCCGTTTTACTGGAGAGTGCTCGGTCATGAGGATCAGGGGATTATTTCGGTCAGCGCGAAACCGCCGGTGCGGCCATCAAGCACATCGTTTATTCAGCTTCTTGTGTACAATTCGAGAGGCGGATATTGGCAGGTGGACATTGATTAGAAAACTTTATAACAAACGACCTGTGAGATGGAGGAACTCACAGGTCTGTTTTTTATTTTTTAGGATTTGCTTTTTTCTCAAAAGTTTGCTATAATATATGCAACTTTTAGATTTTAGAAACAAAGAAAAATCAATGGGTAGAGGGATTCGGATTACCCTGATCGTTATATGTTTGATTATCGCCGCTTTTTCGGCGCTTTTGATTTATAGAAACTACCAGCGTGGCAAGCAAGGCGAGCAAACTACAGATACAGATACAGATAAAGATCACGCCGCGATTATTGGCGCCAAATCATCAGAGCTCGGCAAGCTCGTTTTTGAAAGCCGCGACTGTAAAAAGGCTATCAGTGAAGCCTCGGCTTTTTTGGGTATGTATCCGCAGGCCGCACAAATTTGGAATCTCAAGGGTGCCTGCGAGTTTGACCTCGGCCGGTTTGATGAAGCCCGTGCTAGTTTTCAGAAAGTCCTGGTTCTCGATCCCGGACATGAGGCTGCCAAAAATTATCTGGCGCGGCTTGATTTTCAGCCCGGCCAGGTAGTTGTATCCGGTACCAAAACGTCGCTGGATAGAAAAGATTTTGAATCAAAGCTCGGCCTCAATCTCGACGGAATTTTCAGTTCCGGAGAAGCTATCGAGCGTCCGGCAAATATTCCGGAATATCTTAGCGCCAGCTATGTTTCTTCCAAAAATTTTTCCGATACCGTGGCGTATTTGAAAGAGGAGCTGGAAAAACCCGGATCAAAATTTTCCATTTCAGAAATGCCTGAAGGGACAGTGCTGGCCAGCGCTTCGGAAACAGAGCAAAAATTTTTTTCTGTGGCAAAAGGTTCGCCAGTGAAAATTACTATTGAATATCAAAAGCTTCGCTGATATGAAACGGCTTAAATTATTTCTACTTCTTTTCGGCTTGCTGTTTGTTTTTTTCGCGGCCGAAAACGCCCAGGCGTATTCATTGACAG
>MFEK01000011.1:21384-24935 GCA_001779925.1 Candidatus Doudnabacteria bacterium RIFCSPHIGHO2_01_FULL_46_14
GCGACTAACAGCAATACCGTTTCCGTCACTGAGGACAGGTCTTTTTATCTTACCAATGTCTGGATCGGGGGCAACGCGGTTTGGGATGACCAGATTGGTTTTTCCGGTACTCACAACAGCACGGTAGTGGTGGACGAGACCGCAGGCTGGGCCACAGGTTGCGATCCCAATGCAGTAGCAGGCTCGGGTTATGTGGGGCAGTATTTTTTGTCCATTTCCGGCTCCAGTGACTCAGACGTTTTTCAGTTTGACATTGGCGCCTGGCAGAAACGGGATGAAATCTCAGTAGGCAATACTTTTCACGGCACTGTCGAGTACGGTTACACGCAAACTAATTGTCTAAGCGGTCAGTTCACTCAGAGCAATGGCTGTGTGGCAGTCGGCGGTTCCATAAGTGCAACACCTACCTCATGTACTGCGCCTTGCAGCCCAAATATCACCTGGAGCACCACTGGCATAGGCGGAAAAGTAACGAAAAACGGCGTCGATTGGAATGCCAATGCCTCAGGCACTAATGTGCCGGATGCGGGTCTGGCGGCTGATACTTATACTTATCGGTTATTTGCCAAGGATGGCTTTGGTAATTTTTATGAAGTTAATTCCGCGGTAGTCACAGTGAGCGGACCTCCGCCAAGTTGCACTGCGACGCCGTCTAGTATCCTAACAAACCAGGATACTACCTTGGAGGCCAGCGGAGGAAATGGCAGCTATTCCTGGTCATCTCCGGGCGGCAATTTCAGCTCCACAACTGGCCAGACCACGACTGTCAATTTTGGTTCACAAGGAAGTAAAACCGTCACAGTGACAAGCGGTGGCGTTGGTGGGACATGTACTGTAACCGTAAGCAACGCGCCAGCTCAATCTGCAACCATTTCTCTTTCCCCCGCGACATTTAGTTTTTCCGCTCTTCAGGGCAATAGCCCCCCGTCCCAGACTCTGACTATCAGCAACACAGGCGGCTCCACTCTCAACTGGTCAGGCTCGGTCAATACCTCTTCGGGCGGTGCCTGGTTGTCGCTCAGTGGCTCATCCGGCTCGGTCAATCCCGGCCAAGGCATGGCAATATTTGTTAACATCTCTTCTTCATCGCTTGGCGTTGGGACTTACAATGGCACGATCACTATTTCTGATCCGCTGGCCTCCAACAGCCCGCAGACTGCGAGCGTCAGTCTTACCATATCAAGTTCCGGAAGCCCGGTGAGCTGTACTCCAAGCTCCGCAACTATAATTACCGGACAGAATGTTTCGGTCAGCGCTTTCGGCGGCACCGGCAGCTATTCCTGGTCTGTGTCGCCGAGCGCCGGGGCCAGCCTTAGCTCTACAAGCGGATCCACGATTAACGCGAGCTTCACAACGACCGGCACCAAAACTTTCACGGTGACGAGCGGCGCCAGTTCCAATACTTGTTCCGTGGATGTCCAGACTGCGGGTCTGGCTGCCATTTCCCTTTCTCCCGCCTCATTTAGTTTTTCCGCGCCTCAGGGTTCAAATCCAGGCAATCAAACTCTGAACATTGAGAATGTTGGCTCAGCCACGCTCAACTGGTCCGGGACCAAGGCTCAATCCTGGCTCACGCTCAGCCCGTCCTCCGGCAGTCTCGCGCCGGGAGCAAATCAAAATGTAACGCTCAGCGTGGCTTCCGCTGCGCTGGCAATTGGATCTTACACAGATACGATTACTGTTTCTGACGGCGCGGCTTCAAACAGCCCGCAGACCGCGAGCGTGAGCCTCAATGTCACCGGTTCTGGCACGGCCGCGGATTTTTCCTTTTACGATGTTGTATGGACAATACCTTCCGGTACTCCGCGGTACCGGGTTGATTATGATTACAATGATGATGGTGTATTAAATCAGGCTGATCGGGCTCCTATGCCGACCTGGACCGCACCCGGACCTCCGGATTGTCCGCCGACAAAAAATTGTGATGTTAACGGCAGCGGCACTTTTAATATTGGAGACTATCTTGCTTACGGCATATATCTTCGCACCTTGGATGTCTACAGCGGCCAGAGCGGATCAGGGACTGTTTATTTAACCTCCTCAAGCGGCGGTACAGTTAACCTGACCTCCAATGGGCCTACCGGATCAGGTTTTACTCCCTCAAGCGTAAATGTGCCAAGCGGCGGATCCGCACAGGGGACTTCTGTTTATACCGTTCCCACTCCTTCAGCCGGCAATTACAGTATCACCATCACCGGCCAGGGTTCGGGTGCGCCTCAGAGCTTCGGAACTCCGCTCACTCTCAATGTCACCACCCCGTCCGTAGATCTCAAGGTCAACGGTCTTGATGGGCCGATTTCTGAAGTTTACGGATCGACTGTGAATTTATCCTGGACATCTTCCTTTGTCTCCTCATGCACAGCTTCCGCCAGTCCATCTGCTGTTGATTGGTCAGGAGTAAAAGGAACAAGCGGGAATAATAATTTTGTCGCGGTCAATGCCGCCAGCAGAACTTATACTCTGACTTGCGGTACCGCATCGGACAGCGTGGTGGTCAACACTCTTCCTCCCTCGGCTTTTCAACAGTTTGCGCCTTCAACCTCATGCATCGGCACTGCGCCGAGAATAAATCTTTCTTGGGAGAATCTGGGCGACCGCGACACGCTGGATGTTTACCGGACAACCAATCTTGCCAACCCTTACACAAAAATTAATTCTTCTGCTCTGCCAAATGGCACGACCAGCTACGCCGACAGCGCGGTTTCGCCAGGCACAATCTATTATTACAAGATTCTTGCTACCAACCCGGGCGGCTCTACCTGGTCGAGCAATTCTCCACAAAGCGCTACCGCGACCTGGTGCGTAGGCGACATCATTGTCAACGCGACCTTGGATGGAGCGCCCTGGACTGGCGCGGTGAACTATTTTACCTGGGGGCCGCAAATTTATTCTGGCAATTTGGTGTCCTTGACCCGCTCAAACGTGTTGCCGGGGGTTTGGCAGGTAGATTATGATTCTGGCGGACCGGCGAACGCTGTTCTGGTTTCCGTGACTCCGACTGCGTCCCAAACCTTGCCTGGTAACGTGGCGAGTAAACCGATCCTCACTTATACTATGAATTTCGCCACCATTCCAGGAAGTTTTTCTCTGGGCGTGCCCACCACAGGCTGCAACGGGGGCATATCCCAGATCAATTTATCCTGGACACCCTCTTCCGGCGCGACCAGCTATACTGTGCATCGCTCAGGAGGCGTGCCCTTTACCCCGGTCAATGTCGGCATGGCCACCTCATATACAGATAGTGTTATTGCAGCGGGCACAAACTATACTTATTTCATTCGGGCCACGAACGCTAATGGCACCAGAGATTCGAACAGCAACGTCAAGCAGGCCTACTGGTGTGCGGGAGACATAACTATTAACACTACCCTGGATGGGGTAAGCTGGTCCGCCGGGTCGGTCAATTACACATTTACTTCAAGCATCTCCAGTTTTTCCGGTACTTCCCCTCAGACCGTCTATTCCAACCTTCCTCAGGGGACATGGACCCTCTCCTACACCTCGGGCGGACCTGCGGCAGCCACCCTCACATCCATCACTGCCGCCAACCC
>MFEK01000012.1 GCA_001779925.1 Candidatus Doudnabacteria bacterium RIFCSPHIGHO2_01_FULL_46_14
AGGGTGGAAAAATCAGACTACCAGCCTTGGACTAAAAGATTTTCACTGCGGTCTCAGCTGGTCACTTGGGCTGCCGCTGACCGTGATACCATCACATTATTTTATGACCAAATAAAATTATCCAAATCCTGGAACGTACTGCAGGCCAGCATATCTAAACTGGGAGACGAAATAGTTTTCTTAGACGAGAACCAAAAAGCCAGCAGCATTAACACCGTAAGCGGTGACGTTACCGGTTTAGGCGGCATCGCTAAAAACTTATTGGCCCAAATCGGCCCGGGGACTTCGGTGGTCTGGCAAAATAGCAGCCAAGTCTTTGAATTATTCCAGAGCCGAAGCAAATGGGGCCTGACGGACAAACAAATCACCCAAATTCAAAAAGCCGAAACTAACGGTAACCATAGCGTAGCTTTGGTTGGCACTGATTTATTGTCTTTAGATAACGCATCCCCTGTGGTTCTAGCTAAATCAGTTAATACTTTTACGCTGGATGGTAATAACCTCTGGTATACCCAGGGCCTGCAACTCAAACAGTTGAATCTGAATACTGATGCCACCCAAATAATCAGCTCTTCGGTCCCAGCCTCAGTAACAAGCCAACTGATTCGAGGCAATAATCAAATCTACGCGATTTTGGACCAAAATCTCTATGTGCTCAACGATAGTTTCGAAAAAATCTATGGTCCGGTAAACTCAGCGAATTTCGATCCGATCTCAAAACAGTTGATGTTTACCAACTCCAACGAAATCTGGCTTTACGACTCTTCTAACAAAACCACCCAATTGATTTTACGAAGTTCCAGTGAAATAAAAAACCCCAGCCTAAATTGGGCGACTGGCTATATATTTTTCCTGAATGAAAATAAAATCAAAGCCATCGAGGTTGATGGCCGGGATCACAGAAATATTTATACTATCACGGACGACATAGGTATCGGCTCAAGCTTTGCGGTGTCGGCCGATGGCAAAACTTTGTATACTTTCAATAATTCGCTAATCAACCGATACGAGATTAGGTAATCCTAGAATCCCGCGTCATCCAAAGCCTTATTAACTAGCTCGTCGGCTAGTTTATTTTTTTCCCTGGGGACATGGATAAACTCAGCCCGGACGAAATTTTTCACCAGCCGAAAAACCAGCGGCGCCAATTCTTGCAAGCCCGCTTCCCGGATTTTATATTTTCCCTGCATCTGCTTGACCACTAATTCTGAATCCAAATAACACGCCACTTCCGTGGCATGCAAAGCCACCGCAGCCTCCAATCCGGCAATCAGGGCTTGGTATTCCGCCTGGTTATTCGTGGCCAGTCCCAGCTGGCGGGAGATTTTCCTTAAAATCTTTCCTGACTCATCGTAAACCACAACTCCGATTGCGGCCGGCCCCGGATTCCCGCGCGCCCCACCGTCAGTGTAGAGAGTAACTTTAGTCATTGATTTTTAAATCCGAGATTTTTAATTGCATATCTTTGTGCCCGTTCCATTCGTTGGCGGTCAGTTCAAAAACCGCATCTATTTTTTTACCAAGCAACGACATTTTAACCATAAACCCCTGGCTAAACGCAATTGCTTCTAACATATGTTCTCCAAACCTCACTTTTAATTTCAAATGCTGGTTGCTGGCGCCCACGGTCTTACATTCAACAACTTCCAATCCCCGACCCAGGAGCTTAGGTTTGGGATTGCCAAAACCGTAAGGTCCCAACCGCTCCAAATAGCCTAAATTGTCCCAGGTTATGTCTGAAGCGAACACTTCGGCATCGACCTCCTTCACCGGCTCGGCGATTATGTGGCCTGAGACTTCAGCGTATTCCAGAAGTTTCTGGTGGAAACCTGAAACATTTTCCGTGGCCAGCGTAAATCCAGCCGCCTGGGTATGTCCGCCATATTTCTGCAGCAACTCCTGGGCAAATTTCAAGGCGGCGACCATGTCGAAATTTGCAGTGGACCGGGCTGAGCCGGTTGCTACCCCGCCTGAGCTGGAAAGGGCCAGCACCGGCCGATTATATTCCTCAGAAAGCCTCCCGGCAACCAATCCCACCACGCCTTTGGGCCAGTCAGCTCCGAGGGCTAATAACACTTTTTTATCGGCAATCAATTCCAGTTGGGATCGGGCTTCGCTCGTGATCTGCTCGGTCAAAACCTGGCGATGGCGGTTAAGCTCGTCTAATTCTTTAGCTAAAGTTTCGGCCTCCAGCGGATTCTGTGAAATCAAAAGCTTAAACGCCGCATCCGCATGTTTGATTCTGCCCGCAGCATTAATCCGCGGCGCGAGAATAAAGCCCAGAGTAAATGCGTCGTATTTGTCTGATTTTAAAGCGGCGGTGGCCAATAATGCCTTTAGCCCCGGCCAGCGGGTTTTAGCCAGAACTTTCAGTCCGAAGCTGACTAAAATGCGGTTTTCCCCGCTGAGGCTTTGTAGGTCAGCCACTGTCCCCAGCGCAACTAAATCGAGTAGCCATTTTTCCCAACCGGCGACAGCCGGTTGCCCCGACCGCAGCGTCGGGGCCGATGTGAATAAAGCCTGGACTAATTTAAATGCCACACCGACCCCTGTTAGATATGAAAAAGGATATTCATCATGCGGATTTTTTGGGTTGATGATAGCAAGAGCCTGAGGTAAACCGCCGGTCAACTCATGGTGGTCCGTGATTATCAGATCCACGCCTAAACTTTTGCAAACTTCGGCTTCTTCCGCGGCATTAATGCCGCAGTCCACGGTGATAATCAAATTCGTGCCGCCTTGGCAAATATTTTTTATCGCATCCGGATTTAACCCGTAACCTTCTGCGAATCGATCCGGAATGTAACAATCGACAATCGCTCCCAGTTTTTGCAGCGCCAAATATAAAGTAGCCGCGGCCGTGATGGCGTCCGCGTCATAATCGGCATAAATCGTAATTTTTTGCATTCTTTCAATGGCTGACCGAATCCGCTCAACCGCCGGCTGCATTTGCTTGAAAAGAAAAGGATCATGAAGCTTATTATAATCCGGGTCCAAAAAATCCCGAATTGCCTCATCTGTCGTAATCCCTCGTAAAGCCAAAAGTTTGAGGATTAAGCCAGGGTATTCAGGTAGTTCCGGCGGGGACTGTTCTAGTGTTTTAACAACCCATTGTTTTTTCATTTTTGATATACGGTTTCTAATTTTTTTCTTGATTGCACCCTCTCGCTGACAGGAGTGCTGTCAATAAACTGGTCTATTGAACCTATCAATTCAAGCCTGCGCAATCTCTTATCAGCTATCTTTTCACGGATATTACTTGCAAAGGCATCAGCATGGATGACTAAATATGGCCGGCCAAAATACTTAGTAGTTTTAGTTACCATCGGCTTGGTAATTTTTAAGTCGTTGTGCATTTTAGCAACAATTGAATAAGCCGCAGAAAGATATTTTTCCCGTTCTTTCCAGTTTTTTGACAAACTAATCTTGCGGAATATAGGTAACAATCGTTTGGCTGACTTCAAGTCCTGAAAAGCCGTTCCAAACCATTTGGTATACGTTATATATTTCTTTTCCATTAAAAAACACAACCGCATGAGCTCTCTAACAAGCCTGGCGGCAACAATTTGTGAACCGAGCTCATCACCCACATCGCCGGTTCTACCTACAAACGCCTCTTCCTCAGAAATTTTACTCCATTGGGATGCCAGCAGATAAAGCCAAACATCTTGGGGAAAGTATTTTAGCTTGTTGCGCAATTTACTTAAACCCATATCATCATGGAACACCGCGCCGCTTATTACCTCTAATAACCTAATCTGCGACATTATTAGCCAATCTGTCCTTGTTAGATTCTTTGTTATATCAAAACCGAAACGCATTTCACAAAAAGATCTCAGCGTAAAAATCTGAACCATGTGATCTACCTTACCCGACTTTTTGTATATCATATTACGTACGCTTTTCTCCCTGGCTTTGCTGAAATTAGTAGGAAACCCTCGGAATACCTGAGGCAACTTGTTACTTAAAACTTTTGATATTGATTCTTGGTATTTCTTATGGTCAGATTCTCCCAAAAACAAAAGTAGTCTCGGTCCCCAATTATGATCTGAGGATTCGGACGTGTCATACCCTAAAACCTCTGAGCCCCAACCTATGAGGCCGGCAGAGTATTTGAGTTGTGGAAAACCTGATTTGAGAATAGGCTGAACTGCCTCTTCAAAAAACATTCGAGAAAGTTCTAAACCTGGGATAAACTTTGGCATACTGGAATGATAACAAAAAATCGCCTTTAAGGCGATTTTTAGATGACCGTGAAGCCTTGGCGGTCATCTTCGTCGGGCAGGATATTTATACCAGGATGATCTGAGTTGACCATATCCTTAGCTTGCTTCAAGATTTTGGTCGTCCGATCGTAGCCTTTCACCATAAATGCAACGAATGGCAATCCCAAGGCTTTCTTACGATCCTCTTCCCGTCCCAGGTGGGAAAAAATTATGATCGGGATAGTTTCGGTTGTCTTGTTATGGCGTAATTTATCAACCAGCTCAAATCCAGTCATCCGTGGCATTAAAATCCCAGTAAACACTAAGTCCGGCCGGTCCTTTTGAATTTTTTCCCAGGCATCCTGCCCATCATTGGCCGGCGTGACTTCGAAGCCCGCCTCGCGAAAAAGCTCGAGGTATAAATCCCTTTGGCCAAAATCGTCATCAACGACTAAAACTTTTTTACTCATTTGAATAGAAATTAAATCTCACTTTGCTTAATCATTTGGGGCAGCAGGCTAATACCCGTCATTTCCGGAGGTTTAGGAATCCCTAATAATTCTAGCAAAGTCGGGGCCACGTCGGAAAGCACGCCCACCGGTACGGTCCCCGCCAAAGATGCCAGTCCTGTGGTCCGTGGGTGGCGCCGCTGGAACTGCTTGCCTACGAGCATGAAAGGCACCGGGTTAGTAGAATGCTCCTTATCTATTCCGCCCGAGCGAATATCCAGCAATTCTTCAATATTGCCGTGGTCTGCGGTAATGACCAGGCAGATATCCTGGTTTATGCATTCCTCGGCGATTTTTTTAATACATTCGTTGATAAACTTAATTGCCAGAATGCAGGCTTTCATGTTCCCGGTATGCCCCACCATATCCGGGTTGGCAAAGTTCACCAGAAAAAAAGTATAGCTCTCTTTCAATTTCGACAGCAGTTCTTCGGTAACTTTTCCCGCAGACATTTCCGGAACATCAACATAATTTTGATAATTAGAAGACGGCGAAGATATTATTTTCCGATCTTCGCCTGGAAACGGGTTGATAACGCCGCCATTAAAAAATACCGAAATGTGGGCATACTTTTCTGATTCCGCGATATGGAACTGGCGCAGCCCTTTTTTGCTTATAACTTCGGCGATGCTATTGGAGACTTCCTGTGGCGGGAATGCGATCTTCACCGGGAGATCTTTGGCAAACTCAGTCATGGTCACGACGAATAAATCCTTAAATTGTCGGGGTGGTTTGGTGAATTTACTAAACCCTGGTTCCACCAGCGCCCGGACAATCTGCAATGCCCGATCTGGACGAAAATTAAAGTGAATAACTGCGTCATGGTCGTTCATGACTGCCACCTTGCCGTCATCTTGCATAATCACGGTTGGCGGCACCATTTCGTCATATATATGCTGGGCATAATTATCTTCAATTGCAGCTTGGGCTGACCCTGCCTGTTTGGCCATCCCGTCGACCATAGCCCAATATGTCTGCTCAGTAAGGTTCCAGTGTTCAGCCCGGTCCATCCCGTAGAACCGGCCGGTGACTGTGGCGATTTTACCCGTATTAAAGGCCTGCATTTTTTTGGTAAGTTTAGCCAAGCTCTCCAGGGCAATCTGCGGCGGTGTATCCCGACCATCCAGGAACATGTGAAGGTAAACTTTTTTCAAACCATATTCGGAAGCTAATCCTAAAAGCGCATAGACATGCTCGTCATAACTATGCACGCCCCCGGGACTAATAAGTCCGACGAGATGCAAAGCCGAGTCATTTTTTTTCACGTGGTCGATAGCTTCGAGAAATACTGGATTTTTAAAAAAACTCCGATCCTCAATCGCTGTCGTGATCCGGGATAAATCCTGGCCCACGATTCGGCCCGCCCCCAAATTCAAGTGTCCGACTTCGGAGTTCCCCATTTCGCCCCAGGGTAATCCGACTGACGGGCCCGAAGCCTGCAATGTCGTAGCCGGATAGTTTTCAACAAGCTTATCGAATTCAACCGGATCAGCAAGCGTAATAGCGTTTC
>MFEK01000013.1:0-13943 GCA_001779925.1 Candidatus Doudnabacteria bacterium RIFCSPHIGHO2_01_FULL_46_14
TATCCTGTCACAACGTAAGAATCAAATTTGTCGTAATAAAGTTCCATGGCCGTAGAAATTTGTCTCAAATCCGCGCGTCTTCTGGCATCCCGCGCCTTGCCCCGCGCGCTATTCAAACTCACCAAAATCACGGACGCCAAAAGCCCGATCACGGAGATGACCACGAGGAGCTCGATTAATGTGAAGCCAGGTTGCAGCTTGTAGCTAATAGCTTGTAGCTTCTTAGGGGTGAGTTTATTTGGCTTTGTGTTTGTATTCATTGGCTACAAGCTAAAAAGCTACTACCTAAAAAGCTGTTTCTTTGACATATTTTTCTGTGACCCAACCGCTCCGGCCATCAGGCATGACGATTTCGTACCATCCGTTTTCTTTCTGTACAAATTCAAGCTTATCGCCCGGGGTCACGCGGCCAACAAGCGGAGCAGATGACGATCCGGCCTCGCGTACATTTAGGTACCCAGTGCCAGTATCTAAAACTTCAAGATAGTTCTCTACTATTTCCAGGGTGGTCGTGGCCGCAGGTTCCGGTTCTATGGGCGGAGCAATGGGAGACGGAGGCACATTTTCAACTGATTCTTCAATCGGCGGCGACGGGTTTGATATTTGCTGCTCCGGGTCATTGAGTCCGCCGATCAGGCTGTAAATCGGCAAAATCACTGCTAGGGCAACGCCTACTACCCCCATCCACACAATGACTAGCAAAATTGGTTCTAAAATCACGGTGAGGTTTTTGGTTGTGGTCTCGGTTTTGGTTTCAAAAATTTCGCCGATCTTGAGCAGGGTTTCGGGAAGCTGGGCGGATTTTTCTCCTGCCACAAGCATTTGCTGGACCGTAATCGGAACGAGGCGGTTTATCTCTTTGGGGTAAAGCTCAAAACTTTTTTTTATCGAATTGCCTTCTTCCACACTGTCCCGCAAATGTGCGTAAAGTTTTTTGTAAATCTTTAAGGAAGAAGCCTTGTAAAGCGAATCGAGAGCCGCGACCACCGGCATCCCGGCACCGAGAAGCGTACCCAGAATAAAACCCATGCGCGCCAGCTCCACCTCCTGAATCAATTTTTTTATTACGGGGATGGAAAACAGAATTCGTTCCCCGATAAATTTAGTCCTGGAAAAAATAAAGGTAAAATAGATAATTGCAAATACCCCGATAAGAATCGCCGGCACCGCCACGAATCCATAATCGCCCAGGAAATTTCCGACTTGGATAAGAACCTTGGTGACGAACGGCAGCTCCAGGCGTAGCTCGGAAAAAACCGAGGCCAGCCGCGGCAGGATAAACCAGCCAATGCCCAAACCAATAGTCAACGTCAGAAACAACACCAAAATCGGATAAATCATGGCAGACCTGATTTTCGATTTGAATGTGCGGTCTTTTTCCTGCTGAATGACAATGACCTTGAGATTCTCGGGGAGTCGGCCGCTTTCCTCACCGATGCGCACCAATGCCACCACGTGATCCGGCAGCAAATTGGTATTTTCCAGAGCGCGCCACAAGGTCGAGCCGCCGCTGATATCATCCTCCATCTCCGAGATTGCGGTTTTCAGGGCTTTGGAACGAATTTCCCGCTTGATGGCGTCGAGCGCATAAAACACGTCCATGCCCGAGGCCAGCATCATGGTTAGATTCTCAATAAAATACTCTCGCTCTTTGCCGGTTCCAAGCCGCGCTAAAAAACTGGAATACTTTGTTGCCATACTAATTTAAAAATTGTTGTTCCGGCGGAGCCGCGACGCGCAAAAGTTCATCGATAGTAGTGATTCCGCTTTTTACTTTTTCAATCCCGTCTTCGAAAAGCGAATGCGCGCCAAGTTTGCGAGCGATTCCCCAAACCTGTTTCGAGGAAGGATTTTTGAGAATCAAATCTTTGAGCTCGCGGTCAACCGGTATAACCTCAAATACAGCGACCCGCCCCCGATACCCGGTATCAGAGCAGGTTTTGCAGCCTTTGCCTTTGTAAAAAGTCATATTTTTTTGGTCGAAATATCTGACAAGCTGAGGATGGTTCCGCTTAAATTCCGCATTTGTTACGGACACGCTATAGCGACAGGTGCTGCAGATGAGCCTGACCAGGCGCTGAGCAATAACAAGCTCCAAGGTGGAGGCGAGTAAAAACGGCTCAATCCCCATATCTAAAAGGCGCGGTATTGCTGTAGCGGAATCATTCGCATGGAAGCTTGAAAACAAAAGGTGTCCGGTCAACGCCGCGTTCACCGCGATCTCCGCGGTTTCGCGATCCCTGATCTCGCCGACGAGAATGATGTTCGGGTCCTGCCGGACAATGGAACGCAAACCCTCAGCAAAGGTAAGATTGGTTTGCTGGCTAACCTGGATCTGGTTCATGCCGGTAACTTTGTATTCCACCGGGTCCTCAATCGACATCACGTTTACCTCAGGGCGATTCAGGCTTTTTAACAATGAATAAAGAGTCGTGGTTTTCCCTGATCCGGTCGGACCTGTCACCAGAATCATGCCGTAAGGTTTTTTTGCCGCTTCAGAAAGAGCCTGCTGGTCGGCCACGGAAAGTCCGATGTCCGAAAAAGTAAAACTGCGCACGTATTCACCAAGAAGCCGGATGACAACCTTCTCGCCGTCCAGAGTAGGCACGATTGAAACACGCAAATCAACTGATTTGCCGTTTTTGCTGTGCCGAATTGCGCCGTCCTGCGCGGAAAAATGTTCGTCAATACGCAAATGCGCCTGGACCTTTATACGGTTCAAAATATTCTCGTAATGTTCTTTCGGCACCCGACCCGCCTCACGCAAAACTCCGTCAACCCGGAACCTGATCACCACCTCTTTCTCTTGAGGATCGAAATGAATGTCAGAGGCTTTGTAAATAAGGGCGTCCTCTAGGATTTCCTCGATGATCTCGGGCGCGATTCTCTTTTTAGCTTCGAGGATTTTGCCGAATCTTGTTTCCAGGGGCTTGCGGTAAGCGACAAATGCTGCCTCTATGTCTTCTTTCAGGGAATACGCCGTAGAAATTTTCTTACCGGGAAAAAGTTTTTTCACCGCACTAGCAGCCTGGGACGGATTGTCCGAGGCAACGGTAATTTCGCCGTCCTTGTCGGCGCTTAAAACCACGTTATATTTTCGGGCAACCTCTTCGGGTATAAGTAGTATCTGCTCGCGCGCGGGCATATTATTGCTCAGGTCAGCGTACGGAACGCCAAAAGATTCTGCCAAAGCCTGGCCTAGAAGCTGGCGCGTCAAAAGCTGGGAGGAGAGCAGATAATCAACAATGGATGTCTTGTTTTTCTGTGCGTATTCCTCAGCCTTTTGGATATCCTTGGCGCTGACATAGTCCTCAGCAAGTAAAATTTCTTTGATCTTTTGCTCGCTAGTCTGCTCGCTGTTCTTCGCAGGCTGAGGCGCTGGCGGCGGGGAGGCTTTTTTCTGAATTGTAATTTGGGTTTTTTTGTTCGGGGGCATTTGTTTTACACCTTAATACCTTATTATGACTTACGGGTTTACGGTTTTATTCCCCTCCCTTGCTGTGCCCGCCGAAGCCTCGCGCGGAGGCTGGGATGGGATGCCCGCCCGCCTGGACTTCGTCCCTGGCGCAAGTCGGGCGGGGGTTAGGGGAGGGTGATAAAAAAGCTCTAATTCAAGAATTTTTTAGCCCCCTCCCCACAAGGAGGAGGGAACTAAACCGGGAAGTCCATACCTATACCTTCAAAATTTTTTTCACATAATCAATAATAGTGGAAAGAGGGGTATTGGATTTTACAAAATAATGCTCCGCGCCCAAGGCCAATGCCCGTTTTTCATCCTCGAGCTGGCTAAGGTTCGAGGTAACAACTATGGGCACAGTGTTTTTTTTCTTCTGCAGAGCTTCCAACACCTTAAAGCCGTCCAGATTAGGCATCATTAAATCAAGCAAGACAAGGTTAAATTTGTCTTTTTCCATGAGATTCAGGGCTTCGGTTCCTTCATTTACGATTTTGGTTTCAAAACCGGAATGCTGAAGTTTCAGCTCCAGAGCCCGTGCCATGGGTTTTTCATCATCCACAATAAGAATTTTTTTCAGGGCAGGCATTTGAATTTATTATACGGAAAAGTTGCCAAAAAAACAAATAATAAAACGTGGGCAACGAAATTCAGACTTCCTGGGTATTTTCCCTCCCCTTGAGGGGGAGGGATTGAGGGAGGGGTGAAATGTTTTAATTCTCCACCCCCGCCTAACCTCCCCCATCAAGGGGGAGGAATAATTCCGCTATTCACGTTTTCTTTTGTTTCCTTCGGTTCTTCTTTTTTTGCCTCTTCCGGATTTATCTGCCGATAGAGCGTGCCGAGCACGCCGTTTACAAATTTGCCGCTCGAGCTGCCGCCAAAAGTCTTTCCAAGCTCCACAGCTTCATTGATCGCAACCTTGGGCGGAACCTCTTTGGCATACATGAGCTCAAAAATCCCCAAACGCAAAATATTGCGGTCAATGATGGTGATCTGGTCAAGTGGCCATTCGGGCGCGGTTTTTTCAATAATAGCGTCAATTTCTTGCTGATGCTGTTTGACCCCCGCGATGAGATCATTGATAAATTTTGGGTCATCGATGCCAGGCGCAAAATTGGCGATACTTCGTTTCGTAATCTCCTCGAGATTGCCACGGCCGCTGTTAAAATCCCATTCGTAGAGCGCCTGCATAGCGACTGTTCTGGAAAGGTGTCTGTTAGCCACGACTTCCTCTTTCCCCCCTCCTCAGCAGGAGCGAGGTTAGGGGGAGGTTAACTTGTGTAATTAGGTTCATCACTTAATTTCGGCGGGTGAATTATTTTGCGGTTTTAGAAGTGACTACAGATTTCTTCACCACTTCGGTTCCGCGATAATACCCGCAAGCGCCGCAAATATCATGCGGCATCACCGCACTGCCGCAATTTTTGCATTTCGCCACTTGGATCCTCGATAATGCATGATGCGACCGACGCTGGTTTCGCTCAGAATGTGTTTTACGTTGTCTGGGAACGCCCATATTAAAACCTTAAATTTAAAACTTAAATATCAAAACTCAGAACTTATTATACTTAAAACTTCTGAAAAACACAAGAGGCAAAGATCCCGAAGAATCTTTGCCTCTTAAAAACGTCATGGTCAGTCCGCCTAGGATCGATTCGCCACCCGAACTTTGACAGCCATCTGCCCAAGCATTGGACACAACGTCTTACTTAGGATTGTATGGAATTGCTTCCAGTCGCCTTCCCCTACTGATTTGGAGAGTTCAGTATGAACCCTGTCCAGAGCTTTGTTCTGGCCACTGCCGAGAATTCCTTTCGCTTCTCGAGTACCAAGCCAGTACACGAGATCTCCCAACAACTCGTTAAAGTGTCGCCTCAGTCGAGGTTTACGGCCCAAGCCTCCAATCTCGTCCACGAATTCCAAACTGGCCGTCAACGCCGCCTCGATCTTCTCTTCTGCCTCTTGCGAATTCATCTCTTTTCTCCTTTCTGAAGTTTTCAGCTTGCGAGCGGCGGCCCAGGGTCGCCATCATCGCCTTCTTGCCATCGCTCGTGGATGGATTCGAGATATTTCAGTATATAATCCCTGATGCGCTCAGCTCCGTACCAATCCTGAATATCAAGAATGGCATTGAGACGTATCAAAGCGCGCTCAATTTCGTATCGATCATCCAAGCTCAAATCAGGGCAATTCCTGGAAAAGGTTCGGAGATTATCTGCGTAGTCTCTGAATACTGTCTCGCTTTCGGCCGGCGATCCGGCAGTGCTCAATTCGCGCGTGTCCGAAATCAGACGCGCCAAAGAGTTGTGATCCGCCTTCCGTGTCAAATAAAACACCAAACCCAAAAGCCCAACGAGTACCGCTGCGGCAACAATCCAGTAAACCATATTGTCCTCCTTGCTATTCTGAACGAATTTTGAATTTTGATTCCCCCAAACCTGCCGACGAAGTCTATACAGGACTCTGATAAATCAGAGATAGATCTCGCTGGCAGGTTTGGGGGCAGGATTCCGCATTTCCCTCCCCTTGCCGGGGTCCCCCGAAAGCGTATTCGCTTTTGGGGTAGGCTTGAGGGGGAGGGACTGAGGGAGGGGTGACAATTCACCCCCACCTAACCTCCCCCCTCAAGGGGGAGGAATAAATCCCACTCTTCTGAGTGCTACTTACGAAACGTAAGGCGCTAAATAAATATTCACCTTGTTTACGAAATTAACTAGCACCCAGAAGGGCGGGGGCAACGAACACGCAAGGTGTTCGTTGCCTGAAAAACTTGATTACTTCTTGGTCGGATCATTGGTTGGTGGACGCCGCGGCTCGACTTCTTTTGCGGCTGGGACTTCAATACGAGGTTCGCCCGCGCCTAACCCTTGCACACTGCGACCACCGCGCTTGCGCTCTTCTTCAAGCCGCTGGGCGTGCAATGCTAAAGCTCGGCGCGTGAGCTCTTCCACTGTAAGCTGGCGCTGATCCGCACACTCGCGGAGAGTTATCCTGGCATTTTCAAGCTCCCGGTCTCTTTCCTTGAGATCTTTTTCAGCTTGAACCTTCACTGAAGCTAGGTCTGCCTTTGCCTCATTAAGCAGGCGCTGGAGGCTCGCAATTTCTTGTGCGCTGTTTTGCATCTGGCGACCCAGAATCACGGTCGCTATCATCGCTACAAACAGAGCAACTAGTATTAACCAAATTTTCATACATTCTCCTCTCTCGAATCTGTTCATTTATCGTCCACGCTCCCCAAAATAGGAGTGTCAAAAACCACATTGCCGCAAAAAACAATAAAGCCAAATCCACGCGTTTATGCATGAATCCTCCTTGAAAAACTATGTCATTCTGAAGCGTATTCGCCGAAGAATATCGAGATGCTTCGCAAGTACTTCAGCATGACAGACAAATGGTCAGAATCTAGCCTAACCCCGAAATCCACAATGTACCACACTTTACGCGATCGCTTAAACTGTGGTACTTCCGAACTTTGGGGTTCGGCAGAAGAACGAAATGATCGAACTTCTGCCTGCTTACTTTTATCATTCATTGCTCAAGACGCATTCCGTCCAATGTCTGCCGAATGAGTTTCCGGCGATTCTCTGCATCAAGTTCAATGAGCTTTTCCGCGAGAATGTTAAGTGCCATCTCACCGTCTTCTGCGAGACGATAAATCTTGAGAAACGCAAATTTTTCAAGATGATCCGTCAAACGGATCAAACGATCCTCAATCTCAAACAAATCACGCGGCCCAGTGGCAATCCTTTCGATCAGATTGTCCTTGATCCTCAAAAACTCTGAACGTGCCCTAGTGTCATCCATACGCCTCCTTCTCTCTTCCTGAACTCCCAAATTTACCTCTCGACCTTGATCGAGGTCTGCGACGTAAGCTTGGGAGTAGGACCAAAGATCACGGGTGTATCTTTGGTCCAGGTAGGATAATCTGCAGATGCTCAAACTGCAGGGTAGGAAAACTAGCAGGGATTGCGGCCGCTTTGGATTTGCTCGCGGCCAGGTGGGATTAATCTTATTCTTCCTCTTCTGCCAACTTGAGCTCGCGAACGAGCTCAAACGGAGCTTGATAGACGGTGCCTTCACACTCGGCTTCTTCCTGGCATTGGATGCAAAGCGTGGCCCACGGCACAGCCAGGAGTCGCTTTTCATTGATGTCCACGCCGCACTTCATGCATTCGCCATACTCTCCCCGATCCATTCTCTTCAACGCTTCCTGGATCTGCTTGAGGCGCTGAAAGTCACTTTCATGGAGGTTATATAACAGCTCTTTGTTGTGACTGATTGTTGCGAGATCACCTTCATCCTCGGTGTTTTCGAGTTTGATCTCTTCCTCGGCCAACCGATTCCGGTTGATGGAACGGATCAATTTTTGGTACTCCTCGAGCAAACGTTGCCGGAATTTCTGCGTTTTCTTGTCTTTCATTTCGTCCTTTCTAATCAAAAGTGTTCAGAGACCGTGATCGTTGACCGCAAAAACCAAGACCTTGATGAATCCTCCTCATTTTTTTCGAAAGATGATTTTGCGCCGGCTCAACCCTTGTCGTTTTCTCCACAGCAAACGCTTTTTGACAAGAGTTGCTAACGCGGTCAAAATCGCCTTCTTACTGTCTTTGCTCATACCCCTCCTGAAATTTCGTTACCTCACTGCGTTCAGCGTCTTTTTTCGAACAGCGCTAACGATGAAACCGAAGACAACACCGGCAGCCATCCCGATCACCGGAGTATACGTTTCCCCGAACCAGGTGGGCAGGACTCCGAGGAAAAAACTCACCGAATTCCGAAGCCACCGAGTTTTTCTCAAACGCTCCATGTCAAGCAGCACAGTCGCTGCTGCTGAAACGAAAAGTATCACCGCAAAAACCGACCAAACAACTATCATACCGCCTCCTTTTTCTTGTCCAATCGTAAACCAAAATTTCTACCGCAAAAATAAAGACCCGCAGGATATTGAAAAGAGCAATTTTATTTATCCGCCTAAATTTTCTCAAGGAAAATTTTGGTGGATAAAAATACTCTGCGGGTCTTAATTCTGGCGGCAAAAGTCCTGTTTGCTTTTGTAGCCAATCTTTATTATAGATTTGTCAAAGGGGCATTTTTGTCTAACTTCGTACACTAACAAAAAACCGCCATTGTGTCAAGCGGATTTTTGGCGGTTGCCTGCCCGCCGGAGCCTTGGCGGAGGCGGGAGCCGTTGAAAATAGCTTAAGTAAGGGAAAAGAACTCTCCTTTACCCTCTCTTTGGCAAAGAGAGGGAACTCTCCCTCTTTTTTTACTAAAAAGGGAGCTGGAGGGAGTTCTATTTCGCCTTGGCAAGTTTTCGGATTTCCCGAACCTTGTCGAGTTTTTCCCAAGGAAGGTTCAAATCAATGCGGCCGAAATGCCCGTAAGCGGCCACCTGCTCATAGATCGGCCGTTCCAGTTTCAGCACACGGATTATTTCAGCGGGTTTCAAGGGGAAAATTTTCTCCACTATTTCTTCCAAACGCGCATCGCCCACCCGACCTGTTCCGGCAGTATCCACCATCACAGACACGGGACGAGCCACCCCGATAGCGTAAGCAATCTGCACTGTGCATTCTTTTGCGAGGCCTGACGCGACAATATTTTTTGCAATATAACGAGCGGCATAGGATCCCGAGCGATCAACTTTTGAAGGATCTTTACCGGAAAAACAACCGCCGCCATGAGGTGCGCATCCGCCGTAAGTATCAACGATAATCTTACGCCCAGTGAGCCCTGCGTCTGCCGGTGGACCGCCGATAATAAATCTCCCTGTGGAATTGATAAAAATTTTAATATTCTTGCTGAACAATTTTCCTAACACTGGCTTGATCACATGGGTGGTAATATCGCTGCGCAGTTGTTCAGTGGTTACATTTTCTGAATGATGCGCGGCCACGACCACAGTGTTTACCCTCTTTGGCTTGCCGTCAACATATTCAATAGTCACCTGAGATTTTCCGTCCGGCCGCAAATACGCGAGTTTCCCTTTTTTGCGCACTTCAGATAATTTACGGGTCAGGCGATGTGCTAATGACAGAGCAAGCGGCATGAATTCTTTCGTCTCATTGCATGCATAGCCAAACATCAGTCCCTGGTCCCCTGCTCCTTGCTCTTTGAATTCGCCGCGGCCGACATCAACCCCTTGGGCTATGTCAGGCGACTGCTCATGCAGGGTGGAAATCACTCCGACATCACTGTAACAAAAACCATATTCTGGTTTGTCATAACCGATCTTTTTGATGGTTCGGCGCACCACTTCCTGCACATCTACATAAGCGCTGGTCCGCGCTTCTCCGCCAACCATCACTAGCCCTGTGGTGACGAAACATTCGATGCCGGCATGGGCTTTTTTGTCCTGCCGGAGCATTTCGTCGAGAATCGCGTCAGATATCTGATCGCAAATTTTATCCGGATGCCCTTCCGTGACTGATTCTGAGGTGAAAAGTTTTTTCATACCCTACGAATTACTAATATTTACAAATATACTTATCCAAACAAAAACAAATCCTCCCAATGATAGCATGCTTGGGAGGATTCGTAAATTCGTACTTTATTGGTAATTCGTAGGGACTAATAGTCCATCCCGCCCATGCCGCCCGGCATTCCGCCCGCGGGTGCTTTGGGTTCCGGTTTATCAACAATAATCGCTTCAGAGGTCACGAGCGTGGAAGCTATGGATACCGCGTTTTCCAGAGCCAGTCTTGTCACTTTTAAAGGATCAACAATACCGGCCTTCATCATGTCTGTCTCGAGACCCTTTTTCCAATCAGAAGAATCAAATTTGGCAAAATTGTAGCCGCAGTACTGAGCATCGCTCGACTGGATTTCGGAAATAATCGCTGTCGGTTCAATGCCCGCGTTGGCCGCAATCTGCCGCAGGGGGGCTTCCAAGGCTGATCGGATTATTTTCACTCCGGCCATTTCCGCGTGAGATAAATTCTGCTTGCTAAAATGCGCTTCGAGATGCGGAGCGATTCTGGCAAAAGCCGCGCCGCCGCCGGCCACAATGCCTTCCTGGACCGCAGCCTTGGTGGCGTTTAGCGCGTCTTCGATTTTAAATTTCTTGACCTTCATTTCCGTTTCGGTAAACGCGCCGACCTTGATCACGCCTACGCCGCCGGCGAGCTTGGCCAGGCGCTCCTGGAGTTTTTCCTTGTCAAACTCCGAGGTGGAATTGGCGATTTCGTTTCTAATCTGTGCGACGCGCTCCTCAATCTTTTTCTTGTCACCCGCGCCGTCTATTATTGTCGTATGCTCTTTAGTGGCAATGATTTTGCGCGCCTTGCCCAAATGCTCCACTGTGGCATTGGCAAGCTTGATGCCGAGATCTTCGGAGATGACCTGCGCGCCCGTCAAAACCGCAATGTCGGCAAGCATTTCCTTTCTGCGATCGCCAAATCCCGGGGCTTTGACTGCCAGCACATTGAACGTGCCGCGGATTTTATTGACGATGAACGTCGCCAGAGCTTCTCCCTCGATATCTTCGGCAATAATCACGAGATTTTTTCGGCCGCTCTGCGCCAAAGCTTCCAGCACTGGCAGAACATCCTGGATCGCGGCAATCTTCTGGTCAGTAACCAAAACTGCGGCATCTTCCCACACCGCTTCCATGCGTTCCGGATTGGTTACCATATAAGGAGCGACAAAACCTTTGTCAAAACGCATGCCTTTGACCACCTCTTTTTCCAGGCCAATGGTCTGGCCTTCCTCCACAGTGATCACGCCATCATGGCCAACCTCTTCCATGGCCTCGGCAATCAGTTTGCCAACCTCCGGGTCGAGCGAGGCGATCGTTGCGACCTGCTCGATCTCTTCCTTATTTTTTATATCCTTTTTAACCTTGCGCAGCTCCGCTACAACAAAATTTACCGCTCTATCCATTCCGGCCTTTATCTGATGAGCCTGGCTGGATGCTAGGGTCGCGGCCGCAAAAGCCTCTTCAATCATTTTTTGGGCCAAAACTGTGGCCGTCGTGGTTCCGTCTCCCGCCTCTTCATTGGTTTTATTGGCGACCTCTTGGATGAGAGACGCGCCAACATTTTCAAATTTGTCTTCCAGTTCGATTTCCTTGGCCACCGTAACGCCATCGTCAGTGATGGTGGGACTGCCGAATCCGCGGTCCAAAATAACCGTGCGGCCAGTCGGCCCGAGCGTGACCTTGATTACGTTAGCGGCTTTGTCCACCCCGGCCTTGATGGCCTTTTTTGCTTCAAAATCTGTTTTGATGAGTTTGGGCATATCTAAAATTCAATAATTAATTGTATATCTTTGCGAGGACATCGCTCTTAGACTCTTGGTCTCCAACGTACAAAATCTTATATTCCTTTTTCTTGCCATTCTCCTCTACCTCAACCTCTTCTCCGGCGTATTTCCCAAAGACAACTATATCTCCGATCTTGAACATGCTGGCCACCGGGCCAACACCAGTCTCCACTACTTTACCCTGCGCTTTTTTTTCTTTTTCCGCTGTTTCCGGCAAAACAATGCCGGATTTGGTGACCTCTTCCGAGGTCAGCTGCTCCACTAAAATCCTGTCTCCCAATGGTTTTATCTGCATATTATTTATATAAAAAAATTAATTAGTCCAGCAGTAATTATAAACAAAAAATTAGCACTGTCAAGTGGATAGTGCTAATTTATAAGTCCAACTTCTTTAGGTGTTTTTCCCTCCCCCTTGAGGGGGAGGGATTAAGGGAAGGGTGGATAAAGCCTTATTTATCACCCCCACCTAACCTCCCCCCTCAAGGGGGAGGGAAAAATTTCGTTATTGACGGGCTACTTGCTTGGTCCTACCTCTGTAGGTAATCCCATAGCCTTCCAACCTTCTTTGCCATTGTGGTATTCAAAAACTGTTGCGTAGCCTAAAAGCTCCATGCGCTTGGTGGCTTTGGCTGAGGCGTGGCATTCAATGTCGCGGCAATAAACCACGACCGGCATGTTTTTATCGGGCACTTTGGCTTGAATATTTGCTTCAAACGTATCGTCGACCGGAACATTGATTGCGCCGGGCAAATGAAACTCGGCAAAAGTTTCCGGCCCGAGGACCTCCACCAGGATAAAATTTTCTTTGTCGTCTATTTTCTTTTTCAATTCGTCTGTGGTGATAAAACCTGCCATTCGACTCCATTTCTTCGCTTCGCTTCGAAATTCCGCTCATGATCTCCGTTCCGCTGTCGCGGAACTTCGACCATAGAGTCGAATGTCTCGAGCGAAGTCGAGAGGCTTGCAATTAAATATTAGTTGTTAATCTTTAATACTTCTTTAACCTTCTGCAAAATATCATCAGGCGTGTAATACGCCTTTACCAAATAACCCTGGATCTTGAGATTTTGCGCTTTGAGAATATCCTCATTGCTCCAAAGATTTGATAGCACAATGACTGGCGTGTTGGAAAGGCCCGAATTTTTTTCGCTTCTCACTTGCTGGAGCACCTCAAAACCATCCATTTCCGGCATTATAAGGTCAAGCAAAACCAGATCCGGGGCTTCTGTGCGCCAGACTACGAGAGCCTCTTTGCCGTCTGCGGCAATTTTTACGTCAAAGCCGTTGGAAGCAAGTTTGCGGACAACGAGGTCGCGCATCATCAGCTCATCTTCAACTACTAAGATTTTGGCCATTTTTAGGGTTTTGTTTCACTGGTAGCGCAGGCATTATTATAATACTACGATATATTATACCAAATATTGATTATTTTCACAAGTGCTAGTAAAATACCTTTATAAAGTCGATCCAGGAGGCAAATGAAACAGAACGCATGAAACCAGAAAAAATAGCAATAACGGGGGCTGATTTAAAGATCAGCGATATTGTCGGCCTCATCCGCGACGAAAATGCCAAAATTGAAATATCGCAGAGCGCAAAAAACCGCATTGTAAAATCTTACGATTTCTTAAACCAGGAAATTGCAAATAAAATCGTCTATGGAGCCAACACAGGATTCGGCCCCATGGCCTCTCACTCCCTGGCAAAAGGACAGCTGTTAGAACTGCAGTTCAATCTGATCCGCAGCCATGCTGTGGGAATGGGCAATCCTCTTCCGATTCCCTACATACTCGCCGCTATGGTTGTCCGGTTAAATACTCTAGCCAAGGGCTATTCCGGGGTGTCTTCTGAACTGTTGGATCTTCTCGCGGCTTTCATAAACATGCGGATCATTCCAGTCGTCCCTGAGCACGGTGCGGTCGGCACCAGCGGAGATTTGGTGCAACTGGCGCATATTGCATTGGCGCTTATCGGAGAAGGGCGTGTGGTTTTCCAGGGAATAGAAATGAGTACTGCCGAAGCTTTACAGAAAACAAATCTGAAAGCACACAAGCTCCAGCCCAAAGAAGGCCTGGCGTTGATCAACGGAACCTCGTTTATGTCTGGAATCGGCGCGGTGATTTGTGATCAAGCCAGCCGGCTGCTGAACCTTGCCCAACGGACCGGTGCGCTTGCCTTGGAGCTTGTACAAGCATTTGACGACGGGATTTCCGAAAAGCTTCAT
>MFEK01000013.1:13981-29076 GCA_001779925.1 Candidatus Doudnabacteria bacterium RIFCSPHIGHO2_01_FULL_46_14
GCTCAAAGACCATCTCAATAGTACTGATGATGTCCGAGAAATGCCGGCAGCAATTCAGGAAATATATTCCCTGCGGTGCATCCCGCAAATCTTAGGCCCGGTTTTGGATACTCTCAGAAAGACGCAGGCTGATATCCAAACGGAAATCAATTCCGTCACTGACAATCCCATTGTGGACTGGGAAACCGAAGAATTCTACCATGGCGGAAATTTCCACGGGGACCAGATTGCATCTACTCTTGATTTTCTCAAAATTGCCGTGACGAAAATGACCATGCTTTCCGAAAGACGGATCAATTTTTTCTTGAACCGCAACGTCAACAAAATTTTTCCTCCATTTTTAAATCTCAAAAAACCGGGTCTGACCCTTGGCCTGCAAGGACTGCAGTTTGTCGCCACATCCACGACCGCTCAAAGCCAGAGTCTGGCTTTTCCGCACCACATCCATTCTATCCCGACCAACGGCGACAACCAGGACGTGGTCAGCATGGGCACTGACGCCGCTCTTCTGACTGCTAAAGTCATCGAAAATGCTTTTATAGTATTATCCATCGAATCTATAACGCTCGCCCAAGCCGTAGATTTTAAAAACGACGGCCAAAAACTGTGTGCCGAATCAAAAAAATTCTACGATGCTGTACGGGAGCTTTTTCCTAAAATCGTCGATGATCGTGAAATTATTTCCGAACTGCGAAAAATCACGCAAATGCTAAAAGATGCCAGTGAATTTGATCTCTAGTTTTAAATTCCAAAAAAAACAAAATTGGATTACGGAATTTTTTCGTTTTAACACGCCTGGTTTCGAAAAACTTCTGAGGACGCAGGGCGAATCATTCTGGAAAAGAGCAGGTGAAAAACGGGCACTTACTGTATTTCACGAAGCCGCACGCCGCGTTCCGGCGTATAAGGATTTTTTGAAGAAAAACAAAATAAATCCTCAAAAAATTAAAACTGTCGGGGATTTTTCGCACGTCCCCCATACGGACAAAAAAAATTACGTGAGTTCCTACCCCATTCATAAAAGATGCTGGGACGAAAAACTCTCGGAATCGAGTCTCGTAGCAATGAGTTCCGGTACAAGCGGCGAACCGAATTTTTGGCCGCGGGACGGCTACCAAGAATTTGAGGCTGCAATCATTCACGAAACAATTTACCGAAATTTTTTTCAAATCAATAAATATAAAACTCTGCTTGTCATCGGCTTTCCCATGGGTGTCTATGTTTCCGGACTGGCCACCACATTACCCAGTTGGCTTGTAGCGCAAAAAAATAACCTTACGATAATAACCGCAGGCAATAACAAGACGGAAGTGTTGCGAACAGTGCGGAATCTGCGTCAAAATTACGAACAGATTATTCTGGTTGGTCATCCGTTTTTTATAAAAGATATTATTGAAACCGGAACGGAAAACGGGATGCGCTGGGATAAAAAAAGACTGCGCATGATGTTTTGCAGCGAAGGGTTCAATGAACAGTGGCGGGACTATCTGCTGAAAAAAGCTGGGATAAAAGCAGGTCGCAGCGCGATACTCAGCACATACGGATCCTCTGAAATGCTGCTTATGGCGCATGAGACTCCGCAGAGCATCAAATATAGGCAAATTTTAGAAAGTGATCCGGCCTTGAGTAACGAAATTTTTGGAAGGCCACTGACACCAAATCTATTTCAATTCAATCCCCTGCTCAGGCACATCACCTCAGAAGGCGGCGAGCTTATTTTTACAGCCGCGAGCGGTACTCCGCTCATCAGATTCAACCTTCATGACAGCGGCAAAATCATTCCTTATGAAGACATGAAAAATAGGCTTGGAAAAAAAATCTCCGCAAACGACGGATGGCAACTGCCGTTTCTCGCACTGTACGGCCGAAGCGACTACACCGTAATCCTTTACGCGGCCAACATCTACCCGGAACACATCCACTCCGCTCTCAATCATCGGCCGTTTCTCAACAAAATCACCGGCAAATTTGCAATGCGAAAAGGCTATTTGAAAAATATGGATGAGTATTTGGAAATCAACATTGAGCTTAAAACGGGAATCAAGTCGGGACATGAGTTATCAAAACAGATTCAATCAAAGATATATGAAAAGCTGAAAGACATCAATATGGAGTTTCGAGATGCCAGCATGAAATTTCCAAAAAATACGGTCCCAAAGATCGTATTGCATTCCTACCAAGACCCAAAATATTTCAAACCAGGCCTAAAACCTAGATACATTGTATAAAAATGAACATACTGGAAACAAAACCGACCATTCTCAATCCCCTGCACAAAAATGATTTTAAAACGCTGCAAAAATTAAAGCGGAAAAACACGGTGGTGGACCATCACAAAGAGCAGCTTCGAGAACTCTTTCTGGTCAGGCACCCAAAATTGAAATTCGACCCAAAATCAGCTAATCTTGGTATTGACAGTACGGATAAGGGCAGATGGGTTTATTTCCCTTGGAACAGACATTTGGTTCATTTGCTTTCTCCCCGTGAATATTTCGAACTTCGAACCGCAAGAAACAAAAACCTCATCACTGAGAAAGAACAAAAAGCCTTTCAAAAATACAAAATTGGCATTGCCGGGCTGAGCGTGGGCAACAGCGCCGCCCTGGACATGGTTCTAGAGGGAGCGGAAATACTGCGTCTTGCCGATTTTGACACGCTTTCGCTTTCCAACCTCAACCGCATTCGAGCAGGTGCTCATAATCTCGGCGAAAATAAAACTATGATATCAGCAAAACAAATTTATGAACTCAATCCTTATTCTAAACTCACGCTGTTCCCAAATGGTGTGGGAAAAGATGTTGAGAGATTTACATTTGGCCTCGATGTAATCGTTGACGAGATTGATGATGTGTATATGAAAATCAAATTGCGTTTGGCGGCAAAAAAATCAAAAATCCCGGTTGTCTCAGCTGCGGATAATGGAGATAACTCTATAGTCGATGTTGAACGGTTTGATCTTGAGCCTAAGCGCCCTATCTTTCACGGCATGCTAGGGAAAACCGATCTAACCATGATAAAAAATTACGATTTCAGGCAGCGCTTAAAGCTCATTAATAAAATGGTCGGCTTGAAATACGTAACCAAGCGGATGAAAGAGTCATTGGCAGTTGTTGGAAAAAAAATCTATTCTTGGCCGCAGCTGGGAGGAGCAGCAAGCCTCAGCGGTTCGGCTGTGGCCTATGCTGTGCGGAGAATCGCTCTCGGACACACAATGAAGAGTGGTAAATACAACATAAGTCTAGATCGGGTATTTGGAAATAAAAACTGATGCAAGCATTAATTCAAAAAATTATTGACGCAGGCATTCGGGCACCTTCAGGAGAAAACTCTCAGCCCTGGAGATTCGAAATCAAGAATGGTGAGATTTACCTATTTAATCTTCCTGAAAGAGACAATTCTCTTTACAACTGGGGTCAGCGAGGGGCATATATAGCTCACGGCTCATTATTGCAGAACATGGAAATAATGGCCGAGTCCGAAGGCTATGGCTTAAATTTTTCGATATTTCCTGATAGCAACCGGCCTAACCTGGTCGCAAAAATTTCTGTCATGCCGCCAACCAAGACACCCGGAAATCTAGCGGAACAAATATTCCAAAGGGCAACCAACCGCAAACCTTACAAAAACTATAAGTTGAATGAAAATGAGCGTCGGGATTTGCTTAACTCTGAAAATGAATTACGCACAAAAGCAAAATTTATCCTTGTCGAGGAAAAAAATACTATAGCCGAGCTGGGGAGCCTGGCTGGAAATAACGAGCGCATTCTCTTTGAAAACGAACATCTCCATCATTTCTTTTTCAGTCACATTAACTGGGACGCAGAGGAAGACGCGAAAAAAAGCATCGGCTTTTACCTAAAAACACTGGAACTTCCTCCTCCTGTCCAATTAGGCTTTAAACTATTCAAACATTGGAGCGTTGAGAGAGTACTCAATAAAATCGGGTTCCCGAAAATTATCGCTATCGGAAACGGCAAGCTATATGGCACGGCTTCCGCTTTTGGAGCCATTATTATCGATGGGGATTCGCCCGAACAGTATATTGAAGCGGGAAGGCTCCTACAATTGATTTGGCTCAAGCTAACAAAACATGGATTATCACTGCAACCTCTAACAGGAATTTTATTTTTGATGCAGGGAATAAAAGCAGGAGAAGCTGACAAGCTTTCCACGCCTCACCAAGAATTAATAAAACAAATATACAATAAAATCCAAAATCTATTTGGCACCCCCGGCACAGTCGTCATGATGTTCCGCATTGGAAAAGCCGACCCGCCAACCGCGAAATCGTCAAGGCTTAAGGCGCAAATTTCATGATAAATCTTCAGATACAAAATCTGGATTTAATTTCCGTTGGGGTTGCTATTGCCGCAATTGGAATCCTCGGGGTCGTTGTCTATCTTAATAATCACAAAAGCATTACTAACAAAACTTTTTTGTTATTTGCTTTCGTGACTATTGCCTATGGTGTAATCAACTATATCAGCTATCAGGTTTCTTCATCTGAGATAACTATCTGGCTTTTGCGCTTGACTATTTTTTCTGCGGTATGGCACGCATTCTCTTTTTTCCAACTTTTTTATGTTTTTCCAGATGAACAAAAGGTTTTTCCGCCAAAATATAAAAGCGTGCTAGTCCCAGTGGTTTTTATCGTATCCCTGCTGACCCTGACTCCCTTTGTGTTTTCAAATATAGCAACACTTGGAGATTCGGGACAAGTTTCAAGAGCCGAACCAGGTCCCGCAATAGCTATTTTTGGCTTAACCGTGACTATTTTAGTGATCGGCGGGGTATTTAATTTGTTCCGTAAAACTATAAAATCAAACGGGGTTCAGCGGAACCAATTCATCTTAGTTTTAATCGGAACCCTGATTACATTTTCCTGCATAATAGTGTTCAATTTCATTCTGCCGGTAGTTTTTGAAGAACTAAATTTCATCCCCCTGGCCCCGGTATTTTTCTTGCCATTTATCATACTTACCTCATATGCAATCGTTAAATACCGCCTTCTAAACGTCAAGGTCATTGCAACTGAGATTTTGACTTTTTTTCTTGCAGTCGGAGTTCTGTTTGAAGTACTTATTTCCAGAGATATTGGCACTGCAATCTTTAGGTTTTTAATTTTCTGCCTCGTCCTCGTTTTTGGTTTGATGCTAATCCGAAGCGTTATCAAAGAGGTTAAACAGCGCGAGCTGCTACAGGTGCTTACCAGAAAACTCGAAACCGCCAACAAACAACTAAAGATTCTCGACCAGGCACGGGCGGAGTTCATTACTATGGCCAGCCACCAGCTGCGCACTCCCCCGTCGGGTATCAAATGGTATCTTGCCGCGCTTCTAAACGATGAGTTCGGCAAAGTCAGTGGCGAACTCCGGGATTCGCTGGTAAAGATAAATGTCACCAACAATGCGCAGATTTCACTCATTGACGCCCTCCTCAATGTATCGCGCATTGAACGCGGAAAACTTGAATTTGTTTTTGAGGGAGACGGCGATCTCGCGGCCATGACAGAATTTACGGTCGAACAGCTCAGTCCAATAGCCAAGGATAAGGGTCTGGAGCTGACCTTCCGCAAACCGACCGGTCCTATACCTAAATTGACTATTGATAAGGAAAAATTGCGCCAGGTAATCAATAACATGATCGATAATGCCATCAAATATACGCGCAAAGGCCAAGTGGAGGTCAGCGTCGAGGCTACTGACAAGGATGTCATCCTCAAAGTGAAGGACACCGGCAAGGGCATGAAGGATAAGGAATTGGAAAATACTTTTGCCAAATATGGCCGCGGTAAAGATTCCATCAAATACTCGGCCGGCCTGGGACTCGGCATGTATTTAGGAAAGGTTATCGTGGAACAGCATAACGGAAAAATCTGGGCGGAAAGCCCTGGCGCAAACCAAGGTTCGACTTTCTTTTTTTCCATTCCGATCAACAACAAGATCAAACCCACTTCGCTTATCTTTGACCTGACTAAAAATCAAGATGCCAAATAATCCAAAACGCGCCTGGCACTCTTTGGAACTGACCCAGATCCTGGAGATTGTTAAAGCTGATACAAAGCTTGGCCTTACCGATACAGAGGTCACCAGAAGGCTGGTGGAGCTTGGCCCCAATGAGCTTCCCAAGGGAAAACAAAAAAGCGCGGTTGCAATGTTTTTCGGACAGTTTGCCAGCCCGTTAGTCTGGATACTGCTGGTGGCGGCTGTTTTGGGTCTCGTGTTCCACGAACCCGGCGGATTTGTCGAAAAATACGCAGATCCGATCATTATCCTCATAGTCGTGGTCATCAACGCGTTCATCGGGCTTTTCCAGGAATACCGCGCGAGCCGAATTTTTGAAAAACTCAAAGAAATCGTCCGGGTTGAGGCGCTGGTCACTCGCGGCGGAAAAACTATCCGCGTTGATTCGGTGAATCTTGTCCCCGGCGACATAATACTTATCAAAGGAGGCAATAAAATCCCGGCTGACGCACGGCTCGTCTCCAGTGCCAACCTTGAGGTCAATGAGGCCCTGCTCACTGGAGAATCCAAAGCCACAAAAAAACTTCCGGGGCTGGCAAACGAGAAAGCCCTGGTCGGCGACCGTACCAACATGGTGTTTACCGGAACGGTCGCAACGCGCGGCGAAGGCTTAGCTGTTGTTGTGGCAACTGGAGCAGGAACGGAAATCGGACAAATCTCCGCTCTCACGCTCGCTGCGACTGAGGAACAAAGCCCTTTGCAGATCCGGGTAAGCAAGCTCGGTAGATTTCTTACCGAAATTTTCATAGTGATTTCTTTTGCGATATTTGTTATTGGCCTTGCGGAAGGCGACCCATTTATTGAAATGGTACAAACCACTGTGGCCATGGCTGTGGCTGCTATTCCTGAGGGTTTGCCCGCCGCAATTTCCATTATCCTTGCTGTTTCCAGCCAAAAAATTCTCGGAAGAAAAGGCTTGGTGCGAAAACTGGTCGCGGCCGAAACTTTGGGCTCGACCTCGGTTGTATGTACCGACAAAACCGGCACGCTCACCTATGGGCAGATGCGGGTCGAAGAGATTATCACTACGAATAATGCGCAAGCAATGCTGGCCCTCGCGCTGGCAAACGAAGCTGTAATAGAAGAAAAAAACGGAAAATCGATAGTAACCGGTGAGGCGACCGATAAAGCAAAGATGGAAAAATTTTTGGCTTCTGGAGGCGATTTGAAAAAAACACTTTTGGAAATGCCCCGTCTGGCAACTCTGCCGTTTGAAGAAAGTCGCAAATACCTGGCATCTTTTCACCTGCCTACCGACGAGGCTGGCCAAAAGGCCGCGCAGATACAAATTTTCGTCACAGGCGCGCCCGAGCAAATTCTGGCTTGTAGCACTCTCCCGGAAACGGAAAAAGCAAAAATCCGTGAGACTTATGAAAACCTTGCAAAACGCGGGTTTCGCCTCATTGCTATGGCCTCCCGACAGATTGAAATGTCGAAATATCGAGAAAGATGGACAATCGAAGAAATGGCAGCGCAAATAAATTCACTGACTTATCTAGGGCTGGCGGCGATCCGGGACCCGATCCGTGAAGATGTTAAGAATACTTTGGAAATTACCCGCCGCGCTGGCGTCAAAATCCTCATGGTGACCGGCGATCACATCCTGACCGCAAAAGCCATCGGGTTGGAGCTGGGATTTCAGACAAGCAATGAAGCAGTCATCACCGGTGAGCAGCTAGACGCTCTATCTGACAAAGAGCTGGCGAAACGAATCACAAAGCTGGAGATTATCGCCCGGGTCAATCCGGAACACAAAATGCGGGTTATCACAGCCTTCCAAAAACGGGGCGCTGTGGTAGCGATGACCGGCGACGGTGTCAATGATGCTCCCGCGCTCAAAGCCGCGGACATCGGCGTTTCCGTTGGTTCAGGCACTGATGTGGCAAAGGAAGCCTCTGATCTGATCCTTCTGGATGACAGCTTCAGTACCATGACGGCCGCGATCCAGGAAGGACGCACCGGCTTTTCCAACATCCGAAAAGCCACTGTCACAGTGATGTCTAATGCGCTTACGGAAATAATTCTCATCACCTCCACGCTGATCACCCATACCCCATTTCCGGTTACTGCCATCCAGATCCTCTGGGTCAACATTGCCGAGGATGGCCTACCAGCTCTGGCCATGGCTTTTGAGCCGCCGGAAAAAGGGGTAATGAATGCAAAACCTAACTCTCCTCAGGAACCGATTCTCGATCGGCAAAGCAAAACATTAATCTTCGTTGTCAGCCTAATATCTGACTTGACCCTTGTCGGAATATTTTTCTATCTGTACAAATTTCTGCATTGGGACCTGGTAAAGGCCCAATCTTTCGTGTTTGTAGCCACCGCCACGCCAACACTCATCAATATTTTCGCTTTCAAATCATTACAAGCTCCTCTTACAAAAATAAAACTCTTTAATAATAAATTCCTGCTTGTCTCGGTTGCCGTGGGCTTTGCGCTCATGATCGCGGCCATCTATGTCCCGTTTTTTAACCGTTTTCTGAAAACTACGCCTTTGGGGCTTTGGCCTGCGTTTTTTTGCTTTATTGCGTTCCCTTTTTATAAACTCGGCCTTGTCGAGCTAAGCAAGTGGTGGTATCGACACAACACCCCAAAATCGAGCATCCTTTTGGCGAACTCCGGACGAAACATTTAATTTAATAAATCACCATGCCCAAACGAAAATTCCAAACACCTGTCACTGATGACGCAAAAGAACCAGTGGGACATCTCCTGGAACACCGCCTTCCCTGGCTGGTGCTCGGCCTCATCGGCGGCATGATTGCATCTATTGTGGTTTCTAAATATGAACAAATCCTCGCGGCTGATCTGCGCCTCGCTTTCTTCATTCCCCTGATCGTTTACCTCAGCGACGCAGTCGGCACTCAAACCGAAACTATTTTTGTCAGGCATCTGAAACAAACCGGAAAAGGATTTTTCCCCTACCTTTTAAAAGAAACTTTTTTGGGCTTAAGCCTTGGCGCGATTTTTGGACTGATCAGCGGACTGTTCGCAATGTATTGGCTGGCCTCTCCGGCAATCGGACTTACGGTAGGACTCGCGATGTTCGTCAACCTTAGCCTCGCGCCAGCTCTCGCCACAATCATTCCCGAGCTTCTTTACAAGGAACACACTGACCCTGCCCTTGGCGCCGGCCCGCTTGCCACGATCATTCAAGACCTTATCAGCCTGCTCATTTATTTTCTGATCGCCAGCTTGATTATTTTTTAAAAATTTGCTATAATAATCTTAATTAAGCGTAAGCTTTTTTTTGAAATTAAAATAAATTAAGGAAACCCAGTAAGCAAGCCATGATGGTTCGCTACGGGATAAACAAAAAAATGACCGAAGAAAAACATCAATGTGCCAAATGCGGTAAAATGAAAAGCGAATCCGTGGGTATTCATCGCTACGAAGGCGATACTTATTGCTGCGAGGTCTGTTGCGGCGACACTTCACAGGACGAACACAAACAAAAAACAGCCAACGCTTGTGAATTCTGTTAGCCCCGTTTCAATTTGTCTGGTATTCGATAATATAACGGCAGGTCCGGCAAGAAGCAAAATTTACCCTTTTAATTTTAAACTACATATAAATTGAACGGGGTTAATGATATGATTTTTTTCTCCGGCGGGATTATAGCAGTTCTCCTGATAATCGCGCTTCTCAAAAAAGATCAGAGCGAATATTTAAAGCTCTTTCTTTTTTGCGGCATGGTCGTCCCAACGGTGTTGACCACCGCATATCTTGCCGCGGCCACGGTAGCAGAAAATAAATCGTCCGCAACCGGCGGACCGGTGCACTGGCACGCTGATTTTCAGATTTACTCCTGCGGCCAGCCAGTGAAACTAAAAAAGCCGACCGGATTATCCAACCGGATCGGCACGCCGCTTATGCATGAACACGGCGACAACCGCATTCACGTTGAAGGCACTGTTCAAGATTTAACCCGCGTTTCCTTGGGCAATTTTTTTGAAAGCATTGGCGGAAAACTGACCAATACCCTGCTCGTTGTGCCGACTGACAATGGGGATTTTATTATGCAAAACAAAATGAATTGCCCTCAGGGCGGGCAACCTGCTCTGCAAATTTTTGCTTATAAAGCCGATGAACAGACAAAAACTATCACCCAAGAAAAACTATCTGATCTGCCGGGATATATCCTCTCCCCATCCAGCAAAATCCCGCCCGGGGATTGTTTGATTATCGAGTTTGAACCGTTAAAAGACAAAACCGAGCATATCTGCGGGTTTACCAAGATTGCTATTAATAATGGTGAGTACACGTATGTTAAATAATTTAAGCCCCTCGACTTCGCTCGGGACATTCGACTACTTGGTATGTGGTCGAAGTTTTGTCCCAAACAAAACGCAGACCATGAGCGAAGTCCGAGCTATAGCGAGGACGTAGTCGAATGGGCGTTGAAGCACAAATTCCTACAATACTGACTGTCATTACTGCTGCGGCGATTGATTCGATCAATCCCTGCGCGATTGGCGTTCTTATCCTCATGATGTCCGTGGTGCTGGCTGGCGGCGGTACAGTCAGGCGCATGCTCTATCTGGGTTTTGTATACTGCTTTGCTGTGTTTGCCGTCTATCTTGCAGCCGGACTCGGCCTTGTATATTTCTTTGCCCGAATCCCGCTTGTTGTCACAGAGTATCTCTCGATCGGCGTGGGCCTGCTGGTGGTGGTCGCGGGGATATTGGAAATCAAAGACTATTTCTGGTATGGCCGCGGTTTTTCCCTGGCTATTCCGGCGGGCATGGCGAAAAAGATTGAACATTTTGCCTCCCACACCACTACACTCGGTATCGCGCTTTTAGGTGGCTTTGTTTCCGCGGTGGAACTGCCCTGCACAGGCGCGCCGTACCTGGCGATTATCACAATTCTGTCCCAGTATTTTGACATCTGGGCATTCCTGCTTCTGGTGCTCTATAACGTGATTTTTGTCTCGCCCCTGATTATCATCCTGATACTGGTGGCGTCTGGCAAAAAAATCCAGGAAATCAAAGGCTGGAAACAGGACAACCGCGGATTTATGCGGCTGGCAGTGGGCGTGCTCTTGATCGCGCTTTCATGGTTACTCATTTTGATTGCCAATGGAACTATTAACTTAGGATAGTAGTTGTAGCTTGTAGTTTCAAACACTACAAGCTACAAGCTAATTCCTACAAGCTAACTTACATGCCCCACATAGTAAAACGCCGAGGTCACAAAGAACCATTCGACGGCAAAAAGGTCTATGCCGCAAGTTACGCGGCTTGCCGCAATGCCCATCTCTCTGAAATGCTCGCGGAAAATATTGCGGACACAGTGCAAAAGCGTCTCGAATCATGGGTAGATGCGAAAAACGAAATCAGTTCCGATGAGATCTTTCGCGAAATCATCACTGTCCTCAAAGAGCTTCATCCCGACGCCGCATTTCTTTTCGAAACCCACAGGGATATATCTTAGTATTAATTCCTCCCCCTTGCCGGGGTCCCCCAAAAGCGTAACCGCTTTTGGGGTGGGCTTGAGGGGGCCCGCTTCGTCCGAGCGAAGGCGAGGCGAGGAGGTTAGGTGGGGGTGAAAAAATTTAGTCACCCTCCCCTTGCCCCTCCCCTCAAGGGAGGGAATAAAACCCTAAATTATCCTCGTTGTCTGATCTAGCATCAAAAAAATGCATTCCCTGTGACAGTCTCACCAAACCGTTTGATCTAACAGTGGCTCAAGCCTATCTCCCCAATATCCCCGATTGGGAACTTTCTAACGATGGAAAATCAATCTCGCGCCGTTTTAAGTTCAAAAATTTCGCGGACAGCCTGGCTTTCATCAACAAAGTCGGGGAAATAGCAGAAATCGAAAACCACCACCCCAACATCAAGTTCGGCTGGGGCTACGCCAGAGTTGAAATTTCCACCCACGCAATCCATGGCCTTTCCGAAAACGATTTCATCCTCGCGGCAAAGATCAATAGTTTAATTTAATTAAAAGTTCCGAGCGAACGGATTCGCCCGGAACTTTTATATTTTAGTAAGCATCGGCACAGGAATAAGCTTACTGCCCCGATCCTCGAATTTCACCATTGCCACAATCGGATATGTTGCCAGACCTTCAGCTCCCCGTACCTCAGCGAGCACTGCATACTGACAACCTACCCATTGGACTACGCCGATTCTGTCGTTATCACTCGCCACCCTGACTGGCTTTCCTACGAGTGCATTTTGGTTTTCACGCACAAGCGAGATTCGCTGTCGAAAATCCTTAGCGCCGTTCGAAGAGTTGATATAAGCGATAACGCTCCTGCATGCCGCTCTCGTCGGCGGCGCTATTATCCCTCTGGCGCTCAAAAACTCGAGCTGTCTTACTGTCGGTTTGGACATTGCCCCTCCTTCATCACTCAAAGGCGCATAATAACGACAAATCCAGGTTTTGTCCAGCCCTTCGGGGCTTCCCACTGTCTAAATTTTCCTCTATATTGCTCCAAAGGAGGAATGATGACAGATCAAACCGATCCGCAAGACTACATTCATGAAATCCCTTTACAGCTCAGTGAAGATGCTTTTACGACCCTGGAATATCTGCGAACGCTGGTCGTCAAACCGGATATGACCCAGTCATCAAGAGGAGATATCATCCGAGTCGCCCTAGGTTTTTTGAAACAGTATGCTGAAGACAGGCTAGCTGGCCAAACCGTGTTTTCTTGTCCGCATATTGAGGTCGATTTGGAGGAAGAACCTCAAGCTGAACAGGATGATCCAGCCGAAGAGCCCACAGACTGGATCGAATATCAACTTCCCGGCGGTTACATAATTGCCGAATTCAAGTGAGACCCATCGTTCCAAGCCAAAAAATACGGCCCACTCGTGAGCCGTATTTTTGCTGTCCTTAGTTAGGATTTGTTTTGGATCAACATGACCGGCCGGCCGTCAGGATCAGTGATATATATGAAATCCATATCAGACCCTTTAGACAACTGGGTTTGTGGTTTGATCCCATATCTGCCTGCGATCTCTAGAGCCGTATCGATCGAATCAACACAGAGCATCAATGTGTCTTGCGGGAACCTGTCAGAACGTGTATAGACCTCTGCAACACAGTCATCAGTAAGAGGACCGATGACGTAATGCTGAGGTCCGCCATGCTGGTGTTGATTTTCAACGAGACCAAGTTCGGCGTAAAACCGAGTTGTTCTTTGGCAGTCTTTTGAACGTAAAATAAATCCTGCAATCTGGGTAGCCATGCGTCCTCCTGAATAAAGGTAATACGAGATCAATCTTGTTAAAGCTTCCTCAAAAACCCCATTCCTGTCCACCCCTTCCATGTACCACACTTTAACCGATCGTGCATTTTGTGGTACATAAATTTTAAGTCATTTTAAACCCGCCAACCACGGTTGGCGGGTTTGCTTACAACTCTACAACTTACTACTTACAATTTTTAGTAATCCCTCAGCTTCTGAATATTCCGGTGCTCTTTGATGCGCTCCAGGGCTTTGGCTTCGATCTGCCGGATGCGCTCGCGGGTGACTCCGAATTCCTTTCCGACTTCTTCAAGTGTATGTGTTACACCATCTTCCAACCCAAATCTCATTCTTAAAATTTTCTGTTCGCGGGGGTCGAGGTCTTTCATGACCTCTGTTACATATTCTTTGAGGAGCTGGCGGCCAGCGCTTTCGGACGGCACAGAGGTCTGTTCGTCGACAATAAAATCACCAAGGCGGCTGTCTTCCTCATCACCCTCGTCTCCGACCGCAGTATCAATCGACACAGTTTCCTGGGAAATTTTCTGGAGCTGCAGGACTTTCGACACCTCAACCCCCATTTCCGCGGCGATTTCCTCTACGGTTGGCTCGCGGCCTAGCTCCTGGACTAGCGACCGCTCGGCCTGGGCGTATTTGTTGAGGGTTTCCACCATGTGCACGGGAATACGAATTGTGCGGGACTGGTCAGCGAGTGCCCGGGTTATGGCCTGACGGATCCACCAGGTAGCGTAGGTCGAAAATTTATATCCCTTGGTCCAATCAAATTTCTCTACTGCGCGAAACAGACCGAGGTTGCCCTCTTGGATGAGATCGAGAAGTCCCAAATTGCGTCCCATGTATTTTTTAGCAATGGACACGACAAGCCGAAGGTTCGCCTCCGTGAGTTTCTTACGCGCGCTAACATCGCCTTTTTGGATGCGCTGGGCAAGCTCTACCTCTTCCTTACCTTTCAGAAGCGGTACTTTGCCGATCTCTCTGAGGTACATCTGAATCGAATCATCATAAATATCCGCAAGATCATAGCTCTCCGGAGTAGCGCTTACAGATTTTGAGCGCGGGCCGGCAGGCTCGGTTTTACCCTGCTCCCAGATCGAAGCCACCTCTGTATCAACCACCTCCACCCCGATCTTATCAAGATCAGCATATAGCTGTTCCACCGCTCCAATATTTTCTTCCAAATACGGCATGGCGTGGATTATCTCAGACTCTGTCACAAAACCGCGCATCTGGCCTTTGTGAACGAGGTCGCGGATCGCTTTCTCCCAATCAAAAACTACGGCTGGTTTGCTGGTCTCCCTGGAAACGCGCTTTTCCCTGGACAGGCGGTGCTTTTTAAACAGATGCTTTTGCTTGCGTAGCGGTTTTCCTCTTGCTTGCTTGCGCAAGGGTTTTCTGATTTTTTTCTGCTTTTTCTTCATTATAATTTTATTATGGGGTCTGTATATAAAATTTGCTGAGTTGCGCGCTTAAATGATTAAATTCTAAAGATAAGCTTTGCACCTGCTCTTTACGGCCTTCCGCTTCCGCCATTTTGATCTGAGCGCTTAAAATTTGCATGCGCCGCCTGATCGATTCCAGGTGGAACTGTCCAAAAAAATTCTTTTTCAAAAGCTCTAGATTCCAGCCTGGCGTCAAAGCGATCTCATTTTCGAGAGCAAAAACCAAAAGATCAATTTCTGAAGCAAGCCGTGGATAGTCCGCCAGAATGTTTTCCAGCTGAAAACGGTTCATTTCCGCCTCTGCGGCTATCGCGCTGAAAATTTCCTGATGGATCTGGCTTACAAATAAAGCGGAGCTGAGCTGATTTGTCTCGGCTGTAAAATCTTCCGGGAATTTAAGAAACA